>CAYOWH010000066.1:0-12432 GCA_964407615.1 uncultured Bacteriovoracaceae bacterium | reverse complement strand
CTTCAGAACTATCAGCATAATGAGCCAAGACATGGCCTTGTTTTTTCTCAATCGCGTGACAACCCACACAGTTGTAGCGATTTAAGACACGATGACCATCGATAATTTGCTCCCATCGCCCATCAACCTTAAACTGAGCCACTTCATCAACGTTACTATTTTCGCTACCCACAACGATCGCTGCAACAGCAGTGGCTTGTTCTTTAGACATTCCGAAGTGAGGCATTTTTGTTTTGGCCTCAAAATCACGAACCTTACCCACATCCCAAATACGAGGTGTGCGAAGTTTTGTATAAATCCAATCAGGCCGTGACGTATGATCAAGATGCACGTTTTCGAACGCAAACTTAGAAACGTCTTTGCTACCCTCATAGGTTAACTCAACACCCACGTTAGGGGCATTTTCAAAACCTTTGATAGCGTGACACGCATAGCAGCCGTAGTGATTAATAAATTTTTGACCTAGAAAATCCTTACGATCATCTAAAGACATCGAAGCCAATTTTGTTTGTGCTTCTTTGGGAGACATTGTTTTCATGAGATAGTTTGTAACAAGCTGATCTCGAACAGCGTCTTTTGCTTCGGGCACGGGAAGAGCTTCGAATTCTTCGTTTTTCTTAGCGAGAAGATATTCAGACAAATCGAGAGCTTCTTGCTCACTTAACTTCATGCTCGGCATGGAAGTTTGAGACCAATAATGTTTCGGATTCATCAACCATGAATACAGCCATTCACGAGAAACTTTTGATCCGAGTTGATTTAACTCAGGCCCAGGCAATGGAACAATGGGGTTCTTCCAACCCAAGGTCTTCATTGATTCAGGATTTTTACGAGGGAAATCATTAACCGCATGGCAGGCAAGACATCCCACATTTTCCATCAGGTTTTTTCCGCGGGTTGCATCTCCCACAACTTTGCTCGACATTTTAATCGGTTCAAAAGCTTCTGTTCGCTTGAATAGATAGTGAGTAATAGATTCAACTTCAACCTTTCCACGCTCTAAAGAGTCGGGATCAGAGTTGTTATGAAGCTGCCAGAAAGCAGGCATGAGCGTGCTTGGACGGAATGATTTTGGCTCCCACAACCATTTACGCACCCATTCAGGACTTAATTTGGAGGCAATCGTGTAAAGTTGAGGACCTGATTTCTTTTCGTGTTGTAGACGCTCAAAGTGACCTGCAAACTTATGGCAATTGTAGCAACCATAACGTTCAATCAAACGCATTCCAGCATTAAAAGTTGGAGCTCCATCCAGCTGAACTTGTTTCGCATGACACTGCATACACTTACCTTCCGTCATCTGTAACGGAATCATGTGAGTCTTAATCGTATGTTCTCTATGAAAATGATATTTAGCCTTCCACTCTTGTTCCTGAGCCACATCACGAGGAACGTGAGCTGTTTTTACAAAATCAACACTTTGAGGAACACCAGAGTGACATGTTGTACAACCCACTTTGCTTGCAGGATGCGGGCTATCAGGACCTACCATCAACTTTAACTTTGGATGAGATTTGTAAGGCTGAGGAAAATCTTCAAAACCTGTTTTATCAATCGTCACGTGACAACTCATACAGCGATCAACGCGAGGAACTTTATTGAAGAAATAATCGTCTTTTAAATGTGGAAGTATTACTTGGTTGATCTTAATTGTGGGAGCCACAAAATCGATCATGGGAGCATTTCGAATAATGTTTCCAAGACTTAATTCCGAATCAGCAATTGTTTTACGAAGTTGAGTTAATTCTTTAAGAAGCTTTTCTTTACGATCTGTAATCTCTTTTGATTTTGAAAGAATATCGGCACGCATTTCTTTTGCGCGAGTCAGTTTTTTATCCGCTTCATCCGCAATGACAGCTAACTCGGCAACCCTTTTAGATTTTTGATCATACGCTGCTTTTAATTTGGGAGAGTTTTTACTTTCGTGCTCAATCGATTTTTCTAGCTTGAAAAGGTCGGCTGCTAAGTCACCCTTTAAATTTTGGTACTTACTATTTTTCTTGTAATAATCATCTGTGAGATCTTTAATTTTTTTATCGATCTCACGAAGAACAACAGATTCTTCTTTTTCTACTTTTGCTAAACTTTCTTCGAGTGCAGAGAGCTTACTCTTATTAAGATTTCGCTCAGCCATTTTGAGGCGGTTCTCACCCACAGCCGTTGCAATTTTTTGAGCTTGACGCTGATAAACTTTCCAAGGTCGATCGTAATCTTCAATCAATGCCCAAACGACAATCACCAATAAAATAACAGACCCAATAGCAAACCATTTTGAAAGTTTTCTTGAATCGTAAACTGTGTCTTGTTTCTCTGTAGCCATTTCGTCATCACCTATATATTGAGGAGAAACTCTGGAATGGAAATTACATATTTAAACGCAAACAACCACCTGAGATACATTTTAATCGGAAGTGAAAGCATAACCACAAGTAAAATTGCAAAAAGATAAAAGCGTACCGCCCCCATCTTTTCGTAATAGGATTTTAAATAAGTTTTAGCCAAGTAAACTGGAAGAATACCCATGTAAGCTGAAACAATTAAAATACCAAAAATTTCTCGCACTAAAATATTTTTAGGCAGACCAACATTCAAAAGCTTTACCCAAATAATTTCACTCAAGTTGATGTTAGGCTCCGAAACTACTTTGTGACTGTCCCACTCTTCGAAAGGACCGAAGAAGTTCCACCCTGGACCTCGCATAAAAGTTCCCAAGAAGATAAGTGCCATCCACAATACAATGAAACCAAACCCAAAAAGCCAAATCGCCATGTACCGTTCTTTAACAGTGTAATAACCATTACCCTTCGAATTAAAATCTATATAAGGAATCGCCACTAATCCCACAATAATCATCGTAGGCAATACAACACCCGCAATCCAAGGATCGTAGTAAACCAACATTTCTTGAAGACCTAAGAAATACCAAGGAGCTTTTGCAATCGCAGGAGTGATACCTGAGTTAGCAGGATCTTCGAGAGGCGCCTTAAAAACAATAGCCCACAAGATAAGAAAGGCCGTGAAAAGAACCATACAAATGAGCTCTGAATAAACAAGATCTGGCCATGTATAGACTTTTTTATCTGATTCTTGTTTTTCGAGATTGGGCTTACCTTCAGCCATCAACTGATCGTTGATAGCTCCTCTTCGCATCGCCAACCAAAAAAGAAAAACCGTTGCGATCGTCATCACCCAAATTGGAATATTATCTGGCTTAACAGCTTCACGATAAAAATTCTTGTCAGCAAAAGCAAAAGCTAAAAAAGCGAGTGAAATTCCTGAAATTCCAATCATCACTCGGGGTCGAGTCCAGATCTCGTGGTATTTCATGATTGCCCACCACGCGATACAAACAAGCGTAAAATAAATAATAGGATTACATAAAAAGTTGATGAACTCGCGAAGTGCTTGAACCATTTTTATTGACTCGGCCTAGAGAGGACCCGAGATTCCCCCATCCTTTCTTACTCGCCAAAAGTGAACTGCAATTAAAAGAGTCACGACAAACGGAATGGCAATGCAATGTAAGACGTAAAACCTTAAAAGCGTGGATTCACCAATAAAGCGCCCACCCAAAAGACCAAATTTTGCATCATTTCCGCTATGAACCAGCGGAACATCTCCAATTTTAAGAAGCATCGAACCAGGACCTGTCACACCCGCAAGCGGAGTTGCAGCAGCCATATTTGCACCCACCGAAATCGCCCAAATTGCGAGCTGGTCCCATGGCAAAAGATAACCCGTAAAAGAAAGCAACATTGTCAGAACAAGAAGAATCACTCCTACACCCCAGTTAAATTCACGAGGCGGCTTGTAACTTCCGGTCATGAAGACACGAAACATATGCAACCACACAGTGATCACCATGGAGTGAGCTCCCCAACGGTGAATTTCGCGCATGATCCCCAAAGGCACATGCTCGCGAAGAGCCACGATGTCGTTGTAAGCAAACTCAAGCGTTGGACGATAATAGAACATCAACAAAATGCCTGTGACAGCTTCGACAAGAAACAAAAAGAAAGTAAGACCACCCATACACCATGTGAACGACATACGAACACCTGATTTACGAGTTTTCACAGGATGCAAATGCAAAAAGACGTTTGTGAGAACCGCTAAACTTTGATCTCGCGGATTGTCAGGAAGATTGTGACGAAATATGGACTTCCAGATTTGTCCTTCACGAATGTAGTTCCAAAGTTTACGTAGTGGATTCATAAATTTCTTACACCTTTAAGATAAAATCGCCTTGCTCCCACTCAGAAGCATTCATAATTTTTTTTGACTTATCGACAACAATATTTCCCGTCTCATCGAAGCTGATTGCAAATCTTTCGAGAGGACGAGGAGCGGGACCTTCGTAGTTTAATCCTGTGGGACGGAAACCACTTCCGTGACAAGGACATTTAAATTTTTGCTCACTGGAGAGCCAGTTGGGCGTACATCCCAAGTGTGTGCAAACAGTTGAAAGAGCATACATCATATTGTCGTTGGTTTTGACGAGCCAAACGGATTGAGTGTCTTTAAAACGCTCATCCACACCCACAGAATAATCCGTCGGCATACCTGCTCTAAACTTAGAGGGCTTTTCAAAAAGAACGTTTGGAAAAAGAAAGCGACCCAAAGCAGATAACACAATTCCAACAATGACAGAAAAGGTAATCCAACCTAACCAAAACCATGAGATAAATTCGCGACGATTTAGCTTTGTTTCTTCTGCCACTTTTGTAAATTCCTTTGAGACCCTTTCTTTATGCCGCGAGCGCCTCTTCCAAGCAAGTACGCTTTAAGACTGAATGAAAAAAAATGTCTTTTTTCAAAGTCTTAAATCACAACGCGTGGCGTTTGAGCTCCTTGAGGATTTCTTGCAAAATCTCGGGTGAAAAACGTGAAAAAAGCTCGGGATCTTGAGTGGTAATTTTTCTCTCAAGCCCCCGAAGCTCACCTTGAGCCGACTGAACCAAAGAAGACTGCACCCTTTGCTTAACTCTCACGACAGAAAAAGCCGCACTCCATCGCAATTCATCATTTTCACTTTCCAAAAGACTTTGGAGTTTCGCCTCACAACTCTTTTTCTTGTCTGATTCTAGCAAAAGGCAATTTTCCCAGTACGAAAGACTTATTTTTCGTAAAATCAAAGAAGAATCTAAGCTCAAGTCTTCAAAGAAAGTAAAAATATCCTCATTTGAAAGCTTTTGTCGGCTTAAATACAACCCAAGAGCCATCTTAGCATCTGGGGTCTGCGCTCCTTCTTTAAGTTTCTTAAAAAGCTCTTCATCAAAATCAATTCCAGGCCCCTGGCTTGAGATGTGCAAAGCCAAGAGGGCTGGAGTATTGCCTGTTTTTTTTAGATCAGAGACACGAGCCCCACTCCAACTCAGCAAATCTTTTTGTTCTTTAGCGGTCGGTGTCCAATCTTTTTCATTGGCGTTTAAGTGCTGCATCCACTCAAGAAGAAGATGATTTTGTCGACTCTCCGAGGCCTCTAAAATCCTAGCTAAAATTTCATTTCTTGAAGTTTTAGATCCCGACAAAAAACGAAAACTTGCAAAGATAGAAAGCCCGGTTAGTAAAACAAGAATAACTATAAAAAAGAAAGCTGAACTACGAGACTGAAAATCATCATTTATTTTTTCTTTTTGAAATGAAGGAAATTCCTCGCTCATTTAAATTACTTTGGAAGAGGATTTTCGTCTTTGAATTTTAAATAATCATACACAAGATGATCACGATCATACTTAGAATATTCAAATTCCGTCGTATGTACCAAACATTCAGTCGGACAAACTTCTGTGCACAATCCACAAAAGCAGCACAGCGCCTCGTCGATATCAAAACGCATGAGCTTCAATTTAAGAGGCTTGTTTCCAAAGTGTGCAGGCGTTTTTGCATCAGGATTTTCATCCGCATTTTTTTTACGGCTTTCAATCGTAATACACTCCACAGGACAAATAACAGCGCACTGGTTACAGGAAATACATCCCTCTTCATGCATGAACAAACGATTTCGAGAATTTAAAGGGAGCGGATCTTTTACTTCGGGATAACTAATCGTCACAGTTCCCGAACCGTAATCGTATCCTCCACGAACTTTTCGAAGTCCATTTGCTTTAAGGAAGGCAAGAAAAGTTACCGACATTCCTTTTGCGACCGTTCTGATCGCCATCCAGATGTTACCAAAATATTCTTTCCAAAATGTGCTCATCGATCGACTTCTCCAAGAACGATATCAAGACTTCCCAAATACGCCACCACATCTGCGAGCATCATCCCTGCACACATTTCATCGATGGTCGAAACCGCAATAAAGCAAGGACTCTTCGCTTTTACTCGATGCGGACGTTTTGTTCCGTCTGCCACAATGTGGTAACCAAGCGCTCCTCGCGGACATTCTGTTTGCATATAAACTTCACCGCTTGGTTTCAGCGACTTAGGCACAGCACCCATAGAGGCTCCTTCAGGAAGAGCCTTCAAAGCTTGCTCAATAATTCGAATGCTTTGGTACATTTCTTTTACGCGAACGTAATAACGATTCCAACAATCACCTACGACACCTTTTTCAGCTGTTCCTAGGCAAACATCAAAATCGTATTTTTCATAACCAGAATAAGGATGAACTTTGCGCAAATCCCAATTCACGGCACTTCCGCGAAGATTTGGCCCACTCAATCCATAAGCGACAGCCATGTCCGCACTGATAACTCCTATATTTGCTGTCCGATTTACGAAAATCAAATTGCCCGAAAGCAAATCATTGATCTCATCCAACTGTGGAACAAAATACTTACAAAAATCAGCAATTTTTTCTTGAACACTTTTTGAAATATCTCGAGCCACACCGCCTGGACGAATGTAATTGTAAAGTAAACGCGCTCCACAAATTTCTTCAAAAATTCTCAAAATCTTTTCGCGATCACGAAAAGCATACAAGAAAGGAGTAAAACCTCCGATATCAAGAGAGTAAGTACCCAGCGCCAATAAATGACTTGCGATACGATTCAATTCCGACACAATCACACGAATCGCTTGAGCTCGCTCAGGGATTTCTACTTGCAACAACTTTTCGAGAGCTAAACAATAGCCTAACTCCATATTCATGGCTGCGATGTAATCCATACGATCTACAAATGGAACGACTTGGAGGTATTCACGATTTTCGCTGTGTTTTTCAAAGCAACGATGCAAATATCCAATTTCCGGATAAGCACCCTTGATGATTTCTCCGTCAGAAACAATTTCCACACGCAAAACTCCATGAGTAGAGGGATGCTGAGGACCCATGTTGATCGTTAATTCTTGCGTCTGGAGATCTTTGATCTCGTCGCGAATTTCGCCTGCTGATTGATTTTCCGAAGTACTCATAGGGGGACCTTCATTCCATTGTATTCTTCAGGATAAACATAATCTTTTTTAAGAGGATGACCGACCCAATCGCTTGGCAGCAAAATGCGCTCCAAATGAGGATGACCGTTAAACTTGATCCCCATCATATCGTAGCACTCTCGCTCGTACCAATTAGCGGCACGAAAGAGATGAGACACGGTTTGAATTTGTGGATTTTCACGTGAAAGCTCCACTTTAATATTCAAGTATGAACGCAGAGGGAATGAATAAAGAACATACAAAAGTTCCATCCGCGCACGAACTGCAGGAGAATCTTCAGTTGCTGCTTTTTCAACAAAATCAACAGCTGAAACAACTTGAAGAAAATTGAACTCTAAATTCAAGTCATCTCGAAGCCATTTAAGAAAACCTACTAGATCATCCGCTTTGACTTTGAAGAAAGAATCACTCGGAGCGACTTCAATGAGTTCAGGTTTAAATCCCGCAGCCTCTGCCTTTGACTTAATGTCAGCAAGAGGAGGACACGCTCCCACCTCGCCCACAACAGTTTTGACAGCAGCCAAAGGTGTTGGCGCAAAAGTTGTTCTAAGTTTTGCCACACTAATGAAATAGCCGATCAAGTTGAAGAAATCCACCTAAGTTCAGGGAATTAAACGATTCATCGCCTACCTGCAGCCCAAGTTTTTTTGAACATGCCTTGTCGACCCTCATTTCATAAGAGAACATATTTATGTGAATCCACTTCTTAAGATTGGTATCTTTTCTAAGGTTTGCCTGCGCTCGTTAGAAGCCTACGCAAAAATTAGAAAAGGTATATTTCAAAAAGCACCCCAAGAACGCTACAATGAAATTTGTCGCGAGTGGTCTACAAGTATCTTTAACGATCTGGGCTATGAGCTTGAATGTACGGGCGAAAAACCCACTCAAGAACCCTGCATCTACCTTGGTAACCACGTAAGTTTTTTAGATATTCCGCTGGTATGGACCTCTGCCACAGGATCTTATGTTTCCAAAAAAGAGATCCGCTACTGGCCCATTATTGGAATGGGTGCCGCCGCCCTTGGAACAATTTTCGTTGATCGATCTTCTGTAACCTCAAGAGCCAAAGTTCTCGATCGCCTAAAAGAAGAAATTCTACAAAATGGCAAAAGAATCTGCATATATCCCGAGGGAACCTCAAGCGTTGAAGGAACCCCTTGGAAGTGGGGTGCCTTTCGCCTTGCTCAAGAAAACAACATCACCGTCCAACCCTTTAGACTTTATTACGAACCGCTTAGAGACACGGCTTATATGGGCGATGACACTCTTGCGATACAGTTTTGGAAAATGCTTGAAAGTCCCCAAAGACTTGCCTCAATTGAATGGGGTAAAGCTCAAAAAATTACTGACTATAAAAAAGACGCGGAAGCCATGGAAAAATGGGTTCGCGAAAGCTTTGAAAAGCGAAGATCCCTTCAAAAAACTTAGTACCAACATCAAGGACTTGCTCCAAGTTATTGTTTTCACTTACCTTTAAGCTTCTACTTCAAGTAAAAGGTAAACATCTTTTACAAAATTTTAAGAGTGTATTTTTCAAAAATATTTTCTTCCAAAAGCGCTTTTTTCTCAAAATCTCTCGCTCAAAACCGAAGAGATTATTGAGGAACAAAGACCATGAAACGCTCACTCTTATCGATTGCCTCCCTCCTTATTCTCGGAGCATGCGCCACACGCGAAGAGGCAAACAATCGGCCTGCTCAAAATGAATTGTTACCAACCGTTCTTTTAGAAAGCATAGAGAGTTCACCCTCTTACGAAAAAGCTGAACCCGTTATTCAAGACATTGCATTTTCAACAATAAAAGATTTCAAGGATCAAGAAGAACTCCGCGATCTAGAAAAAGAACTCAACAGCCCCAACCGTATGCCCTCTCAAGTCAATTACACACCTGAGGAAGAAAATCTCTTCTCAGAACTTTTCAATGCAAAAACCGTCAGCGCTCAAAAAGGTGATTGCTTAAAAACAATCGCTTCTAACTTTTTAGGATCGTCAAACGAATGGCCTCGCTTAGCAAAACTAAACCCTCAAATAAAAAATCCAGATAAAGAAATCGCACAAGGAGAGAAAATCTTTATTCCATCTTCAAGAACTATTGATCCAAAAAAAATCAGTGCCTTTGAAGACGGAAGCCCTCAAGAAAGCATGATTCGCGGACTTGCCTCAACAGACGAAGTTAAAATACTTGATCCCTCCAAACCACTTGTGGATACAACAAAAGACAAAGCTTTTTTTAAACCTAAAAGATCTAGCTATAAAAATCCCATCAACGATCAAATCAAAGAACAGGTTAAGATTAGTAAATTTAAAAAGAAAAAAATGAAAAACCTGCAAAATCAAAGTGAAAAAGACAGAGAGATTGCAAGCTCAGAAGATGATGATGACTTAGAAAACAACGTAGCCCTCCATACACACGAAAACTTATCCAAAGCCATTGCCGCTTTAGGAATCCTCATGATGATTGCTGTTTTTTTGAGCTTCTTTTTTTCAAGACCCGAAAAGAAATAATTCACTTTAAAGGAATTCTTAAATCAATTCCAATGGGCAAATGATCCGAATAACCCAGATCCTCTTGGCTCGTTGCCAGCGTATTCATTCTTCTTGGAACAAGAAACTCTTTTGATTCACGAGAAGAATGAGAATTCCGCATTATTTCTTTACTATTTAGAATAAAAAAAGATTCAGGTATGAGCTCTATCCCATAAGCATTCACTAAGTTTTTGCTCACAAAAATATGATCGAGCTTGTTCCATGTCTTTTCGGTTCCATACCAATAACTTCCCGGTAAAAGACTTTGCTCAAGAGCAGGAACTTGGGTTCGCGCCCAAACCTCCGAATCAACGAGCGCTCCCTTCCAAGAACTTGAATTTGTAAGCAGGTTATCAAAAGGATGAGGCTTATCTTTGGCAATCGTATTAAAATCTCCCATCGCTATAAAATATGGAGTTCCCTTATAGCTAGAGGTCAGCTTCTCGATATCTTTTTTTAAAATCTTTGCAGCCTGCATACGTGCCACAGAAGGAGCCGCCTGACTCGGCCAGTGATTAGCGTAAACAAAAACGGAAGAACCTTTGATCGGCAATCCATTGGTTCCTTTTATTTTAAATTCTGCGCGAAGAATATTTCGGGTGGGTTTTGTAAGAGCTTCACCGACAACTGCAATTTGAACGGAGTTTACAAACTCTAGAGTTTTTTTATTGTAGAGAATCGCAACATCAATTCCACGTTGATCAGGACTATCCGAGACAACAAATGAATCTTCAAATCCTATTCGTCGAGCAAGTTGCCCAACGACATTTTCATTTTCAACTTCAGCCAAAACTAAAACATCTGGTTTCTTTGGAATAAGGCTTATAACTTTTGCTACATTTTGTACTTTCCACGTAGCTCTTTCATCATTCCAATCGGTATCAAAACATTCTTTTTTATAATAACCCGTCATAGAGTTGCAGAATTTCTTAAACTCACTTGATTGAGGCAAAAACGTATAATCCTGTTTTCCATTTGGCAGAGCGGAATCAAGATCATGCAAATTGTCGAACATATTTTCGACATTATAACTTGTGAGTCTAAGGCGAATTTCTTTTGAAACATGACCACTCGCAGTTTCGTCTATCTGATCGCTTTCTTTCGTGTGAAGCAATGCTGAGTGTCCCAAAAACAAGAAGCACAAAAAGAGCCAAGACTTCGCAGAACAAAACCTTTTTGTTGTCATTTAAATCCTCTCCTTGAAGCTAACCCGTGCCTTCTCATAAAAAAAGAGAGCTTTTTATAATTTAATTAAATTTAATTAAAGTTATGGCGCGTTAGCTTTCTGGCCATATGGAAAAACAAAAGTTATTGTGCGCAACATGAGTCGATCACTTGAATTATTGAAAGAACTTTCTGAAGCCCATGGAGCCCCTGGTCACGAAGAAGAAATCAAAGCAATTTTTTTACGCGAACTCAAAGGCCTCGGCGAGGTTATCGAAGACAAGATTGGAGGGTGTGCCGTTCGTTTAAAAAATTCTTCCAAACAAGGACGAAAAATTTTCTTAGGCGCACACTTTGATGAAGTCGGCTTCATGGTTCAAAATATTCGCCCCGATGGCTCCCTTCAATTCATTAATTTAGGTGGCTGGTGGGGACACACTGTCATGAGCCAAAGGCTTAAAATTCGATCGCGAAAAAATGGAAAAGATTTCATAGGCATTGTCTGCTCTATCCCCCCACACCTCTTAGGTGCACAAAAAGATCGTGTTCTGGATGTAGGCGATATGTTTATCGATGTAGGTGCCAAATCAAAAGCTGAAGTTGAAAAAATGGGCATCCAACTCGGAGACCCAATCGTTCCCGATTCAAATTTTAGCCACCTTCACAGCGATCTTTACATCGGCAAAGCCTTTGATAATCGATCGGGTGTTGCGGCAACCATCGAGGCTGCAAAAGAGTTAAGCAAGACTAAACTCAATGCTCAAATTTATGTAGGCTGTACCGTTCAAGAAGAGATGGGTCTTCGAGGAGCAAAAACTCTCGCCTACTCTTTAGGTGTAGACGATGCAATTTTGCTTGAGGGAGCTCCTGCCGATGATACACCTGGGCTTAACCCTCTAGACTCCCAAACTAAAGTGGGAGGAGGAGTGCAAATTAGACTCATGGATTCATCTGCGATTATGAGCCGCAATCTTGTTGATCAGGTACTCAAGGTAGCCGACAAGAAAAAGATATCGACTCAAATTGCTGTTCGAAAATCAGGAGGAACAGATGCAGGAAGTTTTCTTCTCGCAAAAGAGGGTTCTCGCTGCTGTGTTTTAGCAACTCCCTGCCGCTATATTCACACCCACAACGCAATGATGAGCCTCAAAGACTACGAACAAACCATTAAGCTTTCCGTTGAAGTTGTGAAAGACATTTCCAAATAAAGTTTTTTTCATGAATGCCTTGATAGAGTGTACCCAAATGTGGTCTTTTTGATGTGCATACTTTTTAGGATTCATCTTAAAAAATAGGCATGGCACAAGGCGCCCGTAGCTCAGCTGGATAGAGCAGCTGATTTCTAATCAGCAGGTCTGAGGT
>CAYOWH010000065.1:0-13118 GCA_964407615.1 uncultured Bacteriovoracaceae bacterium | reverse complement strand
TAGGAATTATTTTTTCAAATAACTTACTCGCGATTTTTATTTTTTGGGAACTCACGACGCTTTGTTCTTATTTTTTGATTTGCTTCAAGTCTGAATTGGTAGAGGCGCGAAAGGCAGCGCAGACCTCACTTGTCCTAACGGTGCTGGGCGGATTGAGCTTGCTTGGCGGGTTTTTGATTTTGGGATTTATGGGAGGAAGCTTTGATCTTTCACTTATAAAGATCCCCCTAGGTGATTCCTATTATGGAGTCGCTTTACTTTTAATTTTTTTGGGAGTTTTTACAAAGTCTGCACAATTTCCTTTTCATTTTTGGCTTCCGAGGGCTTCAACGGCACCTACGCCCGCAACCGCCTACTTACATTCAGCGACGATGGTTCAAGCGGGTGTTTTTTTACTTTTTCGGCTTAGCTCTTTGCTTTCTATCCATCACTATTGGTCAAAGGTTTTGATTCCTGTTGGCCTTTTAACGGGTGTGATTTCTTCAGTTTTTATTTTTTTTGAAAAAGATTTTAAAAAGATTTTTGCCTATACGACACTTTCTGCATTGGGGTTAAGTTTTTTTCTCTTGGGAAAAAAAAGTGAATTGTTGGAGGTAGTTTTAGTTTGGGTTGTGGCGCATGCTTTATACAAAGCGCCTCTTTTTTTGTTGGTAGGAAGCATAGATAATTCAGCTAAAACTCGAGATCTTAAAAGCTTATCCAATCAAGTTCTTGCTCTTAGGGGAAGTTTGTTGCCAGCGGTTTTGGGGATACTTGCCTTGTGGGGCTTGCCGCCTTCGCTTTCTTTTAGCGCAAAGAATATCATTTTCTCTGCAAAGAATTACACAACTCTTGAAAGTTCTATCTTAGTTTTCATTTTAGCCGCTTCAGCGAGTGTGGGGTTTTCACTTTCGGAAGTTGTTTTCTCTAAGAAGAATTTCATCAAAAAAGAGAGTTTTTTGAGGAATGAAAAAGATCCTTTTCCTTTATGGATTACTCTTCTTGTCGGGTTTTTACCCATTTTTTTATTGGGAATTTTTAATCCGTTTAAAAGCTTAAGCGAATCAGATTTCTCCTCTGACATAGCTTCTTTGTTAGGGATTCTTGTTTTAGGTTTTATTTTTTCAAAGGCCTCTCAAAAGTTGAGAGTTCTACGTTTACCTGAAGTTAATTTTGTAAAAGTTTGGGATTTTTGTTTTGAGGCTTTTCTAAAATCCTGCAAGATAGTTTTTTCTTTTCTTTTGAATTCCCGTATTGAGTTGTATTTGTTTACGTCTTTTGCTTTTTTATTTTTTTTAATCTCACAGATTTCCGGGCTTGAGCTCGCGCTTCCTCTCTTAACTCTCAAAAATCCTTCACTTACTCCCTTTGAGATAGGGCTTGTTGTGACGATGATTTTTTCATCGATTGTTTCGGTGAGGGCCGATTCTACTTTTTATTCGGTGATAGCCTTGGGGGTTGTTGGATTGGGAACGGCTTTTATCTATTTAGCGAATGCAGCTCCCGATCTAGCGCTTGTTCAAATACTTGTTGAAACAGTTTTTTTGATTCTTTTGGTTTTGGTTCTTAAGGATATGCCCAAAAAAATTGTAAAACTTAATTCTCGATATTTTAAAGTTCTTTGTTTTGTAACAAGTTTGAGTATTGGGATTTTTGTGGGAATTTTTACTTTTATTTCTTCTGTGGCAATGAGACCCCAAACTCTCTCAAGGTATTTTGGTGAAAACTCTTTAAGTCTTGCTCATGCAAGAAACGTCGTAAATGCAATCGTAGTAGATTTTAGGGGGCTTGATACTCTTGGAGAGATTATTGTTTTTGGTGTTTCAGCTTTGGCAATTATTAATTTTTTAAAGCCCTCAAAAAATACAGAGGAAATTTCGTGAAAAGCGTCATTTACGATCAAAGTCTACGTTACATAAAAGTGTTGATGTGGGTCTTAGCTTTGTGGGTTTTTTTTAGAGGACACAATGCTCCGGGAGGAGGTTTTGCGGCGGCTTTGATCGCTTCTTTATCAAATATTTTAGAAGGATTAACTTCATCACATAAATTAAAAAATAATTCAAAATTTTTTAAAATCATCGGATTTGGAATTTTACTTTCATTTGTAGGACTTTTAATGCGAAATATGATGATTTTTGATGGCGGTGTTTTTTTTCTTGTTTATGCCTCAATTGTTTTGATGTTTGGATGGTTAATTCAAAAGGATTTTCCAAAAAAGAGTGAGGGCACCCAGTGAATTTCTATCTTTGTTTGTTGATTGTAGTTTTGGTGACGGGTGGAATTTACTCACTTTTGCAGGCGCATCTTATTCGAATGATTGTAGGGTTTATTCTTCTTTCAAATGCTGCAAATTTAATTCTTTTCGTGGCAGGAGGAGTGGGAAGCAGGGTGCTTCCAATTGTACAAGAAGGGAGTGATCAGCTTGAAGTAAGGGCGATGGATCCTGTTCCTCAGGCTCTTATTTTAACGGCGATTGTGATTGGATTTGGAATGCTTAGTTTTTTGGTGCTTTTGTGTCGGAAATACTATCAATCGAATGCTGAGGCTGAATTGACTGTGGAGAGTTTTGAATGAGTTTTGTTCTTTTTGTTCCTCATTCACTGCTTATCTTTGCCGCTATATTATTTTTAATTTTTTGGAAAAACGTGCGAGCTCATGAACTTGTCTCTTTTGTTTTTTCCTCGGCGCTTTTATTTTTTTCAGGATTGATTCTTTATAAAGTAAAAAGTCTAGGAATTCAGGTTTTGCAAATGGGTTCGTGGCCCAGTCCCTACGGGATTACTTTAGTAGCCGATCTGACAAGTGCGCTCTTACTTTTAACAACGGCTATCGTGTATTGGGCTATTAATATTTATTGTTTTTACTTTCTCGATCAGCAAAGAAAAGAGCGCGGTTATTATTTTTATGCAAACTTGCTTCTTTTGGGAGCGGTAAGCGTTTTTTTAACGGGAGATCTTTTCAACCTCTATGTGTCTTTTGAATTGTTGTTGATTTCAAGCTTTGCACTTTTAACTCTTGGGCAAACTCGTGAAGAAATCAGACAGGCTATTCCGTACGTGGCGATGAATTTGCTTTCTTCTTTGGCTTTTCTTATTGGTATTGGACTTATCTATGGGCACACGGGGAATTTAAATATCGCTTACTTGTCGTCTTTGCTTCGAAATAGTGAATGGACATACGGGATTCGAACAGCCAGTGCGTTTTTATTTTTTGCTTTTGCTTTGAAGTCTTCGATGTTCCCTTTGTTCTTTTGGTTACCTAGATCTTATGCGGCAGTTCCTGCTGGAATTGCTGCTTTGTTTTCGTGTTTGCTTACTAAGGCAGGAGTTTATTCTTTTCTAAGAATCTTTAGTTATATTTTTCCAATCGTAAGAGATCCTGCACTTCATGAAATTTTTTACTACTGTGCTCTTTTGACGATGGTGGTGGGAGTGGTAGGTGCACTGGCTCAAGCTACTTCTAAAAGAATCCTAACGGTTCATATCATGTCTCAAGTGGGGTATATGCTGTGGGGTTTTTGTCTTTTTTCACCTCTAGCGCTTGCGGGAACACTTTTTTTTATTGTTCACAATATGATCGTAAAGGTGCTTTTGTTTATGGTTTCGGGAATTGTTGAAAAGCATAAGCTTTTAACGTTGGTATTTTTCATAGCGGCGTTATCTTTAGCGGGGTTGCCTCCGCTAAGCGGATTTTTTGCGAAATTATTTTTACTAAAAGCTGGAGTGGAGTTTGAAGATTGGTTGGGTGTTGGCGTTGCCATGGTTGTGAGTTTGATGACTCTGATGTCTATGAATAAAATCTGGAATGAAGTTTTTTTAAAAGAAAAAAATCAAAAAGAAATTCATTCAAATCAATCATTGAATGTGAAGAGTCTTTTTCCTGTTGTTTTTCTTTGTGCGGTTTCTTTAGTTATTGCTTTTTATTCACGTCCAGTTTTTGATCTTTTCATGGAAGCTGGGGAAGCCCTTTTTCATCCCGTTGATTATAGGGCTGCTGTTTTAGGAGAAGACGTGTGAGGCTTTTTTTATTCATAAAATATTTTTTATTTTTTTTACCGCTCCAAATTATACAGTCTTCTTTTCAGGTGGCTTGGCTTGTTCTTTTCTCATCTCGTTCTATAAAACCTGCGATCGTGGCCGTGCCTTTATCATTAAAAACTGATTGGGCGATTACCTTGTTAGCTCATTCCATAACGCTCACTCCAGGCACGCTGAGCCTCGACCTTTCTCAAGACAAGAAAACTCTTTTTGTGCATTGCTTAGCTTTAGAAAACCCACAGACTTTTGTGAAAGCTCTTAAGGAAACATTTGAGGAAAGAATTTTGAAATTAGAAAAGAGAGAGGCTTCTCTTGTCTAATTTAATGGTTGATTTTTCGGCTAATTGGCTTGAGTGGATAGAAGTTTTTTTTATTGATTGTTTTTTTGTTTTTCTGATTCTCTCTCTTTTTTTTGTGATCAATCGATTACGAGTTGGTCCCTCGTTGGCCGATAGGGTTGTTGCCCTGGATTTATTTTCAACAATTCTTTTAACGGCTACTGTGGTGGCTTCCTTTTACTTGAATAATCCGATTTACTCCGATGTGGCTATGATTTTGGGGCTTGTTTCTTTTGTGGGTTCTGTGGTTTTTGCTCGATTTATTGAAGGACAAAGTGGCGATGAGTGATTTATTAATTTCGTTTTTCATTTTCTTATCGGGGCTTCTTATTTTTTTAGCTTCTTTAGGCTTAAAGAAATTTCCAGATATTTATTGTCGCTTGCACGCTACGTCGATGGCTTCTTCAGGAGCAAAGATTTTTTCATTGGGCGCAGCTTGTCTCTTTTTTTGGAATTCGCACGTTGAAGTTTCATTCAAATTTTTATGTTCTTTGCTTTTTATCTTGGGGACAGCCCCCTTATCGGCCCATCTGATTGCAAGGGCTTGTTATAAGAGAAATCAAAATATACCTAGGTCGTTCCAACCATAAGAAATTCCGGTACATGTTTTTCCTTCAAATTTTAAAGTTTTTGTGGAAGAGAGTAGTTTTCCACCCATCTTTTCGTAAAAGCCACAAGCGGGATTATTCTCGAGCACCCAAACTCTCATGTTTTTATAGCCAGACTCTATGAGCAATTTAGTAGATTCTAAGAGGAGTCGTTTTCCCAAGCCCTTTCCTTTAACTTCTTTATTAAGATACAGGGCGTAGAGCTCTCCGTCGAAGTTGCTTTGGTCTTCTCGATCCGCACCTACCGCAATAAATCCAATGATTTTTCCAAAACTATCTTCGCACACAAGAACGAACTTTTGGCCGTTTGTCGATTGCATCTGTTTGATGGATTCAGCCCACATCGATGTGCGGCTCTCGACGGATAGGGAGTTGAGAAAGCTGTCAGGAATTAATCCCTTATAGGTGCTTTTCCATGAATTTACATGAACATGGGCAATCTCGAGCTCATCGCCAAGCTTCGCTTTTCTTATCTTGTACACATTTGAAATTTACACTTTGAAACAAATCTTATCAAAGAGTTCGAGCTTAACTTTTTGAGGTGAATACTTTTTAGACAGTGCTTTCAAAGAAGCGCTCTGAAGGCTCTTTTTAGATCTATAAACAGATTATAATGGTTTTTGGCTTAAACGATGAAGTTCTAGCTTGGCATATGCATTGCACTTAGGTGGGCTATGTCATCTTCAAAAATTAAAAATAAAGTGAAAGCAGTCAAAGTTTCACGAAAAAAAATATCAGAGATTGCACCCAAAATTAAGGCTGAAACACTTGTTTCTCACATCGTGCCTGGTCTTGAAGAGCCCAAAAAAGCTGAAGTTAAAAAAACTTCTATGATTTTATCTACGCTTCACGCAGCTCTTCAGACATCAATGAAAAAAGTTATGAATTTCGCTTCACATACAAAATATCGTTTTGAGAAATGGATATTGTTGCTTCTATTGGCTTCAACAACAGCTGCTTTCATAAGTTTAAAGCTCGTTGAAAGTTCTGATATGTCGTTTACTTTGACCGAAACTCCTCCAGTTGCCGTTGCTAACAATTCACTTTCTACTGAAACTGAATTTAAAGCTGCTTTTAAAGAAAACAGAAAAGAAGCTCGCGCAATTGTTGAGAAGTACGCCCATAAAACTCATAAGATTATGAGCGCTTCATCTAAGTCGAAGAAGGCTGATTTGGCTAAAAATTCTTCTTCTAAGAAATCATCTAAAAAAGCAGTTAAAAATCTTCGCAAAGTTTCTTCTAAGAAAGCTATTGCTCAAAGATAATTTTAATCCCAGCTAAGTGCGCCGCCAGTTTGATATTCAATAACGCGGGTCTCGAAGAAGTTTTTCTCCTTCTTCAGATCCGCGATTTCGCTCATCCAAGGGAATGGATTTTCAGTATTGAAAATCTTAGGCAATCCAATCTTCTCTAAGCGACGATCGGCAATGTGACCCACATATTGCTCAAACATTTTAGAATTAAGTCCCAAAACTCCGCGAGGTAAGCAGTCTTTAGCGTACTGAGACTCAAGGTGAGCGGCTTCGCGAACTAGTTGAATTGTTTTTTCTTGATATTCTTTGGTCCAGAGCTCTGGGTTTTCGATTTTGATTTGGTTAATCAAATCGATCCCAAAGTTCATGTGTTTTGTTTCATCGCGCATGATGTATTGAATCTGCTCGCCAAGGCCCACCATTTGGTTGCGGCGTTGGAAAGAGAGCATCATTGCAAAACCAGAGTAGAAGAAGATTCCTTCCATGATGATGTAAAAACCAATGAGGTCGTCGAGGAAGGCTTGTGAGCCTTCAAATGTTGCTGTTGAGAAGTGCGGATCCATCACAGACTTGGTGAGTTTAAGGTCAAACGCATCTTTGTTGTGGATGCTGACAACTTCGCGATACATGTTGAAGACTTCGCCTTCATCGATATTCAAGCTTTCAACGATATATTGAAACGCGTGTGTGTGAATCGCTTCTTCAAAAGCTTGACGAAGCAAGTATTGGCGACACTCAGGGTTTGTCACGTGTTTGTAGATCGCAAGAACGAGGTTGTTTCCTACGAGTGATTCCGCAGTTGAGAAGAATCCCAAGTTTCTTTTAATCACGCGACGCTCGTCTTCAGTGAGAATGTTTGATTTCCAAAGCTCGATATCGCGACCCATGGGAACTTCTTGCGGCATCCAGTGATTCGCGCAACTTTCTAGGTAGTTTTGCCATGCCCATTTGTATTTGATGGGAACGAGTTGATTTAAATCGCTGCGACAGTTGATCACGCGTTTTTCATCAACTTGAACGCGTCCTTTGATGGAGTTTTTTGTAAAAAACTCTGCTTGATTTTCAAGGTTAAGAGCAGATGTTGTTTCAATTCCGGGGCTAGTCATAGTTTTCTTCTACCTTTCTTTATCTCATTCATCTTATTTTTTTACTGACAAGCTTCGCAGTCAGGGTTGTCGATGGAGCACATTTTAGGAGCAAAATCTTCACGTTCCTTCGCTTCTGCTGTGACAGTTGTGATGGGAGTGACATGATTATACTCGCGAGTGTTGATTGTTGATTTTTCAACACCTGTTGCGCCCATGGAGCGGAGATAATAAGTCGTTTTGAGACCTTTTTTCCATGCGTAACGATACATTTCATCCAAAAGTTTTCCGTTTGGTTTTGCAATGTAGAGGTTCAAGCTTTGACCCATGTCGATCCATTTTTGGCGGCGGCTTGCGCAATCGATGAGCCACTGAGGAGCCACTTCAAACGCTGTTTTGTAAAGAGCTTTGAGGTTTGCAGGGATACTTGTAATAGGTTCAAGATTTCCGTCGTATCTCTTGAGTTCGGAAATCATTTCTTCATTCCACAATCCTGCAGCTTTTAAATCTTCTACAAGATATGGATTGATCACGGTGAACTCACCGGACATGTTGCTTTTTACAAACAAGTTCTTATAAGTAGGCTCAATGGATTGAGTTGTTCCTGCGATGTTTGAAATCGTAGCTGTTGGAGCAATCGCCATACAGTTACTATTTCTCATTCCATTTTGCTTGATCGCTGCGCGCACAGGCGACCAGTCGAGTTTGGCTTTGCTGTCCATGTCGACTTTATCTGCGCCACGCTCGTCACTTACGATTTTGATGGAATCTACAGGAAGAATTCCCTTGTCCCAGAGAGAGCCCTTGAAGCTTGCATATGTTCCACGCTCTTTTGCAAGTTCTGTTGAGGCAAGAATTGCGTAGTAAGAAATCAGCTCCATGCTCTCATCTGCGAAGTCCACAGCTTGAACGCTGTCGTAAGGAATGCGCATCATGTAGAGAGCATCTTGGAATCCCATAAGGCCAAGACCTACAGGGCGGTGTTTGAGGTTGGAGTTTTTTGATTCAGGAATCGGGTAGTGATTTTGATCGATCACGTTATCAAGCATGCGCATCGCAACTGTGACTGTGCGAGCAACTTTTTCACGATCTAAGCCTTTTCCAGGAATCATGTGGTTTTGAAGATTCACAGAACCCAAATTGCACACAGCAATTTCGTCTTTGTTTGTATTCAAAAGAATCTCAGTACAAAGGTTTGAGCTGTGAACAACACCCACGTGCCCTTGAGGAGAACGAAGGTTTGAAGGATCTTTGAAAGTGATCCAAGGGTGACCTGTTTCAAACAACATAGAAAGCATTTTGCGCCAAACTTTGACGGCTTCTACTTTGCGAAAATTTTCGATTTCACCACGAGCGGCTTTGGCTTCGTATTCAACGTAAGCTTTTTCAAAAGCTTTGCCGTAGAGATCGTGCAAGTCGGGAGTTTCTTCTGGAGAGAAGAGTGTCCACTCTGCATTTGCTTCTACACGCTTCATGAACAAATCTGGAATCCAGTTGGCAGTGTTCATGTCGTGGCAGCGACGACGATCGTCACCTGTGTTTTTTCGAAGCTCGAGATATTCTTCAATGTCGATGTGCCATGTTTCGAGATACGAGCATACAGCGCCTTTTCTCTTTCCACCTTGGTTCACAGCAATCGCTGTGTCGTTGGCAACTTTCAAGAAAGGAATCACGCCTTGTGAGCTTCCGTTTGTTCCTTTGATGTGAGCACCAAGTCCGCGCACGGGTGTCCAGTCGTTTCCAAGTCCACCAGAGAACTTAGAAAGAAGGGCGTTGTCTCGGAGAGATTTGTAAATATCGCCGAGGTCATCAGGAATGGTTGTGAGGAAGCATGAAGAGAGTTGAGGGTAGAGGGTTCCAGAGTTGAAGAGGGTGGGCGTAGAGGAAACGTAATCAAAAGAAGAGAGCAAATCGTAGAATTCAATCGCACGTTTTGTTCTTTCTTCTTTTGTTTTTTCAATAAGAGCAAGGCCCATACCTACACGCATCCAAAACACTTGAGGCAATTCGATGCGACGACCTTTTACGTGAATGAAGTAACGATCGTAAAGAGTTTGAAGTCCTAAAAAACTAAATTTCTCGTCGCGCTCAGGCTTGAGGGCTGCTGCGATTTGATCGATCGAAAATTCTGTTTTGAGTCGTGGATCAAGACGACCTTCTTGAATCCCAAGATCTAAATAAACAGGAAGATATTTTGAGTAAGCTTCTTTTCTTTCTGAAATTGTGACGAAATTTCCAATAACTTCATCAAAAGTCACTTGCAAAAGAAGGCGGGCTGTTACGTAAGAATAAGCAGGATCGCGTTCGATAAAAGCACGAGTGGCCATAATGGCAGCCTGCATGAGGCTTTTCTTGGGCATTCCTTCGTAAAGAGCTTTGAGGGTTTCGTTTAGAACAAGATTGACGTCGACTTCTTTTGAAAAGCCAGTGGCTGCTTCTTGGATAATCTGACGAACCTTTCCTTCGTTAAAAGGCACAACGCTTCCGTCGTCTAAGGTGATGGTCTTGATGGTGCTTGAAAACCCCTCTGTTTGAGGCTTTTCGTTTTCAAGGGTAAAAGAATTCTGCGTGTCCAACGACATCGTTATTGTCTCCTCTTTCTTATAAAGCCTTTAAAAGCCATATAAGATATATAAATTTTCTTGGGGTACCTAGTTGGCTGTTGGCTTCTCCCCTTTGATTAGTTACAACAGCTTTCGGTCCACTTGGGCCCTTTTACAAGGGCTCTAAAATTAAGAGTCACACAACATATAGACGGATTCAAGGTCACATATGGCCATATATTGTAATTTTTAAAAAAAAATCTAAAAAGGCTTTTAAAAAGGTGCTTAGGAAAAAACGCAAATAACACGTCGCGACTTCTGCCCAAATTTTGCATTTTGAGCGAGCGATTTTTTTTTGGCCTCGCGTAATTTGACACCTGCTTTTTATAAACTTCCGTTGACAGATTTCTCGAAAAATTCTCGTGCTGTTTTAGACCAACACGTTTATTTCTTTTAGGGCTCATCAGCCAGTTTTGAGAAGTTTCTCAATGTATTTGTTAACACTTAGATTTTCGCCATCGGCTTTAAGGGCGATGTCTCTATGTAAGATGGGGTCAATTCTTAGTGGAATGTTGCCGGAGAATTTTTTTCGAGCCAAAGGAGTTGGGATCTCTTTTCCGCTCGATAAGAGCGATTCGATGTAGATCTCAATTGCCTCATGAGCGTTTTTCAAAGCCTCTTCTTGAGTGTTTCCATGAGTTGCGCAACCAGCAAGCTCAGGAACTCTTGCGACAAAAGCCTCATCTTCCGGGCTAAAAATAATTTCTACCTTGTATTCGTTAATAGGCAATTTTTTATGTGCTTTCTTTTTCTTTGTTGCCATATAAAAACTCCTTCGCTTGTTTTATTTGATAGAGCTTAAGTTCTTTGGAATGGGTTGCGAGTACCATTCGTTTATCTCGCAACTTCCATACTTCATGAGACCCCTTTGTCCTATCTAAGACCGCAGCTTCTTTTACAAGTAAGGATCTAAGCTCAGAAGCAGTTATCGTGCTTAGCTCAAGCTTTTCCCTTAGCTTTTCAGCTTTGGTCATAGCTTATATGATATCATAAATGATATCACCTCGCGAGATCTGTTTTTAGGGGTAATAGGGTGAGTTTTTTTGGGCACAAGGGTTAATTCCTTAATCCTTCGCCTTGCTAAATCTGTTCCAAAAGATTTTATGATTTTGGAGGCGGCACCCGGATTTGAACCGGGGGTGAAGCTTTTGCAGAGCCTTGCCTTACCACTTGGCTATGCCGCCTTTGTTTTTTGAGAGCCTCTTTATACCCTAATGGCTCCCTCACACAATCTCAACACCCCTTTAAATGCAAAATTGCTGCAAATTTGGCTATGATTGCAAAGCTTCCCTTGACTTCTGAACGATCAATCCCCAGATTCAAAGCGCCGTACGTATGATTTACGAGTACAAATGCCAAGACTGTGGCCAAATCAATGAGTTCTGGATGAAGATGTCCGATCCTTCACCAGCGGAATGCCCCCATTGCAAGGGCAGCAAATTAGAACGTGTTATTTCAAAAACATCATTCGCCTTGAAGGGAACAGGATGGTACACCTCTGACTACAAGAGAGCTGGAACCTCAACCCCTTCTTCAACAAAGACTCCGTCATCAACGGATTGCTGTGCAGGAGGCTCTTGTGGGAGTTCACCAACGAACTCTTCAAAGGGTGAGGCGAGTTGAAAACAAAATTTGGAAAGCAGATCTGCTTGATTGCAGATCTTCAAAAACAGAGCGCTGACAAAACTTCTCAGTGCCTGAAAAAAATTTAAGGAGGAAGTTATGGCAATAAGACCACTTCATGATCGTTTACTTGTAAAAAGACTAGATGAAGAAACTAAAACAAAAGGTGGAATCATCATTCCTGATACAGCAAAAGAAAAACCACTCGAAGGTGCTGTGGTTGCTGTGGGCAAAGGAAAGCTCAGCAACGAAGGAAAAGTGACCCCCCTTGATGTGAAAGCAGGAGATAAAATTCTCTTTGGAAAATATGCTGGAACAGAAGTGAAAATTGACGGAACTGAACATCTTATTCTTCGTGAAGAAGATGTCCTCGCTATTATTGATTAAGGAGAATTTAAAATGGCAGCTAAAATTGTTACATTTAACGAAACAGCTCGTAGAGCAATCCTCAAAGGCGTTACCGTTCTTGCGGAAGCCGTAAAAGTTACCCTCGGACCTCGCGGTCGTAACGTCGTGATTGAAAAATCATTCGGCGCACCTTTGATCACCAAAGACGGTGTCACTGTTGCGAAGGAAGTTGAAATCGAAGACAAATTCGAAAACATGGGCGCACAAATGGTGCGTGAAGTTGCGTCTAAAACAAATGACGACGCAGGTGACGGAACAACTACTGCAACAGTTCTTGCTCAAGCGATTTATCGCGAAGGTGCAAAAATGGTTGCAGCCGGACACAACCCAATGGACCTCAAGCGCGGAATCGATCTCGCTGTTGAGAAAATTGTGGGCGAATTGAAGAAATTTGCAAAACCTGTTTCTGGAAAAACTGAAATTGCTCAAGTTGGAACAATTTCTGCTAACGGCGACACAACTATCGGAAACATCATTGCTGAAGCTATGGAAAAAGTAGGCAAAGAAGGTGTCATCACTGTTGAAGAAGCAAAATCAATGGAAACAACTCTCGATGTTGTAGAAGGTATGCAATTTGATCGTGGATACCTCTCTCCATATTTCGTGACTGATTCTGAAAGAATGGAAGCTGTATTAGAAGACGCGTACGTTCTTCTTTTCGACAAAAAAGTAAGTGGAATGAAAGACATTCTTCCTGTGTTGGAAAAAGTTGTTCAAACACAACGTCCTTTCTTGATCATCGCTGAAGATCTCGAAGGCGAAGCTCTTGCAACTCTCGTTGTGAACAGACTTCGTGGAACTCTCAAAGTTTGTGCTGTTAAAGCTCCAGGCTTTGGTGACCGTCGTAAAGAAATGCTCGCTGACATTGCGATTCTTACAGGCGGAAAAGTTATTGCTGAAGAACTCGGACTCAAACTTGAGAACGTTCAATTGGCAGACTTGGGTGTTGCAAAACGTGTTGTTGTGGACAAAGAAAACACAACAATCATCGATGGCTCTGGAAACAAAAAAGACATTGAAAAACGTGTGGCAACTATTCGCAAACAAATTGATGAAACAACAAGCGATTACGATCGTGAAAAACTTCAAGAGCGTTTGGCGAAACTTGTTGGTGGTGTTGCCGTTTTAAATGTTGGTGCTGCAACTGAAGTTGAAATGAAAGAAAAGAAAGCTCGCGTTGAAGA
>CAYOWH010000064.1:0-13279 GCA_964407615.1 uncultured Bacteriovoracaceae bacterium | reverse complement strand
ATCGAAGAGTTCCTGCAACTTTTTTCATTGCTTTAATTTCAGCGTTACCACCTACGCGAGAAACTGAAAGTCCTGCGTTCACGGCTGGACGTATACCCGCGTAAAACAAATCACTTTCCAAAAAGATTTGTCCATCAGTAATAGAAATAACGTTCGTTGGAATGTAGGCAGAAACGTCGCCCGCCTGAGTTTCAATAATAGGCAGAGCTGTCAAAGAGCCTCCACCCATTTCTTTACTCATTTTAGCAGCGCGCTCGAGCAAACGAGAGTGAATGTAAAACACGTCTCCCGGAAAAGCTTCACGACCTGGTGGGCGACGGAGAAGCAACGAAAGCTGTCGATACGCTTGAGCTTGTTTTGTTAAATCATCGTAAACAATGAGAGCATGTTTGCCGTTATCTCTGTACCACTCACCAATTGCCACACCTGTGTAGGGAGCGATGAATTGAAGCGGGGCAGTTTCTGACGCTGTCGCCATAACAACAGTTGTATATTCCATCGCACCATGAGCACGAAGTTTTTCAACAACTTGAGCAACGGTTGATTGTTTTTGACCAATCGCTACGTAGACACAAAAAACACCTTTGCCTTTTTGATTGATAATTGTATCAATCGCAACAGCAGTTTTTCCTGTTTGGCGGTCACCAATGATCAACTCACGCTGACCTCTACCAATAGGAATAAGAGCATCAATAATTTTTAAACCTGTTTGAAGAGGCTCGGTAACAGGTTGTCTTTTGACGATACCTGGAGCTTTAGTTTCAACAACACGAGATTCTTTACTTGTTATAGGACCTTTTCCATCTACTGGAATTCCAAGAGCATTCACAACACGACCAGCAAGCTCTTCACCTACAGGAACTTGTAGAATTTTTCCTGTGCGCTTAACTGTATCGCCTTCTTTGACGCCTGTATCACGGCCGAAAATCGCAACACCGACGTTTCCCTCTTCAAGGTTGAGAGCTACGCCATAGACGTTTCCAGGAAGTTCAATCATCTCTCCAGCCATACATTTGTCGAGACCATGAACACGAGCAACACCGTCACCAATCGAAATAATGGTTCCAGTTTCATTCACTTCAAGTTTTGTGTCGAAGTCTTTGATTTGCTTTTTAATTATTGAACTAATTTCTTCGGCGCGTAATTGCTCCATTGAATTTCCTTCTCCTTAACTTTCACCAAACATCTGACTCATGTCAGTTGCCTGTTCTTTCTTCCATAAATTTGTTTTGCATTTGAAACAAAACACCCGTCAATGTTGAGTCGATTGTTCGACCTAAAAAATGTACTCGAATTCCTGCAACAAGCTCAGGAACAATATCCACTGATGACACAAACTTAGTTGAAAATTCTTTTTCTAAACTTGAAATAATTTTTTTCTGTTGCACTTCACTTATCGGAAGAGCTGTTTCAATTTTGACAGAAGCAACTCCTTCTTGAGTCATTATTTTTTCTCTATAGGCTTCGAGTATGGAACCCAAAACATTTATGCGATCGCTTTGAAGCAATAAATAGAGAAAGTTTTGTAACTCCTTCGAAAAGGAAACCTTTTTAAAAATTTCTTCTAAAACCTTTTTTTTATCTTCAAGAGAAAAAGCTGGATTTGAAAAAAGCTTTTGCAAATCTTCACTTGAAAGAAAAATCTCAACAAACTTCTCCAAAGACGCCAAAGTTTTCCTTGCTTCTTCAACCGTCAACGAAGACCATAGCGCTTCAGCATATCTTTTGGCAGCAAGATCAGAAGACGTACTCATACTCGAACACCTCTTGAAGAATTTTCAGTTTTTGTCAAAAAACTCTCAATCAATTTATCGTGAAGTTTTTGACGTGAATTTTCATTAGAAAACTCAGCTCTAATTTTCTCAAAAACATTTCCTAAAAGTTCTTCTTTATATTTTTTTCGCATCTCTGCGAATTCAGCGCTGACAGCATTACTGCTATCCTCTTTGATTCTCTTGGCACTTGCTTTAGCTTCGTCAATTAATTTTTGCGCCAATAATTTTCCTTCTTCTTCGACGCTTTTAATAAGAGCTTCTTTTTCTGCTTCGATGTTTTTTAAACTCTCGCGAGCTTTTTCAATCTCTAAAGAAATCTTTTTGAGCTCTTCTCTCGCATTTACTAAATTCTCTTTTGTTTTTTGACTTCTATTTTTAAAAAGTATGGGGAATGATTTACGACCAAAAAATACAATTGCTAAAACAACAAGCCCAATGTTCATCAAAGCATAGAGCTCATGCATTCCCGGACCTTGTGCAACGTGATGCGCATCCATGCTCAAAATTCCTTTTCCAAAGTTATTTTTTTGGCAGAACTTGAGCCCAAAAGTTTCTCAAGAATTTCTTCTTTCAACTCAACACTCAAGCGATCAAGTTTTTGTTTTTCATCTGTCAGCATTTTTTCTACTTTTTCTCGAGCTGCCTTCACCTGAAGCGCAAATTCATCACGAGCCTGTGTCAAAATTTTTCGCTGTTCAGACGCAGCCTGAAATTTTAAAGTCGCAAATCTTGAGCTTGCTTCTTGTTGAGCGCCTTTTCTTTTTGCAGACAAGTTTTCTTGTATTTCTAAAAGTTCAGAACGAATTTTTGTGATTTGTTTTTGACGGCCTGCGATTCGCTTATCTCTCTCAACCAATAAATTCGACACGGGTCCCGTCAAAAGAAATGACACAATTAAATACGTGGTCGCAAAAAGACCAAACATTACGAAAAAGCTTTGATTAACACCCAACTGCGTAAGGAGGGCAAGAATTTGTCCCATCTTGAGTCTCTTTTGAACTCCGTGGGGGCATTTTGGTCAAGCTTTAAATCTAAAATTACAAACAATTACGCTCTGAAAGACTTTATTTTGTGACGCTTCTCAGTTGGTGCAAAAGTCTGTGAAGTGAATCGTCATTTGAATAAAATAATTCAATCATTCCACCTTTCACATTTCCTCTTATAACCACCTTCGTGCCAAAAATTCCACGGAGCTCTTCTTCGGCTGCCAAATGCTCTGGACTTTTTTGAACCGATTCGCTTTGAATGGGCGAACTTGTTTGCTGAGTTGTATTTGGCTTAACAAGCGTTCCCTGAGGAAGAGGTCCTTGAATTTTTTCTCTTACTTTCAACTCTACATCTCGAACACTCAGGTTTGAAGCGCTTGCTTCATTAGCTAAAGAAACAATATCCTCTTCTTTTTCTAATGTTAGAAGTGGCCGAGCATGCCCCTCTGTCAATTTTCCTTGGATTATCAACTCTTTAACAACATTCGGTAATTTTTGGAGCCTAATTGTATTGGCAACTGACGCTCTTGAAACACCTAATTTTTTAGCTAATTCTTCTTGTGTAAAATTATATGCTTTTAGAATTTTTGCGTAAGCATCTGCTAATTCAACTGCATTTAGATCAACTCTTTGGATGTTCTCGATTACGCTTGCTAAATCAGCTTTCTCAACATTCTCATCTTGCTCACGAATGATTGCAGGTATTTCGGTCATTCCGAGCATTTTGCAAGCTCTCCACCTACGTTCTCCTGCTACAATTTGATAATTTTGATCACCTATCATGCGAACAATGATTGGCTGAATAAGTCCCTGTTCGCATATACTTTCTGCCAATTCTGCTAACTGAGCATCAGAGAAATACTGCCTTGGCTGCTCTGCGTTAGCGCGGATTTGATCGGCAGGGATTCTTTTAATTTTGTATTCTTTATCGACCTGTTCAATTGGCTGTTCTTCTTTTACTGGCTCTTGTACAATTTTTTCTTGAATTGAAGTTACAGGAGCTTTCAGAACAACTTCTTCTTGAAGAGGTGTACTTTGAGAGGTTGTACTTACATAAGGAAGTTCTTCATCTCCTCCTAACAAAGCAGCAAGACCTCTGCCCAATCCTTTTTTTTCTATTTTATTATTAAGGGGTGTTTTTGAAGTTTCTTTTTCCATTAGTTAGGGCTCCCTGCAATTGGCTCAAGCGGTGGAAGAGGCGGTAATTCAACTGGTTTTGTATTTTGAGAAAATCGATCCATGGGATCAGGCGGCAAAAAGGGTTGTTCCGCTTCTAAAGGAAGCTCTTCACCCGTGTGTCTAAAGATAACTTCACGAGCAACATTCATATAAGCTCTTGAACCAAGACAAGCAGGGTCGTAAACAACCCCGGGCACACCATGAGACGTACTTTCAGAAAGTCGAATCCTGCGTGGGACAAGGGTTTTAAATAATTTATCTCCAACAAAACCTTTTACCTCTCCCATTACTTGTTTTGAAAGATTAGACCTAGAGTCAAACATAGTTAGTAAGATGCCCTCGAGGTCTAAGGCAGTATTGAGATGTTTTTTTACAATATTTGCCGTTTTCATAATGCTTGTTAGCCCTTGCATAGAAAAGAACTCAGCCTGCATGGGTATTAAGTAAGAATTACTAGCAGAAAGAGCGTTTACTGTTAAAAGACCTAGAGAAGGAGGGCAGTCTATTAATAGATAATCAAAATCTTCTAAGCCCTCAGAGATTGACTCTTTGAGTCGAAACTCTCTTCCAACAACACTTACAAGCTCAACCTCTGCACCAGCAAGATTAGAGTCAGTACCTACGCAAAAAAGCTTATCCAAATTAGTAGAAATGATGTTTTTGGCTAATCTGCCATCTTCACTTAGAGCATAATAGGTATTTTTTTGCTTAACTTGATCAGGTGGAAGGTTTAACCCCGCAGTCATGTTTCCCTGTGGATCAAGATCCACAATAAGAGTTTTTTTATTGAGCAAAGCAAGTGAAGCTCCCAAGTTAATAACAGAGGTAGTCTTACCCACTCCTCCCTTTTGATTTATGACTGAAATAACCTTCATGAATGTTACTATAGAACAAATTTTCAGAAGGGAAATAGATACAAGAGGAAATTTAAAATTTTTTTATCATGAGACACTTGTCTTCATTTTTTTCAAAGACAAACAGAGGAAACTTCAACTTTGAACGCAAATAGAGAAGCTCCAATCTCTCATTAGAACTAAAAGCCCTGGATGCGAAAAAAACTTTTGTTTTATCTGGGCAGAAGTCCAGTACTCTTTGTTCTCGAAGATTTTCTATGCGCTCACCAATAACAATAGCCCTGCTTTCTTCAGAGAAAGCATCTACTAAAAAAGCTAGTGCTTTCTTATCTGGCTCTAATGCCACAACTCGATGCTCAGGCGAGCTATTTAACCACGCATAAGCAAGAACACCAGACCCAGAACCCACATCTACCATTGTCGTGTAACCCCTAAGTAACTCCTCGGAGTTTTTCAGTGCTTTTTTTGCCTCGGACACAAGTGTTTCACATGAAACATTGCCAATAAGGCGGTGAACCCTGTTATATTGTTTTAATTTGTCGAAATACTGTTTCATGTGAAACATTCGCCCATGTTTTCGGGCCTAATCTTCGATCTTCCAGCTGCCCGAGCAATCATTAAGACTGCCGTTGGTGGAATTCCGCTAATCTTAGACAATTCAAGAACTGATTTTGGTTTAATAGCCTTATATTTTTCAATGACCTCTATAGAAAGAGAGGAAAGTTCTTCGATATTAAAAGACGGGTCCAATAAAGAACTGCTTAGTTTTTGTAGAGCAGATATCTCACTTTCTTGCCTGCTAAGATATCCATCATACTTTGCTTCTACTTCTAGCTTTTCAACTGCCTTATCTGAAATAAAGGAAGCTTCTGGAACAGAAAAACTCTCCCAGCTTATCTCAGGACGTTTGAGATATTCCATATAACTTTGAACTCTATCTTTAGAGACCCTAATTCTATTATTTTCAAGAAAAGCTCTTCCCTTAGCAATTTCCTCTAAGTTTTTAGAGTGATGAATTTTTTGCTTTTCAGTTAAAAGGCCCAATTCAACACCTAAATCAAATAGTCTCTCTTGTGCATTGTCTTCTCTCAAAACCAAGCGATACTCCGAGCGGCTCGTAAACATTCTATAGGGCTCCTGTGTACCTTTGGAGGTTAAGTCATCAACAAGAGTTTCCGTGTAGCTTCTTGATCGATTGGGATAAACAAAGTCTTTTTCTTGCAAATAAAGAGCAGCATTAATCCCTGCCCACATTCCTTGCGTTGCTGCTTCCTCATATCCAGATGTTCGATTGACTTGCCCCGCAAAAAAGAGGCCCTCTTGAAACTTAGACATAAAAGAGAAATGCAAATCTGTTGGGTCAATCGTATCGTATTCAACAGCATATCCGGGGCGAATAAACTCAACGCTTTCCAATCCACGAATGCTTCTCATAAATTCAAGCTGAACATCTGAAGGTAAGCTTGTACTGAGTCCGTTAGGGTATATAGAATCAGTATCTAGTCCCTCCGGTTCTAAGAAAATTTGGTGACGCTCTCGATCAGCAAATCTTTTGATCTTATCTTCTATACTAGGACAGTACCTAGGCCCCAACCCAACAATGTCTCCTGAAAAAAGCGGACTCTTATCAAAGTTCGCTCTAATAATTTCATGGGTTCGCTCAGAGGTGTGTGTAATATAACAACAAAGTTGAGGAAGTTTTTCTTTTGGCTCACGCCAAGAAAAGCGCCGAATTTCTGGGTCACCCCACTGCTGTTCTAAATTTGAAAAATTAATTGTTTTGGCATTAAGTCTAGCCGGAGTTCCTGTTTTTAAGCGACTAAGCCCATGTCCAAGTTCGCACAAAAATTCGCTCAAAAATTTGGCGGATTGATCTCCAACTCGACCACCTTCTTTGCGATCTTCTCCGCAAAACATGAGCCCCCTCATAAAAGTACCCGTCGTGATAATGACGGATCGAGTCAAAAACTGAACTCCATCTTTTAAAACTAAATCCCAATTTTTTGATGCTTTTTTTAATGCTGAGACTTCCCCTTGAATAATCCTAAGATTTGGAATCATGCGAAGCTCTTGCGTCATTGTGCGAACATAGCGATCTTTATCACACTGGAGACGTGTCGATCTTACGGCGGGGCCTTTATTCATGTTAAGCCTACGGGCCTGAATCGCAGCACTATCCGCTACATAACCCATCAGTCCCCCAAGAGCATCAATTTCTGACACAAGATGGGATTTTGCCACACCACCAATAGCAGGGTTGCAAGACATGGCACCCAACTTAGAGGCATCCATGGTGATCAGAGCAACATGTTGACCCATTGACGTGAGGGCTCTGGCAGCTTCAATGCCGGCATGTCCACCCCCCACAACCACGGCATCAAAGTCTATTTTCATATGCGAACTTATATCAAAATAAGATTCGCATTTACATCATTATTTACCAAGGCAAAATTGACTAAAGATCTCTGATATATAGTCTTCCGAAAGGTCTCTGCCCTGACAATTTTTAAGGGCTTTATCAGCCAAAACTAGATCTTCTGCAACAAGCTCGAGAGATCTATTTTCATTTAATGAAAGCATCGCTCTTTTGACAGAGAATTCAACTTCTTTCAATAAATGAACTTGTCGCTGACTTAGGAACACATCAAGTTTTTGATTGTTTTTTTTAGAAGCTAAAAGAGGCAACAATTCTTTTTCAAGTTTTTGACGAATCAAGACGGAGTCTTTTTGAAAATTAAAGGCTCCTTCTTTTTGAGATATATCTGCAAAACTTTCTAACACTAATAAGGAATCATAATTATTCAAAAGCTTTTCTATATTTTTATTTTTTTCTTTATGTGACGGCTGAATCCAAAGAATAAATTGAGTGTCCTTTAAAAGTGAAAGTGCGCGATCAATTCCTTTGCTTTCAATCATGTCAATTTCTTCACCTTCAAGACCACGCAATCCTGCAGTATCTATAAAAATAAATTCTTGATGAGAAATTTTTACTCGAGCTTCAATATAGTCTCTTGTTGTTCCGGGTATGTCAGAAACCAAACTTCGCTCACTTCCAAGAAGCAAATTTAGAAGCGAACTTTTTCCTGAATTTGGTTCGCCAACAATTAAAACTTTTGGCTTTTCAAAGCTACTAGAAAAATTTTCATAGTGAGTTAAAAACTCATCAAGCCTACGCGAAAGAACGCTAAGTTTTTGTTGGCATGACAAAACATCTTGTTCTTGTTCTTCTGTCGCTTCTGAAAAATCAATCGCACTCTCAAGCCTTCCTCTCGCAGAAGTCAAAGAACTTTCTAAATCAGTAAAAATTCTTTTAGTTTTTTCTTGAGTGTTTTTTGACAAATTCAAAAGATCTTTTGAAAGAGAACTTTCACTTGCAATAGATAAAGCCGTATGAAGTGCTTCTGCTTCAGAAAGTGTCATTTTTTCATTCATAAAAGAACGAAAAGAAAATTCTCCAGGAAGAGCTTCTAGAATGTTCCTTTTTTTTAATTCTTCTAAAAGTAATTCGCATATGCGATCACTTCCATGAACATGAAACTCTAGAACATCCTCTCCCGTAAACGAGTTTGGAGCTTTAAAATAAATAACAATGCCTTGATCGATTCCAAAAAAATTTCGATAACAAGCTTTTCTAAAATCTTCTTCTTTAATTTCTAACTCTTGGGCAAGAAAAAATAAGTTTTTTCCGCTCACTCGAAAAACTACCAAAGGGCCGCCAGCAGCTGTCGCTGCGGCGGCAATTGGATTTTCAAGACGTTTAAAATAGTCGAAAGAAAAGGATTGTGAACTCAGAGTTATTTCCTATTAACGATTTCCAATATTATCGTCGATATCGTCAATTGTTTCTTCTGGAGGAGCAACGTTTCCATTTACCTCTCCGCCTGAACTTTGATGATCATCAAATTGAGCTCTTCTTACATTATCGTTTTCAGGTCTTCGAGGATTTCTATTGGGACCGCGGTTATTAAAATTTCTTGGTCCTCGACCTTTTCTGAAGCCTCCACCTTGAGGACGATTTCCACCCATTCGAGGATTTCCATTTCCTCTATCTGCAGGACGTGATGTATCATTAATGAGCTTCACTCGAATTCTTTTGTAGGTACCATTACCAATACTTTCGCTTGTTACTTCGCCAAGCGTTGCAAGATGAGTATGAATGATTCTTCTCTCAGAGGGGCTAAGAGCTGGAATATACGTTGGTCGGCCGTTGTTACTGATAACTTTTTCACGGGCTTCTTCAGCAATTTTTTTAAGTCCTTCGTGATGGCGATCTCTAAATCCTTCAGCATCAACAGTCACACGATACTTGCTAAGATCTGTTCCTTCTTCAATTGCTTTATTAGCTAACCCTTCTTGTTTACGAAGAACTCGCATTGAAATGTGTGCGAGAGCATCTAGAATCTGCGTGTTTTCTCCGAGCATGCTCATAACTTCAGCGCCTTTGATTTCAATATGATGACTTCCGTCATCTTTTTGATGACGATCAAATTGAATGTCATATCCCATTGCACGAGGAAGCCCCGCTAAGAACTCATCAAGGTTTACGACCCCCTGAATTTCCTCTTCTTTTGAAATACCAAATAAATTAAGAGCAGATTTTACAATATTCATTTTTTTAACTTTCCTTCCCTAATAGAACGCTTTGATTAGTCGCTATATTTGTTTTTTTTCTAAAGAAAAACTGCTGGCTCATCCCTGCTAAATTACTCACCAAAAAATAAAGATTTAGGCCAGACGGAAAATCTTTAGATACAAAGCCAAACACGACAAACATGATTCGAGAAATCCACTTCATGTCAGGCATTCCTGGTTGTGAAGAAGTGGGCTGTGGATTTAATTCCACAGAAATAATTAAACTAATTGTCCAGATAACTGGAAGTACATAATACGGATCATGATAAGAAAGATCATGAATCCACCCAAAGAATGGTGCTTGATATAAATCAACTGCATTTGAAAGCGCACTATTCAAACCAAAGAAAATCGGTATTTGTAAAAAAACCGGAAGACAGGATCCAAAAGGATTAACTCCTTCTTTTTTGTAAAGAGCCTGAATTTCTTGATTCATTTGCAAAAGCTGCTCTTTTTTTCCTTCGTATTTCTTTTTAATCGCTTCCATTTGAGGTTGGATGTCTTTCATTTTTTGTCCAGACTCAAACATCTTTTTGTTGATAGGCCAGAGCAAAAGACGAACAACCAAAGAAAGAATAATGATTGATATGCCGTAGTTGGATGTAAACTTGAAAAGCATCTCAAGACACCACAACATCAAACGAGAAATTCCACTAAAATAACCAAAGTCAATTGTTTCAACGAAATCTGCTCTAACTGAACGAAGTTCCTGCAGGTCTTTGACTGAAAAATATAAATCAAAATTGTAAGAAAGTTTTGAATTTTCAGGCGTCCATTTTAACGGATAAGCAACGCCCCACAAAACTCTTCCTGTATCTTCGTTGCCTTTTTGATAATATAAGTCAGGATTATAACGACCTTTGGGTATGATATTTGCTGAAAAATATTTATCTCCCCAAGAAATCCAATCATAGGGACCTGAACCTCGAACATTTGCCTCCCAAAGACTTTTGTCTCGAATTCTTTCCGTTTTAGATTCTTTCTTTTTGAGAGCAAGATATCGATGATCTTGAATCGTTCCCTTACCGATTCCATCTTCTGTTTCGAAAAATACGTCGCCTCTTATCTCTTTATCTGACTGAATATCAAAGGCTGTTTCTAGAACTAAATTATTTAATTTATATTTTACGCCGCAAGAAACACCATCAACCTGAGCAGAATAAGAAAGCTCTCCGTTTGAAGAGAGATTTTTCAAACACTTATCCACACGTACATCACTCGATCTCCAGTGAAATCCGTTTTCTATAATTTGTACGTTTGTTTTTGTTTCCTCTCCTCGGTTGAAGTACTTGGTAAAAACAGCGCTTCCTATTCCACCATTAGCGTAAAGACTAAAATACCGACTTGAGTGCACATCAATCTTTTTTGCCGTCTTTTTTAAATCTTCAGAAACAGAAGAAAAGACAGATATTTTTTGTTGATTAGCATTTGCATTCCCTGATGAAGCTATATCTTCGGTACTTACATTAGGAGTTGTCGTTGTTTGTTTGGGCACGTATTTTTCTTGATACGGCGTTAAAACAAAATGCTGATAAGCAGCCATAGCTGCAATAAAAAAACCAATAATTAACCAATTACGATTCATAATAACTCAATACATATTTAGGTGTTGGTGGATCAAAAGTTAACGTAGGAGTTGTCCAAGGATTACACCTGATAATTCTTGCAACTGAGCGAACTACGTTTTTAAAACTAAATTTTTCTATTAAAAGAGCTTCTACATAATGTGAACAAGTGGGCTGAAAGCGGCATCCACAAAAACCAAAAATCTTTATAAAGGGTTTCATAAAAGTTCTATAAAAAACAAAAAAATTAATAATTACGAAAGATTTTGAGGTTTTAACTTCTTTACTTCCTGAGAGAGCAGGCCTACCCAGTCTTTTGTTAGAATGTTTCGGGTTAATTTTTTGTTTCGATTGAATCTTATCCATAAACTTTGCCTCGGACTCATTGAGAGGCCCTCAGAGCGATACCATTCTTTTACAATTCTCTTCCAACGATTCCGAAAAACTGCTTTCCCTGCGGTTCCTGGAATTGTAACCAAAAGCGGATCCATCAAATCTCGAGCGCTATGAGTCCACTCAATATGTGACATATGAAAAAGCAAAGACACAGAAGTAACCCTTCTTAAAACGCTAAAACGTTCTGCTTTTCTTTTAGCCTTCTTTAAAAAAAGAGCACTTGAAGGCTTTTCAGCATTTTTGCTTTTATTCACCATAAATCATGCGTTTTATAAAAACAGCTAAAATTTTAGATTAAAGAACCAACTAATTTCGTAGTGTTTTATTTAATCTTAAAAAATCAACTATTTCTTTCTGCCGCTTTTTGAGCTCACAGCTACAGCAATCTTTTTTCTACCCTTACGGCGTCTTCGACTTAAAGTCTTTCTTCCACCAGGTGTTGCCATGCGTTCCAAAAATCCATGGACACGCTTTCTTTTTCTCTTGCTCGGTTGATATGTACGTTTCATAGGGCTAAACACTTATGGCATATGTTTGTGGGCCGCTCAATCCCTCAATTTAAGATGATTAAAGAAATTAGAGAATTTAAAGGAAAAAAAGCCAAAAACTGCCTTTTCTAGGAAAATTATCAATCAAATGGACACACAACAAGAGATTTTCCCCTTTGAAAACTTCAAAAACAAAGAAGGTTTGGAGTCTCCCTCCTCTTTCACACCCGAAGATCCCAGTCGATATCCTGGAAAAACCGTTACAACTCAACTTGGAGAACCTCTCACCCCAAAATATTCATTCGAAACCTTTGTCGTTGGTAAAAGTAACCAGTTTGCACATGCTTCTGCAGTTGCCACTGCTAACAAACCTGGAATTTACAATCCCCTTTTTATTGTTGGCAAAACAGGGTTAGGCAAAACACATCTGCTAAAAGCTATTGGATATAGAATTCTCACAGACATTCGGCCGGGAGCTAGAATTTGTTACCGATCAACTCAAAAATTTATAGAAGAAGTAATTCAATCAATTAGGCATGATACTCGTCATGAACTTCATGAACGCTATCAAAGCAATTGTGATGTTCTTTTAATGGACGACATTCAGTTTTTATCCCGCTCTGTTTCCACTCAGGATGAGTTTTTTCGTATTTTTAATGCCCTCTTTGATAATGGAAAGCAAATAGTCATCACATCTGACCGCCTCCCCAAAGAAATTCAAGACGTAAACGATCGTATTATTTCTCGTTTTGAAATGGGAATGGTGGCTGATATTGATGCTCCTGAACTTGAAACGCGAGTCGCAATTCTAAGGGCACGAGCAGAAGCTGATCACATTACCCTTTCCGATGAGGTTGCACATCTTATAGCAACTTATGTAAAAGCAAATATTCGCGAACTAGAGGGTTGTCTTACAAAATTAGCAGCACATGCAGCAATTTATAATGAAGACATTTCTATTCCCCTCGTGAAAAAGCTTCTCAAGGGTTACGCGGGAGAAAGACAAAAAGTTATAACCCTCGATGAAATCATCAGCGTTGTATCGCACTATTTTTCTGTTAAATCTGCTGAAATTAGAGGTCCTTCTCGAAAAGCTCCTGTCTCTAAGGCTCGGCAGATTGTTATGTTCTTAGGTAAAGATCTAGCAAAACAAAGCTGCACGGCGATTGCAGAAGAACTTGGAAACAGACACCACACAACAGTTCTTCATGGACAAGATTTTATTGAAAAATCAATTTTAAAAGATCCAGTACTTAAAACCCAAATTCAACAAATCGAAGAAACTCTTTTAAAGACCCTTTAAAAAGTTATCCATAAACACCTTTTGTTGCGGTGAATTCTAACTTTTAAAGATTGAATAACTTGTGGATAAGTCAGGGATAACTCTGTGGATAAGTCAGGGAT
>CAYOWH010000063.1:12480-13360 GCA_964407615.1 uncultured Bacteriovoracaceae bacterium | reverse complement strand
CTGGGTGGCGGCTTGGTTGAAGCGGGCGGCGACGTCCAGAAGGTCAGGTCCGCCCCCCTGTGCCATTCCACCGTTGGCGAATCCTTGGATGCCTCCCACGATTCCGCCGTTGGCGTATTTTGCCACCTGCCTTTTGGGTACTACGAGTTCGCCAGGCTCAAGCAAGGCCGGTACGGTATCACCCGACCCAACTCCAGGCACGATACCTGCCTTTCCATTGTGAAGCGGGTTTTCTTGGAATGCTTTGGCTTTCAAACTAGCATCTGCTATGCTGATTTCCTTTTGCTGGTTTTTGGCCTTGGCTGCTTCTTTTGCCAACTGGTATTGGATACTGTTTTCGGCATCGATCTTGTTTAATTCGCCTTGCACCTCCCAGTAAGGTTTCCCTGCTGCGGTCATTTCTTTTTCGACTTTTGCTTTTTTGTCACTCCATTCTTTGAACAAAGCCCTTTCTTGTTTTTCCTCGTTCTCCCTTTTTGCCAATCGAACTTTGGCGGCCATCCTGTGCCTTTCTAGCATTGCCGCATTTTCGATTTTTTGTTCTTCCTCATATTTCTTTTCTCTCTCTGCCAGAGAAAGAACAGAACCATGATCAAAAATTTTGGCCTCAAATTCTCTTCTTTTCTGAGCTTTTTCTTCGTTAAACTTGCGCATCTTCTCTGCTTGACGCTTGACACCGCCCGGGTCGCGTATTTCTGCAATATCATCCATGACCCTTTCTCGGGCCATCTTGTCGTCAATAGATTCTTCTTTTTGTGGTTTTGGTTCAGCAAGCGGCCTAGCTTTTTCAATCCCAGGATTGAGCATGGCAAGCCCACCCTGAAGCGGATCTTTGTTTGCCGCCAGCTGTTGCTTCACCATCATTTGCCGTTGAGGCATG
>CAYOWH010000063.1:1303-12468 GCA_964407615.1 uncultured Bacteriovoracaceae bacterium | reverse complement strand
AGCGCGGGGATCGATAAACCGAGCCGCATAGTTCATCTGGTTGAGTTGTTCTTTAGCAGCGACTCGCTCTTCCATCGTGGCTTTGGTGTTTGCCGCCAACGCCCGAAGCTCCTGAGACTTGGCTATGAAGGCCTTGGGGTCTTGTTGGAATGAAGCAAAAGCTTCTTGCGCACCCATCATTTGCTGTTGCGCATCCATCTGAACAACCATGGGGTTGGTCAGGGTGGCATACATCTGACGAAGCTGGGCGATATTTTCCTTGGTGCGCTGACGAGGGTCACGCATACTGTTGCGTAACGAGAAGAACTTGGCTTTCAGGGCGGTGATGTCGCCACCAGCCATCGTGTTGTTCATGCCTTGCAGCATTTGGAACTGGGCCAAGGCCTGGTTCTGATTAACGGCCCCGGCCTGAGCCGGAGCCATCGGGTTGTTCGTGGCCCCTATGCTCTGAGGTTGGAATCCCATTTGCGGAGCAGCGTTACCAAAACCGCTCCATTTTTGACCGTTTTTAGGAACAAGAATAGCGCGTCCACCATCGTGAACAACATCATACTCTTGACCATTCCAAATAGCCTTTGCGTTTGGCTTAACGCCACCCGGACTACCGCCACCGTACTTATTGATGGCATCAAGCTTGGAAATACCGATCTTAGAGGCTTCCGCAGGAGTGAAAATGTGTTCGCCTGGCATGACCATGGCTGGAACAACACCGCCCTTAGCGAGGTGGGGTAGTGCCGCTAGATTTTCGGCTCCAAACTTTTGAACGGAAGATTTGCGGATCACATAACTGCCGACAGGCAGATTGGCGCGGACTGAATCCGTGTTGCCAACCCCAGGAACCAGACCACCGGAAGCAAATCCAAGAATCTTTTTTCCAAATTGAGCAGCGTCAATAAAACCTGCCGCAACATTTGGGCCAAGGGCCATTTCTGCTGCTGTTTTCGCTCCAGCGACAGCAGCTTCTTTTTGCGCATCAGCTGCTGCTTTTGCTTCTTGCTGAGCCTGAATTTGTTCTTTTGTTTTCAGGGTCTTATCTTTGAATTTCTCGGAGGCTTTGGGTGTTGATGTTGCAGCACCAAATGCTGATGTGAGAATCTCAATAAGGGCAGCTTCTTCGGCATAAAAAGCTGGGCCTTTTTCCTCTGCCGCAGCCAACCTACTTTCAATTAAGCTTGGGTTAGCGACCAAGAATTGGCCAAGTTTGGTCATAGCGACGATATTTCGACGATCATTGACTCTGGCAAAAGCGTTGGTTCTTGCGTCGGAGTCAAGTTTGCCAAGATAAGCAATTTTTTCAACTTGGCTAAGCGAATCAGGATCTTCTTTGATCTTGTTTTCAAAACCGCCAACGAGTTTCTGCATGAGAACTTCAAGAGCCGCCCTCTGAATGAGGGTCATCCTCGACTTGGAATTATTGTATCCAGTCAGTTCATCAGCAGTTACTTCCTTGGTATTCTCAAGAGCTTTTTTGAGTCCCATGGCGTCAAGCTGGGCTTCCTCGCCCCTTGACATCTTCTTGTTGACGATCCTAGCTTTTGTCTGCTCAATCAGAGAAGACTGCAAACCAGGATTGAGTTTGTTGAATGCGTCAACTTCCATGTTGAGCATTTGCGCCTTCATGATTTCGCCCTGTGTCTTCAGGGTGAAATCTTCTGGCTGAATTTTGGCCAAATCCTTCAGTCGCCCCTCGGGCGTCTGGAATGCAGAAGACCTCTCGCCACGAATAGCTGCGGCAGCGTCCTGTATGCCCTTGATGGTCGATGCGCTCTTCTTGGCCTCTTCCAGCTTGGCCTTTGCGCTTTCAATCAACTCATTGATAGCGCGGTCATAATTGAATCCAGCCAAGCCTTTGCCGACTTGTTTTTCAACAAACCATTTGTCGAAATCGTTTGCGAATGTGGCAGCGGAAGTCGATTCAAGATTTTTAAGTGTTGAATTGTACCAACCTTCAATCATTCCTTCTGGATTATTACCGTAATGAGTTTTCAAAAGGTAAGCGTTAACTTCATCTTTTTTAGTAAGAATATGTCTAACTGGATTGATTAATCCAGCAAGAAATGTTTGATTGATAGTTTCATGAACTGCGCCAATGCTGTCCATTTCTTCTTTTATAATAGCGTCAGTAGCTCTAGCGCGTAGCCCCCGCCTTCCAGGGAGATAGCCGCCCAAGTTGCTTGGTTTGATTTCTGCACCGAAACTTTTATGTGGGCCAAGAGTTTCAAACATAGAAGGCATTGTCTTGCGGGCATCGCTCTCCATGGTTTTCAAATCACCAAGGTAAGCGTGTCCACTCAGATCATCTTCTTTACTTAAGGTGTCACTTAAGCTGATACCAAGTGCTTTTTTGTACCTAGCGTCCTGAGGAGCGGCGTGTTTACCATTCAATGCTGCGCCAACATTGATGTATTTATTCATCAATCTTTCAATGATGGCAATTTCTTTTTCGACTTCAAAATTGGGATTCATCAAAGCCAAAGAAATTGCACCAGCACGCCTGCCGATGTGGTAACCCATAAGGCTCTGTTGATCAAAAATTTTATTGGCATCTTCTTTTGCTTGTTTGATTCCGTCTCTCTTTTGCTTCATTTCCGTGATTTGCTTCAATACGGACTCAACTCCAAGTTGATCGTGTCCAATCGTAGCATTTTTCTTCCTGAGGGCATCAATGGCCCCCTGTTGTGACTCAATAAATTTGTCGCGCTCTTCAGGCTTAATGTCTTTCAGCTGATTCAAAAACTGAATGGAGCCGGTAATAAAAGCAAGTTTCTTGGCTTCTTCGACAGCAATATTGGTCTGGTCGCCATTGATGACTCCATTTGCTCCTGAAGTAATCAGGTCTTTTGCTGTTTTGCCATATGTATCGACAAGACCACCGGCATTCATATGTTCAAGCAGTGCCTTGTTCTTATTTGCCGGTCCTGCGGCAACCACAAACTCATTTGGACTGATTCTGGCGTTTACAGTATCCGAAGAGTGCGGGGTTGTGCTGCCGCCAGAACCCCAACCGCCTTTGTTGAAGAAGCGAACCTGGCCGCCATTGGCTCTTGCCTGCACAAGACCTATATTCTGAATTTGAAGCCTGGTTTCGTCCAGAGCCTTGTTGAGTTCCGTGAACTTTTGGTTCGTTGAACCAACTGCGTCAACTGCCTCTCTCAAAGATGTGATATTTATGTTGCCGCCGTCATTTCTGGCAGCATCAATGATATTGTTAAGAATCTCAGGGGGCAGTTGTCCCTTGTTTATCAAAGCCTCCCTGTTGGTTGTGATCTCGCTTTCTGCCCTTCCAATTTTAAGGAAAGAAAAATTCTGAACTGCTTCTGTGAGAGCTTGGCTTATTTGTCCCTTGTTTTCAGCAAGGGATCTGCCGTTGCCAAATTTGTTTAGGCTTTCAGAAAACATTCTAAGAAGTTGATTTTGATCTGTTTGTTTGGTGAATCCAAGTTCGGCAAACTGATTCATGATAGAAACAGCCGCGTCACTCCTCATGATATTTCTTGATGATTTTTCACCAGCTACAGCAATTAAATCTTCAGCAAAACCCTTTGAGCCGGAAACAGCCAAAGCAGTCTTTCTATTGATCTGAGCCTGCTCTTTTCCTGCGGCAAAGATAGCCTCGATTTCAGGCCCGTTTTTTATGGAGTTAGCGACCGCATTGAATTGTTCGTCAGTTTTTACTCCAATCTTACCAAGCATCGAAGACTGGCCGACTTTCTTCTCTAAGCCTTCCAGCCTGGTTTGAGCCTGCATCTTCAGGCTTTCAGCCATCATCCTTTGGTTTTCGGCCATGGTGCGGGAAAGTTCAGCGATGAAAGCCGACTGGTTGGATTCAAGCTTGGAGAAGAAATCTCCCTGGAGTTTTTGTTGAATGTCAACCTGCATTTGCGCTGCCTTCGCAGCCGTCTCGTAATTCTGCTGAACAAAATTGTCGAGCGCCCTTTCCATGGCGGCAGATTGGGGGTCAAGATCAAAGGCCCCGCCAAAAGTTGTTTTCATCAACTGACTGGACAACTCTTTGACCGTTAGACCGCCCATGCCGGAAAGCTTCATTTGCGGCGACAAGGAAGAGAGCAGGCCAAAGATTTGGTTCTGTTCGCGGACACCAAATGGGGCAGCCGTTCCCATCCTTGCTGCTTGGCTGAGAAGCTGGAAGGACTTGGCTATTTCTGCCCGACCTTCTGTGTTGGCGGTGGCGTAGCGGAAGCCGAGTGCGGTGCGACCCTCACGGTCAGACTGTATCTTGCCAAGCTTCTCCTGGGCTTGGCTTGTCCTCTCGGACACATCGGTCAGGTTGCGCAAGGCCTGGCCGAGGTCGGCAGCCCTTGTTTTCAGAGAGGTCAGCTGGACGGTCGCCGCATTCTGTTCGGCGATATTGCCACCTTTAGTAGCAGCCTCTATCTTCTTTTCGGCGGCCTTGATTTGGTCGTAGACGCCACCGAGGGCATTGCCGATGAATTCTGGGCTTTGATTGCCAGCCCCGGCAAAGCCCGTAAGGCGTTGCTGTTTTGCCTGCTGGAGCATGAGGCCGATGCCGATAGAGGCCACATCCGACTGGCCTTCGGTCATCAGCCCTCTTTTCATGCTGATTTGCATGGCATTGCGGATGGCGCTGGCTTGAGAAGCATTGGCCTTATCCATCAATTCGCCGGTTGCGCGTGTGCGGTTTGCTAACTCGGTCAAACCATCGGAGAATTGCTTGGCTCGACTGTCCAGATTCTTTGCGATGTCATTGAAGGATTGTTTGAGTGGTTCAGCCATGGGTCCAAGGATCTTGTCGATCACTTTGCCCATATCCTGACCGGTTTCACGCAGCAGTTTGCTGAAGTCTTCGGTTCCAACTTGGCTTTGCACAAGATTGGTGACCATCGCGGTAGAATACTTGTCCACTCCGTTGGCGTTCAGCTGTTTGCGCAGCATTTCGCCAATCTGTACGCTCATGTCTGCGCCGGTCGCAAGGGCTGCAACTGGCTGAGATCGAACAGCATTGATGATGCTAGGCAAAACTTGGCCAGCAACCAAAACCGCATTGGCAGTTTTTTCTGTCTCGCCACCTGAAACGCCAGCGGTTTTCGTGATTGCCTTGACGGCATCCATGAAGTCGGTTCTGTCGGAACCGAATGGGCGTTGGAGTGATTCGGTTAATCCTTCACCGGAATAAGAAGTGATGTTCCCCTCCATGAAGTCGCTGATCATTTTGGTAGCGACAGTCATGCGAGTCAGACGCTGAGTGGCAATCTCAACCGCGCTCGACAAACCACCGAAAGAAGCGGCAGACTTATTGATATTTGTCTCAGCCGTCTGTTTCCTTTGTTTGGTGAGTTCTGCTTCTTGGGTTCTTGTGTAGAGGTCGATGATTTTTTTGCGCATCATCTCCGGGTCTTGCGCTGTCGCAGATGTCACACGACCGAAGAGTCTTGCACCCAGGCCACCATTCTGGTTAAACAAGACATCATTGACCCTTTCTTCTCTGGCCTTACGATTTTTGATTGAGTCATCGCCAAGATTACGCATGGCTTGATCTTCAATCATCTTGGTGAGAGCATCCATCATGGGTACCGCTTGGGCAGCCATGTTCTCGTTCATGTTCTTGTTGAGTTGAGTCTCGTAACTACTCTGGGAAAAGGCGAGACCGAAACCGAATGTGGATGCGCCACGCGCAGATTTCCTGGCAATTTCCGTGTCGGTATCGATTTGATATTTCTTGAATTCCTTGACATTTGTATCATTGAAAGCATAAGTGCCCTTAGCAAAATTAGCTAAGGCGTCACTTGTCTTCTTGACAGCAATCGCAATTTTTGCCTCACCAATCTCAGCGGATGCGTCTCTCAGGGATGTAACGAGACCATAAAGTCCACCAACCGCAGCAGCAATACCAGCCGCCAACGGGCCAAAAGCCATGCCAGCGGCAGCACCCATACTGGCTCCGCTCAATGCGCCGGTCACACCCTTGGTGGCCATGTATGCGCCGGTTTTGCTGGGGTCTTTAGCGACATTCTCCGGATCAAAATTCATCGCAGACAAGCCGCTGGAAAGATACCCGGCTAGAGCCTGTGCGCCAAAGAAGCCGGTCTGGCTTGAGAAGGCGGCTTTCAGTTGATCCTTGGTTCCAGTCAAAGCGTTCTTCAGGCCTTGGAATTGGCTACCTTTGAAGCCAGCCCTGATGGCCGCCGTATCACCAATGATTTTGTTGTTCTTGACGGTGACTGCTTCCCCGCTTTTGAGGGCGACCTCAAATTTCTGAATCGCCATCAGGCGGGCTGCTTCGGCGTCCTTGATCTTGTGCTGCTGCTGTATTTGCGGAGCTACTACTTTGACATATTCTTCCAGAAGCTTCTTCTTCTGGTTTTCCATGATTTCCGTTCTTTGGAAATCGCTGATGTTTTTGCCCTTACCTTTGGGATCAATAATCTTGAAAGATTCATTGACCCGCTTCTCAAGCATTCCTTCCAGAGAATTTGCTCGAGCAGCAGCACCAGGAGTTTTGCCAAGATCGCCGATGCCAGTCAAGCTAAAACCGAGTTTACCCTGCCCCTGCTTCAGACTGATACCAAAGTCGCCCATGCTTTTTTGGCGTTCGGCGACTTGTTTCTGGAGTTCTTCGGCACGCTTCTTGGAAAAATTTTCTTGGGTGGCATATTCCCTGCTGAATTTGGTCATAGCATCTTTGTCAGCAGCAGCAAATCCAAGCTTGCCTTTTTTGTTCTCCTTCAGGAAATTATCTGGGTCAAACCCTTCTCTTTTGGCCACAAGAGCCGCTTTTTCTCTGAGTTGGCTGATGACAGCATCTCTTTCTTTCCTCGTCTCAGGATCAAACTCGGCCCTTTTCTTGAGCCTGTTGGCCTGGTTGGTCAGACTAAAGACATCCTTGATGTCGGCCCGTCGCTGGGCAGCCTGGTTGGCGATATTGGTAGATTCAGCCGCCAGAGTCTGATCCTTCTTGAGGGCAGCAGCATTCTGATTGAACTTGGTGAATTCTTGCTTGGCCAAAGCCGCAGCTTTTTCTTTTGTTAGTTCGGGGCGATTCTGTCGAACTTGGTCATAGAAAGCACGACGCAAGACAGCCTGCGTTTGCTTGTCGCCGACCATCTGGTTGTACAGATTGACCTGTTCGCCCTTTTCCAACTCGGGCAAATTGGTTGTCATGAAACCAATTTTGTTTTTTGATTTGGCGATACCGCGGATTGTGTCCTTGTAATTCTTTTCCTTGAGGGGATCAAAAGCTTGGCGACCAGGAGGAGGTGGTGGAGGTGGCGGGTTGGTAGAGTTGTTGCCAGGAGGTGGGATGCCCAGCTTGTCGTCATAATCCTTGAGAATGGCGTTTAGAGCATTGCGTCCAGCTGCCCCAGGCGGCAGATTATATTTGTCAAAACCTACGGCTTTCTTATTGCGCTGCTCCTTCATTGGCAGGAGATATTTATTCTGCTTGTTCTTAGCAAGCAGCATGTCCGGATCAACACCCTCGCGACCCGCAATCAAGGCAGCTTTTTTCTTAAGTTCTTCTTCCATCTGCGCTTTTTGCGCCCTCAAAGCCGGATTGTTTCCAGACTTGAAGTCGTTGAAAGCTTTTGTGGCATCAAAGAAACTAGTAATGTCCGCTTTGTTGGCGGTCATCCTGTCGGTCGGAGACATGATGGAAGACGGATCTTTTGCTTCCGACCTGAAAGTCCTTTCAAGTTCCTTCGACATTCTGGTGAATTGATCGCCAGCTTTCTTGCCGAGACTCTTATAGATGGTCTTCGTGGTAAGATTTTGATCAAAAGTTTTGGTGGAAAAACCGGCAATAGTCTGAGATAAAATCTCAGCTGGCCTTCCATATTTTTGTTGAATTTCTGCTTTTGTATAATTTGTTCCTTCCAATTTTCCACCATTAGCATCAACTGCTCGGTTGAGCATTGCACTAAGTTTTTGAGCAATTGCGTTGGTCTGAGTATTTTTATTTTCCGACAAAGGAATATAGCTGTTTGGGGCAGTCCCGGGAATTTTTGCTCCGGCTTGAAAGTCTGCTAAGTGAGTCACTTCATGGATGGATGTTTTTAGGGGGCTGTTTTTTAAGCCAGATGGAGTAAGTTTAAATTCATCTAATTTATTTGGCTGCACATATCCACGAGCGCCTTTTTTGGCAACATCCATACTGACTGAAACCGGCCCCCGCAGCAAATCCTGAAGTCCAGATTGTTTGATGGCCTTTCTTTTTTGATTCTCAAGATAAATAGCAATGCGTTGATTGTTGTTGGCATCAAAATTAGATCCTTCATTCAAGCCAGACATTCTCTTGGCCGCATTAAATTTGGCTTGTCTCTCTGTGATTTTTCCTTCCGTTAGCCTTTTTTGATCTTCGGCATTTTGCTTGGCGATTTCGTTTTGGAGCTTTTGTTCTCGTCTGGCGACAATAGGGTCAATTTCTTTGAGAGCATTTTGCCTGAGCGCATTTTCGTCGTCGGCAAGTTGTTGCTGCCTTCTGGCTCTTTCTGCGGCCACCTTCTGATAAAACTTGTTCTGCTTGTAGTCTTTGTAACGCTGCCTGATCCCGCCTAAAAAACCGCCATCGGCATGACCGGGCATTTTTTGGGAGTTGATGGCATCTAAAGTGTCGATGCCGATTTTGGAGGCCTGTTGGGGCGAGAAGACATACTCGCCAGGCATGATGGCGGCATTCTCTTTGCCGGTCAAGCTAGCAAGATTATTGACACCAAACCGTTTGACGGATGACTTGCGAACGACATACGAGCCTTTGGGCAGATAGGCAGGAACGCTGTCTGTGTCGCCGACACCAGGAACCAGACCGCCCGAGGCAAAGGTAACCAGTCCACCATTAGCCTTGTTGGTGATCAGAGGCCCCTTGTCTGCGTATCCGGCTCCCTTGATAAAGTTCGGAACAATATTAGTGATTTTGCTGGCTATCTTAATTGTGGCCATGGCGGTCAGCAGAGGCAGCAACGGTTCGGCGACCTTCAGGACCATTAGTAGTCCTTTGGCTAGCGTCTCAAAACCAGAGAAGGCAGTCTTGAAGGATGTCCCGTCCGTCAAAGCCCGGCCAAATGCCAAGTAGGACTCTTGCAACTTGGTCAACCTGTTGGCGTAAGAGTCGGTCGCTTGGGAGGCGTTGACAGTCAAACTGACCCTACCAGCTTCGGCCACCATCAGGGCGCGGGTGCTGATTGCCTGTTGCTGGATAAGGGGAATAACCTTGGAGATTTGGCGGTAGCCACCCAAGTCTTCAACGATGGCGCTATAACGGGCGTCTGTTTCCGGCAACGAGCTAAGGGCGGTGGAGAGACGGGTGATGGCCTCGTACACACCAACAAACTGGTTGGCCTTGCCAAGATCACCCAGCTTTTCAGCCTCCTCACGAGTGTATCGCAGGTTGACTCCAAACTGCTCAAGCGACTTGACCGTGTCGTTTCTTTGGATGCGGGTAAAAATCGTTCGTAGGCCGGTAGCAATGGATTCGGCAGATTCCCGGGTGGTTTGACGAACAGATGTAAACAAAGCATACAATTCGTTTAATTCGCCGCCAGCAGACTTAAAAGCACCACCAGCTCGACGCACGGTTTCAATCAAGTCACCGGCTTCAACAGCAAACGCTCCAGCCACGGCGTTCATCGAACCCAAAGCTTGATCTAGTTCGCTTGCTTGAATACCGAATTGCTTGAGAACGGCGATGGCGCCTTCACCAGTTTGTGCCATTGAGTCGAAGTTGGGGGCGAGGGCAGACTTCGCCAACGCCTCAAGGGATACGGCAGTGTCTGCGGCACTTAAGTCGGCCTGTTTCAACACCACGGCCATTTTGATCAATTCTTGGCTGGATACGCCATAGCTGGTTGACAGGCGAGTGACCTCCCTGCCGATCCTGCCCACTTCATTTGCTGACTCAACGCTGACCTGGCGAAGACGAACCATCTGTTTGTCAAAATCGATAGCTTGGGTAAGTGCGGAACGAACCCCGGAAGCAAACCCGATGAAGGGGATGGCGGCGGCACTGAAAGCACTAAAACGCTTGAAGGCCAAGCCAGACTGTTGGGCAAATTTGTCTAGGGAAGTCCCGGCACTCTGGATGGCAGCCTGGACAGCCTTGATGTTATTGACATCGGCACGGACGGGGATGGTGACCCCATTCACCCCTGCCGATCTCAGGCCTCCGTTGATTTCGCTGGCTATATTGCGAATGGCCCCAGAAGCGAGGCGCAGATTGAGTTGCCCGGTAATGTCGAATGCCATGTTCGCCCCGCAAAATAAAAGGACGGTGGTCCTCACTCACCATGGAGCAAAGACCACCGCCCGCATAAGCCTGTCCGGTTCAACAGAAATTACACCGTTGAAGGCACCGGCTGGCTGCTAACAATCGGGTTTCCTTCGTCATCCAGGAAGGGTTTTTCGTCCACCAAATAGTTGCCGTCAGAATCAACCCGGTTGCCATCCCGGTCAACATATTCGCCAGCTTCGTTGATGTACCGGCCCTCGTTGTCAACCAGTCGGCCTTCGGCATCAACCTTCTTGCCTTCCTTGTTGACCAGATGAAGCGAGTCATCGCAGAAGTGGTATTTCAAAAGAAACTGGTTTTCAGGCAGTTTCTTTTCATAATCCTCTTCCAGATTGTAGATGATCCGCGCCAAAGCACCGGCTGCGGGAGCGACTACTGGATCATCCTCCCGGTTCATGTAGTCTTCGTAAGATTTGAAGTACGGCTTGCCGTCATTGGCATGGACCGTGCAGGTCGAAACGAAGAAATTGAATTGGGCATTGTCTGCCTGAGCTTCTGCCGAATTGTTGTCCAGGCTCATGCGCTCAGAATTCAGACCACGAAGTTCTGCCCGCTCACGGCGAAGCTGGATAGCCAGATCACGAGCTTCAGAAAGCTTGATGCCGCCAGACCGAATCCTGCGCTCCTTGTCGCTAATTTCGGACTGAAGCTTGCGCAACTCAGCTTCCTTCTGGTCATCCCAGAGCTTTTGCTCGCGCATCACGCTTTCAATTTTGGCCCGGAGAATCGCTCCAGATTCAACCGCATCACGGAAAGCCTTGTTGTAGACTTTCTGTGCCTCCTGGCGCTGTTTGGCGTTCGGACGAAGAACAGCCAGTTCTACTTCCTTACCGCCGATCTCAACCTTAACCACCTTCTTGTTGGCGCTCACGATTCCTCCTCCACGGGTAGGGTCTTCTGACAACGG
>CAYOWH010000063.1:0-1293 GCA_964407615.1 uncultured Bacteriovoracaceae bacterium | reverse complement strand
CGTGTATTGGGCCAGTTCTGATTCGACGGCACGCAGCTGGGCGTTGCCGTTGTTTAGGATTGAGGAGCGACAGGTTTCCCAAATCTGCTTCCACTTTTCCTTCGCTGCTTCCCGCTGTTCCGGTGTGGCATTGTGGCCCCACAACTCACCGAAACTTTGTTCCACGGCACTCAAGGCACCAATGAAAGCGGTTCGCATTTTTGTGGAGAGAATCCTCTGGAGACGGACGCGTGAATTGCGTTCGTGATTCCTGAGTGCTTCCTCCTCTGTTCGACGGGCTGCGTCCGCAGCAGCCTCCATCTGGTTATAAGCATCCACGGGGGTCCTCCTTACTTGCCCGGCAGACTCTTCTGGGCCATCATCATGATTTCCCGTCTGGAGTCAGGCATGTGTTGTTCTTCGACCTCGCCCTTTTTGGCGATGTGTGCTAGTCTCTCTCTTTTAATCGCAGCAGCCTGGGGACTGTTCAAAGATTCAATATTTTGTAAATCTTCGTCTGTTTCGGCCACCAAGAAGATTTCGCCGGATTCAGGCAAATTCATGCCAGAAAGCATACCCTCGGCAGTTGCTTCCTTGCGTTGACGCTCCCTCTCCTTGCGTTGAATGATCAACCAGCCGTCAAAGGCGTCATCATCTTTTATGACATCCTCATGGGGCGGGTTTGGATGTTCGGCGATGCTGTCATATAGTTGTGACCAGGAAAGCAAATGTCTTTGTTCTTCAGTCAAATCGACAGCGCATCGGCCAAATATGTCAAGGCAATTGTCCTTGCAGTTCCATACTGAACGCCATTGTTCAGAACGGGCAAGCGCACGCATTAGGGGGTCAGATATTTGTGCTTCGGAATAGGCCGTGACTGCCTCGTCAAGCAGAGAATCGTTGCCTTTGTAAAAATCGTCATCTTTCCAGATCCGCTTGCCCTTGTCGTTCAAAAGTCCACTGCCGACCAAATAACGCGTCCTAGCTACTTGGGCAAATCCGGTAGCACCCATAGGCGAATAAATGTTTTTTTGGGCGTAAAGAAAAGCAAGTTCCTGCTTAGCCGCTGAAAGTGCCTTGCGAACCAAATCCCGCTCTTTAGATTTGAAAAAAGCTCTAAACAACCCAATCTTTAACTTTTCAATGTCTTTGTCTAAAGTGGTTATCTGTTTCTGGCGTTCGTCATTCCATAGGCCGTTAGAACGCATCAGAGCATCTATTTCATCATCGCTATAGAGTTCTTCGGCAAGAGCTTCTGAGAGGGCTTCCTGGTAGACCTGTTGGGCCTTGTAGCGACGCAAACGGCCTGGCTGG
>CAYOWH010000062.1:0-13432 GCA_964407615.1 uncultured Bacteriovoracaceae bacterium | reverse complement strand
GTTGAGGGAAGGACTTTATTATGACGCTTACCAAGATGGATATCATTCAAAAGGTAGCTGATGAGTGTGGATTTTCTAAATTAGAAGCCTCTGAATATGTGGAGCTTTTTTTTGATGTGATTAAAAATGCACTCGAAGAAGGCGAAAACGTTCGTATTTCTGGATTTGGTAATTTTATATTGCGAGACAAGCGTCAACGTGTGGGTCGTAATCCTCAAACAGGCGAGGCTATTCAGATCAGTCCTCGAAGAGTGATGAGCTTTAAGATCAGTCAAATTATGAAAGAAGCTATGAATTCGGGTAAAGGTCGCTACGACTCTAATGCTTCGGAAGATTGAGAGATCTCAACTAAGTTCCAGTTTTAAGTTCTTCAAGTTGAAATATTTCAGAGCTTGATTCTTTATCAGCATTTTTTTGTTGATAAATTTCTTCGCGATTAACTTCAATACTTCGAGGTGCTTCAATGCCTACTCGTACTTGCTTGCCTTTGACTTCAACAATTTTAATTTTGATATCGTCTCCGATAACGATTTGTTCACCGATTTTTCGTGTCAACACTAGCATAAGATTCTCCTACTTTTTTTATCGGCATATTAGGAGAATCTTGAGAAATAATTTGCTCTAGATCAGTGATCCATGGACGAGTCAAAAATATGAGTTTTAGATCTTTCATGAGCTTAGAGGCTTCTTTCTTGGGAAGCTGAGGGACCAGCGTCAAAGTTATATTCGAGTAAAAATCCTCGTTGATGATTATTTTTCCAAATTCTTTATTCTGACAAAAAAGAGTCGGTTCCTTGAAGAGCTCTAGGGATCGAAAAAGTGCTTTAGCAGCCAGGCTATATTCCTGAAAATACACATATAGCAAAGCAAGCAAAGAGCAAAGGGGAAGGCTTTCGTGACCGAGAGCTGTAGCTTTTCGGAATGATTCTAAGGCGCTCGACTCGTCAGACATTGTCAGCGCTAAAAGTCCGTGTTTTTCGAAAAGAATTCCTCTTTGAACATCTGTGATTTTTGCAAGAAATTCTAACCACTCTTCCTCCCCTGCAAGAATTTGAGAGTAGTAATTTAAAGCTTTCAGCGGATTTTCTTTTTCGAGTAAATCTGCATAGCTTGTGATGACAATAAAATCGTGAGGATATTTTTTTAAAAGAGCTTCAAAAATAATTGAGCTTGCTTGAGTTTCACCTTGTTGCGTCCAGTTTTGAGCAAGGATGAGTGATTTTAAATCATCTTGGTTTTTCATGAACATGTTCAATCTTATTGATCTGTCAGTTCTAGGTCTTTTTGCGTTTCTGCAAGAGCCACTTTTAGATCTCGCATAGAAAAATGGGCGGAGTTATGAGTGAACTTTTCAAGCCAGGAAGGAACGCAGGTTTTTGGGTGAAGCTTTTCTCCTGATTCGCGCAAAGCTTTAAGAAGAGCCACTCTTTTTTCTAGGAGACCTAAAAAAAGAAGAGAAGACTTTTCAGAAAGACGTCCGTCGGCTTCGATCCATAATCGAAGAATTTTTTCATCAAGTTTTATAAGGTGTCTTAATTTAGGGCTCACTATAAAATACCTCCTTTGAATATTCTCGCAGAGGAAGCTTTTGAGGGAGCCCAGCTTTTTTTGACATCTCCTAGAAAGGCGTCCTAGTTTGGAGGTCTATGACGCAAAGATATTTTGAAGGTTCATGGGCGATTGTTCTGGGTGCTTCTTCTGGTTTTGGAGCGGCTGTTTGTAAAAGCCTTGCTCGATCAGGAATGAATATTGTTGGAATTCATTTAGATAGAAAAGCGACTTTAGAAAATGTCAAAGTTTTGGAACAAGAGTTAAACGCACAGGATGTGAAAACAAAGTTTTATAATGTTAATGCTGCCGATGAAGCCAAGCGATTAGAGATTTTGAACGAAATTTCCTCCGAATGCGCTGGTAAGATTCAGGTTTTGTTTCATTCGCTTGCTTTTGGCTCTCTTCTTCCGTTTATAGAAAATGATCCTAAAAATCGTCTTTCCAAAAGTCAGCTTGAGATGACTTTAGATGTGATGGCTCATTCACTTGTGTATTGGTCTCAGGATTTAGCCACTAAGAATTTCTTTAAAGAAGGTGCAAGTATTTATGCGATGACTTCTGCAGGTTCTTCTCGCGTGTGGAAGAGTTATGGAGCGGTGAGTGCAGCAAAATCAGCGCTCGAAAGTCATTGTCGGCAGCTAGCTCTGGAGTTGGCTCCTCGAAAAATTCGCGTCAACGCTCTTCTTGCGGGGGTCACGGATACTCCTGCTCTTAGAAAAATTCCTGGAAACGATGGGATGATTGAAACCGCTAAGAAAAGAAATCCCATGGGTCGTCTCACCACTCCTGAAGATGTCGCGCAAGCAACGGTTGCTTTGTCTCTCCCTCAGCTTGCATTTATGACCGGAAACGTCATCAACATCGACGGCGGCGAAAATATTGTTGAGTAGTATTTAAGGGTTGGGCCAGGATGTGACCTCTGTGGGAACAATCACGGGTTGGGCTTGGGTGACTGTGTCTGCGCCAAGACCTAGCTTTCCGTTGAAATAGGATCCCCAGCAGAATATTTTTTCTTGATTATTTTTTGTTCCAATAGCACAGGTATGAAAAGTTCCAGTAGAAACACCTGAAAAAGCAATGTCGCTATTGTCACCTGTTAAGTAAATTTCTGTGGGAATCTCTGTGAATGCAAGCTGTGCAGAGCTTTTATTGATTCCAAGTTGTCCGAGATTGTTGCTGCCCCAGCAATAAATCTTATTGTCTGTAGAAATTGCACAGGCATGAACGTATCGAGGATTAGCGCTGGAGGTACCCGAATCACCAGAAATTTTACCCTCCAAGGTTAAGTCGTCATAGTTGCGCATTCTAGAACCTAAACTAATTTTTTTAAATTTTATATTGCTTAGCAGGTTTTCGTTTTTATCTTTGAATGTCGAAATTCTTTTGTAAGGGTGATCAAAGAAACCGTCGGTTGTTGAGACTCCTAATATTCCTTGCTGTTTGAAACCCCAGCAAAAAATATCATTAAGAGTTGAAAGAGCGCAAGCATTATAAGAACCAATGCTAACAGCTGTAAAAGCTTCTCCAGTTTGAATTTCTCCTGCAGGAGTACTCTCGCTCGCGTCAAAAGAAACTTGTGTGGGAGTGGCCACGGTGACGGCACCGTTTCCATAGATATAAAAATTGTATCCCCAACACCAAATATTATTTAAATTTGATAGGGCGCAGACTGTGGAATCACTCAAGGAAATTTCTTTAATTTCTTCAGCAATTGTGACGAGTGTTGGTTTTAAGAGCGAGGTTGTTCCAGCTGCAATTGCTTCTGGGGAATTTCCTAGTTGATTATGTGAATTATCCCCCCAGCAATAAACTTTTTTGCTCACACTGAGACCACAACTAAAAAAAGCTCCTGTCCTTATTTGCATAAAGGTTCCATCTTCCACTGATGACATGTCTACTTTTATAGGTTTGTTCGAATTGGTTGAAGAGTTGTCTCCGAGTTGACCTGATCCATTTTTTCCCCAGCAATAAGCAACTTTGTCATTTGTAAGGCCACATGAATGTTGTTCTCCCGTTGATATTTGTTCAAAACTTGTAGAAGTTGCATCTAAGTTTGTGAGGCTTACTTTTACAGGAGAGCTTGCAAGATTAGAGCTTCCATCTCCAAGTTGAAAATCCGTATTGATTCCCCAGCAATAGGATGTTCCGTTTTTTATTCCACAACTATGTTGTCTGTTTGAGGAAATAGAATTGAGTATGGGGGGCGTATACTTAATCTTTCGATTAACTGTTTGATTGCTGGCTCCATCATTTTGTGTTGCTGAGATTATTATTTCAATTTCGGTATTACTGGTAACCTGTGCTTGAGCGCTAAACTCATCGTTTGTGCAGGATGCTGGAGTTATATCATTTGTGCTGTTTGCGGGTGTGATTGAAAAGCTGATGTTTTGTGGGCCACTACAGCTACCAGAGAGGATAAGTGTTTGAGTGTTAAACGAGAAGTTTTCAGTCGGGCTTAGAATATCAAGAAGAGGGGGATTGGTTTTTTTTATCCAGGTTGAAGTTCCTACTTGCGATTCGTTGCCTGCTTTATCACGAGCTATAATACTAATGTAATAGGAAGAGTCTTCTTCAAAATTTCCAGAACTTAAAGTGACTTGTAGTGAATTGTTTGTTGTTTGTGTTTGAGATATTTTGTCGCTTGCTCCAAAGGTGGTTCCAATAGAATAGGTATAGTTTTCTATTCCTGTCCCAGTATCTGTTGATAACCAGCTTATGTTTGGGCTCTGGTTTGATAAATCAAAATAATATTTATTTGTGACAATTGGTTGAGAAGGTGCAGTTGTATCTTTGATAAAGACTTCTGTTTTACTGCCCGTGTTGCCTGCTGAATTACTTTGATGAATGGTGACTGTGATGGTTCCTTCATTGAGAAGTTGAGTGTCTAAGTTACTTTGGCTCCAAAGCCCCGATGAACAAGCAACGTTACTAAAGTTTAGAGTATTTGTTCCATCACTTAGACTTCCACTAAGGTTATTAGCTCCCAGAGAGCATGTTCCACTCAAGCTATAGGAGCTTTCATTTGAGTTATTGATATAACTTAGAGGAGTTGTCAGTGTTACTGTTGGGATGGTGGTGTTTTTGCTAATGTTTTGAGTGAAGCTTCCCGTATTGCCAGCAGTGTCTGATTGGCTAGCGGTGAGAGTGAGTGTGCCATCGCTTAGCTGTGTGACTGAGAAAGCATCGATCGCAAGAATATTCCAGTTTCCAGAGTCGCAACTTATACCTGTTTTTATACTCGGTGATGTGACGGCATTTGTATCATCTATGGTAACACTAACGCTTCCCTCACCATTTGTGCATGAGCCACTCAGAACGTAGTTGCTTTTATTTGAGTTATTTACAAGAGAAGGGGAAGTAACTGTAACAATGGGTTCTACAATGTCAAAAACAAAGCTTTTTGTTGTTTCTAAAGCATTATTACCGGCTAGGTCTGAATGATTAACTCTTGCTCCCACGTTGCTTCCCGTTGATCCTGTAAAATCTAGCTGTGCTGTCCAAGCGGGCCCTGGTCCGCAGCTTACAGTGAGAGGAGAATTCACCAAAGTGGTTCCTGTGGAGGGCGTGATCGCAACGGTTCTTCCCACTTCTGAACAAGTTCCAGAAATTTGAAAATTTTTGTAATTAGATTTGTTTGCAATCGTTGTTGAAGGAGTTGAGATGCTTGTTGTGGGTTTAAGAGTGTCCACTGTATAGTTTGTAAATAAACTACAGGGGCCGGCCGGTGTGTAATTGTACTCGCTTGATAAATAGGGCTGAACATAAATGGAATTATTTTTGTTCTCTTCTAAGTTTAAATAAAACCCGCCTTTGAATTCCATATCGCTTAAGTAAGAGGAGCTGAGAGATTGTTGGCATAAGGAATCTGAAAAGAATTTGAAATTTTTTATTTCTTCTGCGTTTAAATTGCCTCGTAATTGAGGTGTTTTCGTTTGCGAGGGGCTTTGGGGAGAAATTGATGCGAATTGTAGAGGATTGTTGGGGGATGTTTTATATTCAAAAACTTTTTCTAAACATCTTGTAGCTCCTGATTTGAAAATTAATTTTGCAGAGATTTCATATTTTTTATTTGAATAGAATGTATTTTGATCTTCAAGAATGAGCTTTGTTCCATTACTACCCAGCGAGGAGGGGTTTGTGTCTGAGTTTAGTTGTTGGCCACTGCATGTAGTGTTTTTGTAAAAGGAAATGTCTTGTATGTAATCAGAAACTGTACCTGTTAAAAAAATCTCATGACTAAGAGTTGTTGTGCTTTCGGGAAAAGAACTTTGAATAGACAGATAAGATTCAGCACCTTCAAAGATTTTGATTGTGTTTTGGCTCAGGGGAAGGCATCCCGTAAGAGATAAAAAAATTAAGCTTAGAAGCAAAAATTTTATCTTTTTCACTCTTAACTGATCGGTTTTTTTTAGTAGTTACTGTAGTCTTGGCTCTGAATTTCTACAGGAGAAGCTTGATCGGTAACAGTGCCATTACCGATTCCAAGTTTGCCACTTCGAAAGCTACCCCAACAGAATATGCTTTCTTTATCGTTTTTTACCCCTTTGGCACATGTGTGAAAATATCCAGTTTTAACTTCGCTAAAATTAATGTTCTCGTCTATTGCAGTGAGCGTTACTTGTTTGGGCGTCGCTATTGGTTGAGTGGGGGGTTCTGTTGTATCTGAATCATTGTTTCCAAGTTGCAAATGATTGTTTTGTCCCCAGCAATAAATCTTGCCTTGCATAGAAATTGCGCATGTGTGTTGGTTACGGGCTGCGATCGATTGGTCGCTATCGTCAACAACTTTTCCTTCTGGAAGTAATCCGTCGTTAAGGTCTCTCTCAAAATTATAGATCGTTCCTCCGGCACTTACACTCTTAAATTTTACAATTTCTCCATTTTCAACGACGTTGATGCGAGTATTGGGGTTTGTGATATTTCCATCTGCCATGGATATTCCTAAGGCACCAACTTTTCTCGATCCCCAGCAAAAAATGTCATCTTTTGTAGTGATCGCACATGTATGAAGGCTTCCTGCGCTGACGTATTTAAATTTTTCTCCCGCATCAACTTGTCCACTGGGCACAACAATAACCGGATCTCTCGAAATTGGTGATGCTTGGGGTGTTTTGGTGGGGTTTCCAAGCTGATAATGTGAATTGTTTCCCCAGCACCAAATATCACCTGCCGATGTTAAAGCGCAACTATGTGAATGACCTGCAGAAATTTGAGTGATTGTTCCTGGTATAGAAATAAGAGTGGGCCTTTCCACTTGTGAAGCGGGAGCGTCTGGAGTGGCAGAAGCTGGAAGAGGCGGGCGATTTCCTATTTGCCCCATGTTTTGTCTTCCCCAACAATAAACCTTACCCGTATCACTCAAGCCACAAGTGTGCTCACTGCCCACACTAATTTCTTTAAAGGTGCCGCCCTCTACTTGTGACATGTTAACTTTCACTGGCACAGGAGAGTCATTTGGCACTTCAGGATTTGGAAGAGGTTCTGTTGCAAAATTTAAAGAATTTCCAAGTTGCCAAAAACGATTGTCTCCCCAGCAGTAGGCAATTCTGTCTGTTGAAAGAGCACAGGAGTGGTAATCTCCATTTCCTACCTGTTCAAAGAAATAAGAGGGTTTATTAAGATTTGAATGGCTGGCTCTCAAAGGCAGGTAAAGAGGACCATTGATATCACCTACTCCTAGTTGTCTTTGTTCGTTTTCTCCCCAGCAATAGAGAGTTCCTTCTTTTGTTGTGCATGTGTGTTGATTTCCGGCAGCAAGTGACAGTCCAAAAGAACTTAGAGGAGAATAAATCAATATTCGTGAAGAAGAGGTGTCTTTCTCTCCATCGTTTTGAGTTGCCGTAACACTTCGAACGTTGCCAACGGAGGGGATGGCTTGAGCAATTGTACTAAACTGATTATTGATGGCACACTCAGCATCTGGAATGGGTTTCATGCCTCCACTGACTTGAAATCTAATTTTGTTTTTTACTCCATTATCGATTCCATAAACACAAGATCCACCAATCGTTATGAAGTTGGCCACAATCGTATTATCACTATCGGGGCTTTTTATAGCGAGAATAGGAGTGTTAAGAGTTCTTACAGTCCAACCATGAGATATTTTCACATCAGATTTATTGCCGGCTTTATCAACGGCACGTACTTTTACAAAATAAGTTTTACCTTCTTCAAACTCTCTGTTTGATATAAAGCTTGTGCTTGTTGTTGGAGTCCAATCGACAACTCCTACGGAGTCATCGTCGGAAGTAGATCCAATTCCATATTCATAATTTTTTAGTCCAGATGCTGAATCCCCAATATCTGTCGAGGAAGTCCAGGTGATTGAGGGGCTTGTTTTGAAAGGAAAAAAATAGCGATGAGTAATGGTAGCTGGAAAGTTTGGTTTAGTGATATCAACGTTGAAGCTTGTAAAGAGATGGCAGGAATCTGCTTCTTTTTCTTGGTAGAGAGAAGATAAATATCCTTTAATATAAATTGAGGTAATAACGTCTGCATCTAAATCAATTTTAATTCCAGCTAGAAGACTTGCTCTTGTGATTTTTTGGTCCGTTGCTCCTACGGGTGTGATTGGATTTTGCGTGCAATCTTCTGAGTTTTTGTAAAGCCTTACAAAAGCAATGTCGCTGCTTGAGCTCGTTCCCTTAAATAAAGGTTGGTATTCTGTAGGGATTGCTGTGGGGTTTAAGGGATCAACAAAATTTGAAGGCGAGGCTGGAGTAGCGTTCGCAAAAGTGACGATGTTTGTGCCTGTTCTCTTGTATTGAAATATGCTCTCAAAGCAATCACTTTCTCTGTTATCATTGTAAATAACTTTTGCTGAAATATCGTATGTCGTTAGGCTATTCTGAGGAAAAGTGATGGGTATTCCAATCTGACCTCTAAAATCTTGTGAGTATCCTGTCGTGAGAAGTTGTGCGCATGTTGTTCCGTTAAAGAATCTAATTCTTGTAACGTTAGAAGGGGCGCTTCCTCTTAGAAAAACGTTGAGGCTATTTGTAGATCCACTTTCTGGATAAGAAAAGTCAACGCTGAAGTTATTTGAGACAATCGGTTGAATTGTTGTATCTGCAAATTTTGAAGTGGGTAAACAACCTGTTGTAAAAAATAAACACAATCCTAAAAATCCAAATGAAATGTAAAGATTTGGTTTCATCCTAGTTAAAGACATCGGAAGGATTCGTTAAGCTTTTTTTAAGATTGTGTTAATGAACACAAAATTAACAATTGAGATAGGTTTTTTGGTGTAAGACAAATTCTTGTAATCTTTGATCGTTGCTGATCTGTCAAATAAGTCATAACCTTAAGAAAGATGCGTCAATACTCTTTTTCTTTTTATTCCAAGAAAGGACAAGCAGCAGTGGAATACGTGCTCCTTCTTTTAGTTGTTGTGATTGTTTTTGGTTATCTTTTTCAACAAATTAGACAGGATTTATTTAATTTGTGGGTTTGTGAAATTGGTCCGCGCGTTCAATCTCCCATCCCATGTTCAAGTAGACAGGACTGTTTTAATATTATTGCTACTACCTTAAAGGGTGCTAACTCTATTCAGGGTCAGATGAGAATGTGCCAACCATAAAATTGACAATCATCCAAAATCTTTTGCCACAGTCAAAATCTTAGGGTCATTTTTTAATTTATATTTTGCAACTCTTTGAGTGGGAGTATGGGGCAAGCTTTTTGCAAAGCAAATGTATCGAGGCCACTTATGTTGAGGAAGTTTAGACTCGCACCATTTACGAATGCTTTCTTCTGAGAGTGAACTCTTTTCTTCTTTAACAACCACAACAAGTATTTCTTCTTCACCAAGTTGAGCTGGGACCCCAAGGGTTGCTACTTCCACAACCTCAGGACAAGAAGCAATAACTCGGTCGAGCTCAGCTCCTGAAATGTTTTCACCTTTTTTTCGAATGATATCTTTTTTTCGGGAGCTGAAAGTGTAAAACCCTTCTTGGTCTTTAAAAACGTAGTCGCCTGTTTTAAACCAACCGTCTTTTGTAAAACTATTTTTTGTAAGCTCCGGATCTTTGTAATAACCCTGCATAATCAGAGGAGTTCTCACAACAAGTTCACCCGTCGCTCCGGCTTCTTTTTTTGTTGGAGGAGAAACTTCCACTTCATCTTCATCAATAATTTTGACTTCGGTAAGCTTTATATTGGGGTCTGGATGATGGGCCTCAACGCCCATGGTGCCAAGCTTAGTTTTTCCCTCTATTTGGTTGTTTAAGGCTCCAGGAATTTCTGTCATTCCGTATCCTTCTAAAATATGAGGAACTTTAAAATCTTGGGTAAAGACGTGAGCGATTTCTTTGCTTACGGGAGCTCCATATATTTTTTGAAGAACATGATCTGAACGCCACTCGTTTCTATCTCTTTTTGCAAGGATATTTCCAATAGCTGCAATGATATTAACTTGTGTCGCTTTAGTTTCGCACGCTAAAGACCAAAACTTTGAAGCAGAAAATTTTTGATTGATAATGAGAGTTGCGCCAGCCGTTAACGCTCCCATCATGGAATAGAAAAGCGCATTGATGTGAAAAAGTGGAAGAATGCACAGTACTCGATCTTCTGGTTGCAGATGCATTCTTTCAACAAAAGCTTCTCCTGCCATGACTGTTGTTTTTTGAGAATGCATGACTCCCTTGGGAAATCCTGTTGTGCCAGAAGTGTAAAGAATCAAGCCCGTATCCATAGCTTTTCCCAGGTTTTTTAAATTTGAGGCTTTTAATTGAAAAAGTTTTTCATGGGTGAGAATTTCTGCAGAGTTTTTTGTTTGCGAAATTTTTTCTTTGAGTTCAGGACTGACGATGACAAGGGCAGGTTCTGCATGATTTAAAAGATATTGGTATTCATCAACAGTTAAGTCTGGATTGAGCGGAATGTTGATAGCGCCTAAATCGTTGATTGCAAAATAGAGAGCAACGCTGAGGTCACTGTTGGGCATGATTGTTATAATTCGAGACTTAGAGCTAATTTTTTTTTCAAAAAGAAAATGACTGATTCCTGCTACCCAAGAGTAAAATTCATTCCAAGAGTAAGTACGTTTATTTTCGAAAAGAAGACATTCTTTTTCTGAATTTTTTTTAGCGCGACTTTCTAGCAATGATGAAAGTGTGTCCATGTGGCGAGAATATAAATTGAGAACCTCTAAAGATTTCATCTTTGCACCTTTTATTTAGGTCTTAGACATTAGAATAAGGGCCTTTACCCGACGTGTCCAAAGACCTTTTGCTTTTTGTGCTTCTTTTGCTTTCAAGCTCGGAGCATAAGTTATGGCGGTGTCTTTTTGTTTTTTGAGATCTCCCAGGGTAATAAGCTTCATACCAAGGGCTGCCATCATGGCCGCTCCACGCGCAGTGGTTTCTACATCTTTGGGGCGTTCGAGAGTTTTTTGCAAGAGGGACGCTTGGTAGCTCATCAAAAGATTATTTTGAGAGGCTCCACCATCGACGCGAATCATAGAATTTTTTTTCTTCTGTCCAAGACTTTCAAATGTATCAGCTACAGAATGAGCAATTCCCTCAAGACAGGCTCTTGCCACATGAGCTTGAGTGCTTCCACGAGTGAGTCCCCCTAAGACACCCCGAGCTTCGGGGACCCAGTACGGACTTCCTAGACCAGAGAGTGCGGGAATAAAAAAAACTCCCTCAGAGCTTTTGACTTCCTGAGCAAGTGCTTCAATTTTAGAAGAATGATCAAAAAGCTTGAGTCCATCTCTTAACCACTGAACAGCAGCCCCTGCAATAAAAACTGAGGTTTCAAGAGCATAGAGGCATTTCCCACCTGCTTTCCAGGCAACTGTAGAAAGGGCCCCTTTGGAACGAACAATTTGAGGACCTGTATTGGTGAGCATAAAAGCTCCTGTCCCATAGGTGATTTTTGAGTCGCCCGCATCAAAACACGACTGCCCAAAAAGCGCTGCTTGTTGATCCCCTAGGATTCCGTGAATAGGAATTCCATCGGGAAGGAGTTTGAGGTTTTTTGTTTTTCCAAATTCCGCATCGGAATCTTTGATTTCAGGAAGTATTTGAGCTGGGATTTTGAGAGCTTTTAAAATAAAAGGATCCCACGAAAGCGTTTTGAGATTCATGAGTAACGTTCGTGAAGCGTTTGACACATCTGTTGCGTGAGCTGATCCATGAGTGAGTTTCCACAAAAGAAATGTGTCGATATTTCCAAATGCTATGTTTTCGGATGAGGGAATTTCTTTTAAAGCCAGGGAGAGTTTTGTTCCCGAGAAATAGGGATCAAGAACAAGACCTGTAAGGAATTCAATTTTTTTTCCAATTTTTGATTTTTTAAGTTTGGTACACAGATCGGCTGAACGTCGATCTTGCCACACAATTGCTTTGCCCAAGAGCTGCGAGGTTTTTTTGTTCCAAAGGACAAAGGTTTCTCTCTGATTTGTTATTCCGATGGATGCAATTTTTTTGACAGAAAAATCAGGATCTTTCACCTCTGAAAGTGCTTCTTCTATCGAGCTTAAAACACTTTGCCAAATTTCCTCAGCATCGTGTTCTACCCATCCTGGTTTTGGAAAGTATTGTTGAAAGGCTTTTTGTCCCATTCCAATTTTTTCAAAGCGAGAATTATAAATGATGACCCTGCTAGAAGTCGTTCCTTGATCTATGGACAAAACGTATTTCATAACTCACTTATCTCATAACCTTGAAGAGGCTTTGTAAAGAGTGTCACAAATTTGAATAGGCTATTTTAATTCTCAACGGCGGTGGCGCTCTATCGAGAGCGCAGGATACACTAAAAGAATGAAGTTCTGGCCCAAGGACGTTGCTTTTTTCTGGATAACTTTTGCTCTCACTTTGTTGGGTCTTTTAACATTGTATAGTGTGTCAAGCGTTCAGGGTATTGATCAATACAATGATTCACTTTATTTTTTACGTAAACAACTTTTTTTTGCCTGTATTGGTTTTGTAAGTATGTTGTTTTTGTCGCGTTTAAAGCCTGAGTTTTTTTTAAAAAATTCTCCTTACCTATTAGGAATTGTTTTTTTATTTTTATTAGCCATTATGATTCCTGGTCTTGGTTTTTCTACTAAAGGCGGAACCCGTTGGCTTAATTTAGGAGGGTTTCGTTTTCAACCCTCTGAATTTGCCAAAATAGGACTTATGATTTTTTTTGCATCTCGACTTTCTCGTGATCGAAATGTTTTTGCAAAGTGGAAAGACGAGCTCTCTATCCCTATGGCAGTTCTAGGAGCTTTTCTTTTGCTTTTTATGCTCCAGCCAGATTTTGGAAACACAGTTATTTTATCTTTGGTTATTTTAAGTCTTGTTTTTTTAGCAGGAGCTCCTTGGAAATATTTATGGATATTGGGAGGTTCTTCTTTTGTTGCTTTTATAGGATTGATGCTAGCGCAACCTTATAGAGTTCAAAGATTTTTACTTTTTTTAGATCCTTGGAAAGATCCTCAGAATAAGAGCTATCAAATTATTCAATCGTTTATTGCTTTTTATCGTGGGGGATGGTTTGGAGTGGGGTTGGGAAATAGCCGATCCAAGCTTTATTTTTTGCCCGAAGTCAAAACTGATTTTATTGCTTCAATTTTTGCAGAAGAAACGGGTGTTGTGGGATTTAGTTTGATTTTGTTTTTGTACGGTTTGATGATTTTGAGAGGATTAAAAATTGCTCAAAATGCTCGCGAGCCTTCTCATTATCTTTTGGCTGCAGGTGCGACTTTGCTTTTAGGTTTTCAAGCCTTGCTGAATCTTGCGGTTGTTCTATCGTTGCTTCCCACAAAAGGCTTACCATTACCTTTTGTTTCCATGGGAGGCTCGAGTCTGTTGTCTTCAATGATTCTTTGTGGTCTGGTACAATCAGTAGCGGGTGCGAGTGAAAAAGCAAAATAAAATTTGGATTGTTG
>CAYOWH010000061.1:2757-13974 GCA_964407615.1 uncultured Bacteriovoracaceae bacterium | reverse complement strand
TAAGCTTTTCTGCAATTGCATAAAAATCATCAAAAACTTTTTGTTTGTTTTCTTTTATTCCTTGGGTATGCCATTCCGGACCGAATTCTCCTCCACCTCTTAAGTTTGCTAAAACATAGACTCCATTTTGTTTGAGCCAGGGGCTGTAGTTTGCGAGGTAGACAGGTGTCATAGCATCTTCAAAACCACCATATCCGTAGAGAAGGGTAGGGTTTGTTCCATCAAGAACAATATTTTTTGAGTGAACAATAAAGTAAGGAATAGAAGTTCCGTCTTTACTTTTTGCCCATTGTTGAGAAAATACGAGGTTTGATTCATCAAATCTTTTAGGTGCTTCTTTTATCTTTAAAGATTCCTTTCCATTGAAAAAATAAAAAGATTGTGGAGTGAGAAAGTTTTCATAGGAGAAAATAAAATGGTTAGATTTTTTCTCATGAGAGACAATCTCAAGTGTGCCTTCTTTAGGTAAGTCCAGTTCTCTTGAGCTTTCTGCTATTCCTTTTTCGTTGAGTGTAAAGAGTTTAACTCGACCTAAGACATTTTTTAGATAACTCACAACAAGGAAATCTTTTGTGACGAATGCATCTTTGAAAGCTTCGTCCTTTAGTGGAGTATAAATCACATTAAAATTTAACTCAGGTTCGTTAATTTTTTTTGAAACGATACTTCCTTCGGCAATAGACAATGAGTCTGTTTTTATTTCCGATCTATTTTTGAAAACAAGGTGATCTTTTAGAATGCCTAGGATTTCGGAATCCGATGGGATTTCTATTTTTGAACTTGTAAAATTTTTGAGATCAAGCATTGAATATTCTCTTGTATAAAAATCAATGTTTGTTTCCGAAAGAGCGAAGGTTGTGCCTTCTTGGTGAATCACGAGTGGTCCTATACTCATATCTTCTTTTGAAGCTTCTTTGATTGTTTTTGCTTCGGAAAGTTTTTGTCCTCTTTTCCAAACTTTTAAGAGTCGAGGATAATTAGATTTCGTAAGAGAGTTAGTTCCAAAATCAGTTGAGACAAGAGTTGTATCTTTGTCGATCCATTCTATATAGCTTTTGGCTTTTTCTAAATTGAAGGGAGAATCATTTATGAAGCTTTTGCTTTCTTTGTCGAATTCTCTGACGACAATAGCATCGCTTCCTCCATCAGATAAAAAAACAAGACAAAGCCTTGAATCTTCTTTTAAGCATTCGGATCCCTTGAAAACCCAGCTTTTATTTTCTTTTTTATTCAGTTCATCGATGTCTAAAATAAGCTGCCATTCGGGATGGGTGCTTTTGTAGGAATTAAGACTGGTTGTTCTCCAAAGTCCTCTGGGATGATCTTTGTCTGTCCAGTGATTTTCAATTTTTCCATCTGCTAACACAGGTTTTGGAATTCGATCAGGAGATAAAAGATTATTTTGAATGATTTTAAGTGTGTCTTCAAAGCGAGAGTCATTTTCAAAAAGTGAAATACTTTTAGTGTTTTGTTTTTTGACCCAGTCGAGAGATTTTTGAGATTCAATTTCTTCTAACCAAAGGTATTTGTCTCGGCTCATATTTTTATTGGAATTTTGCATAAGCTTTTTTGAAACAGGAATTTTTTTGAGTGCATTACAAGAAAAAAAGTTAACGAATAGAGCTAGAAAAAAAACTGGTTTCAGCAATATTTTTTGTGAATGAATACAAGGCATGGTTAGCTTATAAGGCTTTAAACGCGACGTGTCAAAGACTTAAGGGCTCTAAGTTAGCTCAATGTTTAGATGAGAAATTCTCACACCTATCTTTGACGATACTTTGCCCAAAAACTTAAGGCCTGCTTTTTCAAGTATTTGCTGATCGCATCCTTTTTTGAGTGCAACGATAAACCCGTAACCTCCATTAAAGGTGCTTAAAAGCTCGCTTGTGCTGGCTTTGCTTCGTTCTTGAATGATCTGAAGCCACTCAGGTAATTCCTTGGGCCAATCGCTCAGTTCAAAGCCCCAGTGGTTAGGCTTTTTTCGTTTTGGTTTTTTACCAATTTAAGTGAGCGTTGTGATTCTATATTTTCTATCCTAATATAATTATCTTTTGGGTTATCTTGGTCGGTACTTTGAGTAATTCTTGTTTGAGGGGTCATTTTGTTTAAGTCTCCACAGTGTAAGTTGAGCTCAACATGAGAATCCGTGCAATTAAGTGAATTGTGTTTTTAGTGACTTTTTTTAGGAGTTATTCTTTAGTGTGGTTTTAAAACGCGTTTACCTGACCAAGATTCAGGGCTGAATATGTTTGTTTGATTCAGTCTGTGTCTAAATTCGTAAACTGGGTAATTTGGATTTGTACTGGCTTCGTTATCGTAGACTGGGAACATCTGGACGGGTTCGAGTTTATTATCGGTTTTATTTTTTTCGAGAACAATTTTAAATTTTACAATAACATCTGTTGATTTTGAACTACTGGATGAGGATGGAAATGCTACTGGTATCAGTAAAGAGAGTCTTCCCCCTTGGGTGTCTACAACGTAAGGCAGGGGATCTTCAAGCTTATCAAGTGATTCGTAAATCCGACTTAATATGTATGTGGGAGTATTTCTTTCTATTCCCCCAGGAAGCTTACTTTTGTGAAGTATAGTGGTTTTAGGTTTATTGAGTTTTTGTCTTTCGTTAATGAGATCCTGGATTTCTTTCTGGTTTTCAGCAACGTGATCTTTTATAAAATGAGCAAAAGTTTTTATGTAAGGAAATTTTAAGCTTTTAATTTTTTTCACTAGCTCTTTTCTTTTTTCGGAGTAAATACCGTCTTTGTTCTTTATGACTTCATCAAGGCTAATGGATCCTTTAGAGAAATCTATGCGGACGTACTGTGGAATTTCTTTAGCTTTGTTTTGATCATAAAAAGCTTCTATCGCGCTTATCTTTGGATTTGAGGTTTCATTTATAGGAAGCTGTCCTAAAGCTAGAATCGTTATGCATGTTTTAAGGTCGATGGCGTAAGAAGGCGCTGTGCCTAAAGTTGTTAAAATTATGAAAATTTTTATCTTTAAGAACAGAGGGTTTCTGTTTTTAGAAATGAGAGAAGTCCTCATTGTTTTATTTTACACAGAAATGTAATTTTTTAATTAAATCAGATATTTTTTTATTTATGTATAAACTAGATTAGTTCAACTTCGAGTTGAGAAATTCTCACACCTATCTTTGACGATACTTTGCCCAAAAACTTAAGGCCTGCTTTTTCAAGTATTTGCTGATCGCATCCTTTTTTGAGTGCAACGATAAACCCGTAACCTCCATTAAAGGTGCTTAAAAGCTCGCTTGTGCTGGCTTTGCTTCGTTCTTGAATGATCTGAATCCAGTTTGGAAATTCCTTGGGCCAATCGCTCAGTTCAAAGCCCCAGTGGTTTTGGCTACGAAGCAAATTCAAGAGTCCAGATCCAGTAACGTGATAGGCTGCAAGGCAAGAATTAGCTTCGAGTTTTTTCCTTAAGTCTCTGAATTCTTTTATGTAAACGCGGGTGGGGGCCATAAAGTGTTTTTGAATAATTTCGGAGTCCTTTTCGCTGTCAAAAAGTTTGCGTAGCCAGGTGAATCCATTGGAGTGAGGGCCGTTTGAAGTCCATCCCCAAAGCTCCGCACCTTCTTCTAATTTTTGTGGGTGAATATAACTGTCGGGTTCCATAAAACCCACGCTAAATCCAGCCGTATCAAATTCTTCTCCTTTGTAGAGATCGGGCATTTGCGCCGTTTCTCCTCCTGCCAGGATTTGCTCGTTTTCTTTGCAAACATCCGCAAGACCGTAGATGAATTTTTTTAAAAATCCATTTTCTTGAAGCGCTTCTTTTCCGCTGCAAGCAATGTAGTCTAGAAATAATTTGGGTGTGGCGCCTGTACACAAAACGTCGTTCACGTTCATCGCGAGAAGATCTTGGGCAAGATCTTTGGGAGTTCCTAATCCTTTCAGCGTCCACAAGATTTTTGTTCCAATTCCATCACAGCTTGTCGCAACCCACTCACGATCGTTGAGCTTGTAAACAGCCGCGTAATCACCTACGCCACTGATAAGTTCTTGTGTTCCAATTTTATTTTGAATGCCCTCAACCCATTGATCAGCTGCGTGAACGTCAACTCCAGAATTTTTGTAAGACATTGTGTTTCCTTTTAGTGCCAAAAATGGCGTTCTTGCGTAAAGGTCATATTCATTTCTAGTTTTTTGGCTGTTTCTACAACAAGAGGATCATTTTTGGATCCTCCTGGTTGAAGGACTTTTTTAATACCCGCTTCATTTAAGACGTGAAGAATGTCGTCGAATGGGAAAAATGCATCACTCGAGCAAATGAGCTCTGCTTTGTTGTAGCCGCGTCTATTGCAGAAATCTTCTGCTCTGGGAAGGGCAAGCTTTTGTAGGCTTTCAATTCTATTGGGTTGTCCTTGACCAGCTCCTGCCAGGTAAAAAAGCTTTTTCTTTTCATCTTTTCCCACAAGAGTAATCGCATTTGATTTGGAGCACGCTGCTGTCCAAAGAGAAAAAAATGTTTCAAGATCTTGAGTTTTTCCAGAGAATTTTGATTCATCTCTTTCTTGAATGAGTGTGCCAAAAGCTCCACCAAAACTTTCAAGTTCTTTTTTGCGCAGTCCCTCTAAATCACAAAGAAAGATTTTACATTGAGCTTTAATTTTGAAAAATTCAATGGCCCAAGCTTTTGATTCTGGATCATTGGGGAGTACAAGAACTTCTACAAAACGTTTTGAGAGAATATCGAAAATCTTTTGATTGGGAGCGCGGTTAAATGAGATGATTCCACCAAAACGAGAAACCGTGTCGCCTTCCCATGCTTCTTCGAAAATATTGTCAAAGGGTGTGTTTTCTTCGTCCATGGAAACAGCGGCTCCGCAAAGGGTTCCGTGTTTCACAACACCCACGGCAGGAGTATGAAAGGGCAGAATAAATTTTAAGGCGCCTTCTGCATCTCGAATGTTATTGAAGCTTATATCTCCCATTGATTCGTGAAGCTTATCGCTAAGGAAAACAGCTTTTTGATGAGGGTTTTCTCCGTAGCGAAGTTCCTTTTTAAGTCGTGAATGTAGTTCAAAAGCAATTCTTCTATCGAGTTCGTGAATGAGATCAAAAGCCTCGAGAGCGAGCTCTTCTTTAACCTTGAGTTCATTTTCAAATGAAGATTCTTTTAAGTATTGGTACTGGCGAGGGTGAGTGAAGCAAAAAACATCTTTGTAGTTTTTAGCAGCGGAGCGAACCATGGTGGGGCCGCCAATGTCGATCCATTCCACAAGCTCGTCCATGTTTTGAGAGATCTTTGCTTTTTCTTGGAAGGGATAAAAGTTGCACACTACGGCTGAGATTCGAAAATCGTGAGGCCATTCTTTTTCATCTTTTCCTACGCGCAAGAGAATACTTCCCAAGATTTCGTATTGAAGAGTTTTGACTCTTCCTCCAAAAATCTCAGCTTTTCCTGTGAGTTCAGAAACTTCTGTTACAGGAAAGCCTAGGTTCTTGATATGAGTGTAGCTGCCGCCTGTAGCTAAGAGATTCCAACCACGAGCTAAAAATTGTGGAATCAAAAGATCTAGATTTGTTTTATCGTAGCAACTAATGAGAGCGTAGTTTTTTAAAGTCATGGGTTCTCCATTTTAAAAATTAAATTAAAAATTGAAGTATCATTGAGGGCTTTTTGAGTGATTTTATTGGTATCGCTAAAGTTATAGTTGGGGTTTTGTTCTGGGCGAGTGTAAATCTCAGGATGGGGCATCATTCCCACGATTGTTGATTGATTTATTTTTCTCATGAGGCCTGCGATTTTTTTCTCACTTCCATTGTCAAAGGTTTCATCGTCGTAAAAGAGAAAGGCCTCTGTTTGAGGGGCAAGTTCAGTAATTTTCAGGCGACCTTCCCCATGACGGGCAGGATAGTAAAAACTTTTATCAAATTGAGTCGCTTTGAGTTTTACCCAGCGGTCATGAAAGTTCATGGTGCGATTCTGTTTTTGATTATGTTCGAGTTGAACTTTTCCAAAGATTGAGCTGGAGGTTAAAACCTGAAAGCCGTTGCAAATTCCCCAGATAGAAGCACCCTTTTCAATAAGTCGATCAAAAAAATTAATATTTTTTAATTCAAAGGCTAAAAGCCTTCCGCTTCCAAAGTGATCGGCAAAAGAAAATCCTCCTGGGATAAAAACCCAATTGTTTTTTTGTAGTTGATCAAAATATATATCAGGCTTGGAGAGGAGTTTGGGTAAATCCCAGAAATCCGTTTCATAACCTAACAATTGAAGGGCACGAGCCGTTTCATTTTCGCACTCAATTCCCTCACCTCTAAGAATTTTCATCAAGCCCATAATTGCTCGCTTTCTTGATGGTAAGCTTTTCGAAATGTTTCTAAGTTTTGTTCTTGATCTTTAAAAACAAAACTAAAAGTCGAGTTTGTTTGACCTATTTCAATTATTTCCTCTTTTAAATGATGAGGAATTTCTTTTTCGAAATCAAAGTCAGCTGTAAAAATAAAATGAAATCCTCCGAGAGAAGATGTATGAGCTGCTAATTCCTTGTAAGAAATGTTGTCGTTAAAATGAATTCCCTTTTTTCTACCCAAACACATTTCAAAAAGACTTTTCAAAGGGCAAAGAGCAGAAAAGTCTTTTGCGCAAATAAGTTTTTTTTCTTGAATCCATTTTTCAACAAGTTGATAGCGGGAATAAAGTTTTTGAAGAGTCGCTCTCGTGAGGTCGAGAGCACTTGAGAAATTGTTAGAATGAGCAAGGATTGATCCTTCGATGGATTTCCAGTTGTATATTTTTGCTCCCTCTTCAGTGATAAATCCCGTGGGCATGTGCTCGGGGCCGAGAGCCGATCCAAAAATTGAAATGACAAGGGTTTCAAGAATTCTATGTTGGGAGTCATTGTTTTTCATAGAATCTTTTCCGCTCACAAAAGGAATTTTTGTGACATAACTAATGGTTTCAAGAATTTCGCCACTCGTATAAAGTTTCCAAAGAGAGCGATCATTTTGAAGAGGGTCGGGCCAGGAGTAATTATCAAGTAATCCTGCGTATTGGAGTTGCCCTGTTGCAAGAAGGTATTTTTTTACGGCCTCATCAAAAGATAGAAGAAGAGACAAGTAAAAGTCTTTTTCTTTTGGAGCAAGCCCGTGTCCAAGTGCCACGTAAGAAGAGGCTTCCATCACCTCAATAAGACTTCCATCTTGAGGGCTTTCTTGGGTTAAACCACCAAAAGGTTTTTTGAGTGTTCGTCCTTGTACTTCGTGATCAAAGCGACGGCAGATAGCTTCTCGGCTTGTCTCGTGAGAGCTTGAGAGGGTTTCAATAAAATCTTGAGTGAGTTTGTGAGAAGCTACGATTGGAGTTGAGATTGAAGATGCGACTGATTTTTTTTCATCTTCAAAAGTCCACTCAGTCGAAAGTTTCAGCTTAGGGCACTGATCGTGGAGGAGTTGGAGTGAAACATCGACAAGTTTTTCTTTCTTGCCAGATTGATCATGAAAAACAACAAAGCGACCGCTATTATTAAGCACTCCAAGCTGATCGTATTCAATTCTCCAAGATTTTAATAACTCGATCAGACCTTTGGGGTCATGAGTGGCAAGAGTCATTCTCTCTTGGCTTTCAGAGAGAAGCTTTTCCCACGCATGAAGACCTTCAAACTTAAGACGCACATGAGTGAGGTCAATTTCAGCGCCACCCGTTAGCGTTGACATTTCTCCTACGCTTGAAGCAAGTCCGCCTGCACCGTTGTCAGTCACGGCACTTAGAAGACCTTTGTCTCGCGCCTCGATAAGAAAATCAGTTAAACATCTCTGTGTATAAGGATTTGCAACTTGTACGATACTTCCCGCAAAATCTTCGCTTCGAATATCGCGAGAGCTCATCACAGCTCCCCGGAGTCCGTCGGCACCTGTTGCTCCTCCGATGACAAAAAGAGTGTCTCCACATTTTGCCTTTTTATTAACAAAATCTGTAGGACAAATCCCGAGAGATCCCGCAAAGACGAGAGGTTTAACAGCGTAGCTTGGATCGAAGATGGTTGAGCCTTGTACAGTTGGAATACCGCTCTGGTTTCCACCATCTTGAATTCCTTTGAGAACTCCTTTGCGAATAATTTCGGGAGCAAGTGCTTTTTCCGGACGGCTTTCAGAGTGTTGAGGCTCTTCAAAGCAAAGAACATCCCAGTTAGCTATGGGCAAAGCACCAAGACCTGTTCCCAAAATATCTCTATGCACGCCCACGATTCCTGTACTTGCGCCTCCATAAGGAGAAATCGCAGAAGGGCTGTTGTGTGTCTCCATTTTAGCAGCAATTCCCCATGAACTCGCTTTTTGATCGGGAGTGAAGATTCTTAAAACCCCCGCATTGTCATGAAAGAGTGATAGGTAAAGGTTTTTTTTCTCTTCCGCAATTTTTAAAGCAGGAGTGCGAAGTTTATTTTTAAAAATTGATGAAGTTGAAACGCCTTCTTTTGTGAGATGTATTTCCGCATTAAAAATTTTGTGTTTGCAATGCTCAGACCATGTTTGAGCAAAAAGTTCCCACTCTGCTCTATTCCACTGCCGAGATTGTTTCTCTTCTGCGCTTTGTAAAACACTTAGTTCCTCAGGAGAAAATTCTAGTCCAATCGCCGCAGGAGTTGTTGGTAAAAAAGAAGGATCTTCTCTTGAGGGAATTTTTAAATTCTCAAGCCATTTGAGGTAATCTTTGAAAGTTCTGCTTTCTAAGCGTTCAATAGCAGGTTCTTTCCATAATGCTTCAAGCTCTTTTAGCTTTTCAGTATTTAGATTTTGAGTGAATTCAAGAGCAAGATCCACGCGGATGTCTTTTGAGTGAACCTTCAAAACTCTTGCCAAGGATTCAGCAACGGGGTTTGAAACACCTGGCAAATAAGATCGAATAAGAAATTTTTTATCGTCTTCTGGTAGGGGCAAAAGCGAATTTTGAAAAATCTTTTGAATATCTGAATTTAAGACTTGCTCGTTTTTTATGGAAATAAAAGCAAAAGAACTTCCTTCTGCTTTTGTGACGTAGATTTTCATTCGAGAATATCCTTTCTCCAGTTGAGAGTTTCTCTCCAAGGAGATGTTTGCATGAAGCTTTGAGCAAGTTTTCCGGGGTTTTCTTTGTCTTTGAGACAGAGGTAAGCAACTCGTCCACTCAGTGATCCACTTTTAAAAAGGGTAACTTCTTTTTTGTTTTCTAAATTCCATTCAGGCAATTCAAGTGCTTCTGCGGGGTTTGGATATTGGGGGTGAACGAGGGCTAGACAAATAACTTTTGTCTCTTCAATTTCAGCTACGGGATATTCTGCTAGAGAAAGACCAAGGTGTGATCGTAAAAGCTGAGGATTCTTCCAAAGATGAACCAGAGCTTGGGTTTCGGGATCGCCAAATCGAGCATTGTATTCAAGTAGCATCCATCCGCTTTTGACGTCATTTAAAAGTCCCATGAATAAAACCCCAGAGTACAAAATGCCTTCTTTTTTCAAAGCAAAGGCTGTTTGCTCAGCCCATGATTTAAATTTTTGAATATCTTTTTCTTTGAGTGAAGGATGGGGGCTTTTGGCGCCCATGCCCCCTGTGTTTGGACCTTGGTTTCTTTCAAAGCGTCGCTTAAAATCTTGGGCGGCTCCTAAAAATTCTACTTTAAAGCCCTCGCCCTGAGGATGAATCCAGAAAAATACGGAGGCTTCTTCTCCTCTTAATCGCTCTTCAAAAAGAAGAGGGTGGGAAGACCATTTCAAAACTGTTTCATCAAATTCTTGAAGATTTTCAGGAACAACAACACCCTTTCCTGCAGCTAATCCATCTTGTTTGATGACGGGAAGTTCAAGTTTTTTTCGGGCTTCTTCGGAATCGGATGTCCATCTTGCGATTGGAATTTTTGCAGCTTCTGCTATTTTTTTTCCAAAGAGTTTTGACCACTCAATGTGAGCTGCTTCTTTTTGTGGGCCAACTACCCAAGCTTGTTTTTGAGTAAGTTCATTGACGAGGCCATTTGCAAGATCGCTATCGTTGCTGATGAGAACAGCATCGGCATTCTGAGAGTCTTCTGCTATTTCGTATACGATTTCACAACCTTCTTGTTCAAGACGCCATCGAAGTGCGGTTTCTCTTCCGCCTTTGCCTGAGACAAAGACTCTGGGTTTTTTATTTTCGTTTTGGATCCAATCTAAAAGTGGCGCAGAATTTCTTTTTTCAACCACTTCACAAAGTTTCACAAATAACTGACTAAATTGTTGCACTCTCCACTCGCCGAGGTGGGGTGGAGGAGGGACGTCCTCTTTCCAGTTTTGCCCTTTCTCTTTTTTGAGTTTTTGTAGCTCAAAGGGCCAGAGAGTTTTTTGATACCATCTTCGAAGAAGTTCTTTAGAGAGAGGAATGTGCGGAAACTCTGGGCAACTCAAGCGAAGCTCGTCTGGGGTAATCGCATCGATTAAGTAGAGCTGCGATTCTGTTTTATGAAAAGCAACTTCGATTTTTCCATCCCAAAGAGTCAGACCGCAGGATTCAAAGAAATTTTTTAATTCAACAGCGCAGTTTTGTGCAAAGTTGTTGAGCTCGTTTAATTTAAGTCCTTCAGGCAAAAAGGTAGAAACTTCTTCTGTAGTAAGATCACGGTCAAAGGCTTCAAGTTTTGTTGTGAATTGAATTTTAGGTTCCTGGAATTTTTCAAATACTTGATAGCCTTTTTGAATAAGTTTTGATCCCTCAGGAACTCCCCATCGAAAAATTACTTCAAGAGGAACAAAATCTAATGTTTCAGAATGAAGTTGAAACTTAGGATGGCTAACTTTTTTCATTTTCAGGGCTGCCGTGCCCAGCTCCGAAGCACCAAGAAAAGTTGAGGGAGTAGAGATGCTGTGAAAAATATATTGCGCAAAAGTTGCAAGAGCCTCGCCTCGATGTGGAATTTTTTCTGGAATAGCCCCATAGTCAAAAACTGAAACACGATCACTAAAGACAAAGTGAAGAGATTCTGAGTCTGAGTCAGTATAGATATCTTTCACACTTCCACTTGCAATTTTATGGAGTGCAGAGCTTTTATGTATTTGCGTTTCAATCATAATTCGCATCCCCTATCTCCGCGGCGTTGAGCCGTGAAGCTTTCAAAGACACCGGCTCGCTTCATAGGATATTTTCCGTCTAAGCAGGCCATGCAAAGTTCATTTGTCCCCAATGCTTTTTTGAGTCCTTCATGGCTGAGATAAAACAAATCATCAACTCCCAGTGCAGCCGCTATTTC
>CAYOWH010000061.1:0-2747 GCA_964407615.1 uncultured Bacteriovoracaceae bacterium | reverse complement strand
AGAGAAAAAATGCGAATACTGCAATTAGCCCGTCTGTGGCAATTTCTTTGGGGCTTCTTCCATGAGCCACAAGCTCGCTTGGGTCGGGAAAGTCAATTCCGTAAAAACAAGGGTGAAGAATGGGCGGGCAAGTCGAGGCGAGCCCCACGTGTTTTGCGCCTGCTTCTTTGAGACGCTTAATCATAAGTCGAGAGGTGTTGCCTCGAACAACGGAATCATCCACAAGCAAGATGTTTTTATTTCCAATTTCTGGGCCAATTAAACTCAATTTCATGTCGAGTGTTTTGAGGCGCTTATCGTTGTTGGAAAGAATAAAGGTTCTGGGAACGTATGCATTTTTGACGAGATATTCTCTGTAGGGAGTTTTGAGATGCTCAGCAACTGCGATGGCCGCTGCTCGAGAAGTATCAGGTACCGGTACAACGTAATCGTAATCAAGAGTTGTTTCACTTTTTTTGATTTCTTTTGCAAGCTCAGTCCCCAAGAGAAATCGCAGGGTGTACATACTCTTTTTATTGTTTTCAGAGTGAGGAGATGAAAAATAAAGCATCTCAAACATACAGTGACGCTTGAGTTCTTGAGGATTGAGTGAGCTCAAAACACTACCGCGAACAATTTCTTGATTCTTTACAATGATCCATGAGCCATGAGGAACTTCTTCGATCTCACATTTTCCTAGAAGAGCAAAAGCGCTTGTTTCGCTTGCAATCGCAACAGCATGAGAATTTTTTGCGATATAAAGAGGACGAATTCCAAAAGGATCACGAAAGGCAAAGAGATCGCCATTGCTTAAAGCCCCTACGACGGCATAGGCCCCGATAAAATCAGAAAAAATTTTTTCTAAAGCTTTTTCAAAGCCTTCAACGGATGGGATTTTTTTCCACTCCTTCACAAGAACTTGGCTAATGACATCCAGATCGCTAGTGGATTGAAGAATAAGCTCGTATTTTTCTGTGAGCTCTGTTGTGTTAGCGATGTTTCCGTTATGAGCAATCGCAAAGCGAGGATATTGCTTTACGAAAGGTTGTATTTCATGCAAAGTTCCGAGCCCTGTTGTTGCATAACGTGTGTGCGCCAGAGCCACGTTTGATGAAGGTAGTTGTCCCCAATTTTGTAGGGCAGTTTGAATTAATCCAAGTCCTCTTAAGTCGCTAAAGTCTCCCGTTTCGTTGAGAACGCTCATGCCAGCTCCGTCTTGTCCACGATGCTGAAGTCTTAAGAGCATTGAAAGAGCTATTTCATTGGCAGATTTATCCTTTGTTTGAACAGCCACTAAACCACACATGTTGAAAACCCCTCTTGTTTGTTTGGACTATTGGTTAAACTATTTTTTTGACTTTTAAGTTTGATTTGCAATTCGCGGGTAGTGATTTTTCGATCTTCACCCGAAATGTTTGAGTGTAAAAGTTTTTCTAAGATCAGAGGAAGATAGCGTTGCTCTACTTGTCTAACTCTTTCTCGAACTTCCTCAGAGCTTTGCGCGTCAGCTATGCAGACTTCTTTTTGAAAAATCAATGGTCCCGCGTCAAGCTCTTCACTCACTAAATGGATACTAAAACCACTCACGAGAGTTTTTTCAAAAGCAAGACGATGAACTTTTTTATCCATTCCAGGAAATGCAGGAAGAAGACTTGGGTGAGTGTTGATTAAAGGATAGGTTGCTTCAAAAAATTGAGGCGTAATGATTTTAAAATATCCAATTAAAAAAATAAGAGGAGGGTTTTGCGCGTGATAGTTTTGTGATTGTGCCCAGCCAGAAAATTTATTTTCAAATTCAGAACTTGATGAGCATTCTGAGTAGTCATGAATCAGGTGAGATGGCAGAAAGTTTTTGCAGTATTCGAGAGCGGCACATTTTCGATCAATAAATAAACCTTTAAATTTTGATTGAGCATCTTTGCTCAGCGCGCGCCATGTACTGTGAAATGTGAGTCCAGAGGATGATGAGAAAACCACCCAATCCCTCATGCTATAGCTCTTTGCAAGACCTTTGCATGTAAGCGTTTTTTCTAGCAAAAATCAGGTTTCATGCAAGGTCTTTAAGAAGATTTTCACTCTTGTTTTTGCTCATGAGGCAAAGATCATAGTAGAATGCCCTTGTGCGCATAGGGATTTTTGGTTCAGGCCAACTCGCGTGGATGCTGGGGCGAGAAGTGAAGCGCCGTGGCGATCTTTTACGTGTTATCGGAGGAGTGGAAGGAGATCCCGCTCTTTCTGTTGCCGATGAATTTATTTCTACATCTAAACTTCAAACTGAAGAACAGCTTAAAAATGCAATTAAAGGCTGTGACTTTTTAACTTTTGAAAGTGAGTTTTTGAATTTTTCTCTTTGGTCTTCTGTTTTGTCTAATGAAAAAAATATAAAAAATGTTTTTCCGGCTCTTTCAGCAATGAGTTTGCTGTCTGACAAGTGGGAACAGAAAAAACTTTTTCAAAAATATTCTTTACCCACAGCAAAGGCTCAAGTTTATGAGGGCTTTTTGCCTGATGGAAAATGGGTCGCAAAGTGGAGTCGTCAAGGGTACGACGGATACGGAAATTTCTTTCTGTCTCGTGATCATCTAAAGGATGATTGGAATTTATTTTTGAAAAAAGCCCAAGAAAAAGGAGCTCTCGTTTATTTAGAAGAAGAAATTCCTTTTGAGGCTGAGTGTTCGTTGATCGTTGCTCGTGATTTGAGGGGAAACTTTTTAAATTACCCGCTTTTTGTAAGCGAGCAAAAAAAAGGAATTTGTGAATGGGTTTAT
>CAYOWH010000060.1:0-14343 GCA_964407615.1 uncultured Bacteriovoracaceae bacterium | reverse complement strand
TCCAACGCGTTTTGTTCTGCACCCAAAATACTAAAAACTTTTCCGTTTAATCCTTGCATTGCCACAATCTATAAAAAACCTTTCTCGTAACTATCGCAACATTTATCGTAACTTTAGAGTACCCAATGCAGCTATAGCCAAAATGAACGAAAGAATCCAGAATCTTACAATAACCTTGGGCTCAGGCCAGCCTAAAAGTTCAAAATGATGGTGAATAGGAGCCATTCGAAAGATTCGCTTTCCTCTGAGCTTAAAAGAAGCAACCTGCAAAATGACCGATAAAGTCTCTACAACAAAGACCCCGCCAAGGATAATAAGAAGAATTTCGTTCTTAGACAGCACAGAAAGGGCTCCTAAAGCCCCTCCAAGAGCCAAAGCCCCCACGTCACCCATAAAAATTTGAGCCGGATAAGCATTAAACCACAAAAAGGCGATGCCTCCGCCCATCAGCGCCGCACAAACCACTGCCAACTCCCCAATTCCCGGCACATGAGGAATTTGAAGATATCTAGCAAAAACAATATTTCCCCCCAAATAACAGAGGATAAAAAAAGAAGCGCAATTCACGATACACGGCCCTATCGCTAACCCATCCAACCCATCGGTTAAATTAACAGCATTAGAAGCCCCCACAATCACGATCACGCTTAACAGCATGTAATAGGGACCCAAATTCACGACCAAATTTTTAAAAAATGGAAAAAACAGAGCTCCTTGTACACCATCTCCATCCGCAGACACATATGAAATGTATGAAAAAAGAGCCGCACCCAAGAAAAGTAACCTAAACTTCCATCGACTTGCTAAACCCTCGGGATCTTTCTTTATGATTTTGATGTAATCATCCAAAAAGCCAACAAGGCCATAAACAAACAGAATGAGAAGAATGCACCAAACATAATTGTTTGCGAGGTCTCCCCAAAAAAGAATCCCCAAAAAAGCGCCCCCCAAAATCAATACCCCTCCCATAGTTGGAGTGCCTGTTTTTTTGAGATGACTCTGTGGACCTTCACTACGAATGGCTTGGCCAAACTGACGTTTTTTCATCCAATTGATAAAAGGAGTCCCCGCAAAAATTACAAACAAAAGTGCCGTAACAGCTGCCAGACCAGAACGAAAGCTTATATATTTTAGAACATTTAAAATTTTGAATTCATTTATAAACGAATAAAGTAAGGCGTATAACACTTCTAAAGTTTGTTAGAGTTTTGCTTCTTTTTCAAGAATAACGAACGAATGTATATCCAGGGAAACAACACCCAGCAAAAGAAAGCCCCACCAATAAGACCTATACTTACAGTAAGCTCAAGAGTTTCTCTAAACGTCCACTCATGAAAATTTTGTCTTTTTTTTAAGAGAAGCGCAGCCAATAAAACTCCTGGGGCTAATCCTAGAGAAAGCCAGGGAAAAGCATTCAAAACGCACAAAATCAGAGACTCCCACATCACAAAACCAAAAAAACAAGAAATCGCAAACATAAGAGCCGCTACACGAGCATCAGAGCCCTTTTTCCACCGAGAACCCATAGAAAAGAGTTCGCTTAGCTTTTGAGGCCGAAGTTTTTTTTCTTTTCTTGTTTTAAATTCAATAAAAAGAAAAAGAATTAAAAAGAAAAAAAGCACAATAAATCTTACAAAAAACAAAATCACACATTAAGACTAACCCAAATATGTAATAAAATAACCTGATGTCAGAACCTCTTCTCTGCCCCAAATGCGGAGCTCTTATTGGAAAACACCTAGATCGTTGCTACCAGTGCAATACCTATCTTATGGGATCACGTATGGATTCTTGGGTTACCTCCTTTCTTCCGGAAAAAGCCCAAAAAAACCCTGCAACCTATCTTCTTCTTTTTTTAAGCGCCTTTCCGTTTATCATTGTTTTTTTAAAGCTTGGGGCGTCCTCGTTTTTATCAATACCAACGTACACAATGACTCAAATAGGAGCGACCAACTCTGCTCTTATTCTCATGGATCAATACTGGCGTTTTGTAACCGCTAACTTTGTTCACTTCAATGCTCTTCACTTATTGATGAATGTCCTTGGACTATTTGCACTTGGTCCTTTGATTGAAGAAATTTTTGATTACAAAAAAACATTTTTGATATTCTTCCTGTCTGGAACCTTTACCTTTGCCATATTTTTTGTTCTCACGTTAATTTTTCCAAACATTCTTCTTTCCTCTCTTGCAGGAGGGGCCTCTGCTGGTATTTTTGGTTTGTTAGGAGCAGGAGTGGCGGGAGCTCAAAAAAAACAAAAGAAATCCCAACTACAAAATATTCTCATGAAAAACTTTTTTCAAAACCTTCTACTAGGTCTCATCATTCTTCCGCTTGGAAGTACGGTCTTGCATGTACTAGGTTTTGGTCTTGGGTATTTGGTAGCTTTCTTTATTCCTGCAGGATCAGGCCTCAAAACAAAACACAGAAAAATATTTTCTTATTTATTCTTTTTCTCTTTATTTTCTGTTTTGATTTCTTTTTTTCTTCAAGCAAAAGAACTCAAACAATTTCCGATTCTTATTGCTGCGGAAAGTTTTAAATCTCGGCTTTATGAATGTGCAAGTCCTTTGACAGAAGCACAAACTGGTGACCCAAAAAACTTAAAAGAAAAAATTAAAAATTGCGAAATCGTTCTCAGAATCGGCGTCAATCATCCAGAAAGAATTTTAGCCAGACTTATAGAACTATCCGAAAAAAACGAAGATTTTCTAAATAGAAAAAAATATATCCTCTATTACCAAAGAATAACTTCTTTACTTAAACCAGGATCTTAGTGCATCGGCCTGATCTGTTTTCTCCCAGCTAAGCCCTGCATCTTCACGACCAAAGTGGCCATAATTTGTACTATTTTTGAAAATAGGTTTTCTCAGATCAAGTTGTTTAATGATTCCAGCAGGTTTCAAAGAAAAAATTTCCCTTACAGCTTTTTCAATTTTTTGAGGATCCACTTCACTTGTTCCCTGACAGTCCACCATCACACTCACAGGCTCTGCAACACCTATTGCGTAAGCAAACTGAACAAGAGCATGAGTTGCCAAGCCCGCAGCTACAATATTTTTTGCAACATAACGAGCCATGTACGCTGCCGAACGATCTACTTTTGTAGGATCCTTGCCGCTAAAAGCTCCTCCACCATGGGGAGCATAACCGCCATAAGAATCGACAATGATTTTTCGTCCCGTAAGGCCCGTATCTCCATGAGGACCACCAATCACAAATTTACCTGTAGGATTGATGTGATATTTAATATTTCCCTTTACAAGTTCCCCGGGCAAAAGAGGCTCAACAATTTCTTTGCGAACTCTCTCTTTAATTTCATCTTGAGAAACACTCTCTAAGTGCTGTGTCGACACAACAACTGTATCAATTCTGTAAGGTGCTCCGTCTTTGTATTCAACAGTCACTTGAGTTTTTCCATCTGGACGCAACCAAGGAATTTCCTTTGATTTACGCTTCACAGATAAAGAATGAGAAATTTGATGCGCTAAAGATATACAAACGGGCATGAGTGTTTTTGTTTCTTTACACGCATAACCAAACATCAAGCCTTGATCGCCTGCTCCAATATCATTGCCGAGGTCAACACCACGGGCAATATCTTCACTTTGTTCATGAAGTCGATTAATGATTTCAACAGAATCCACGTTGAAGCCCTCTTCATGGCGATCATATCCAATAGAGCGAATTGCTCCCTTTACCAAGGCATGCACATCAACATTGGCTTTGGCATGATTTGAAATTTCTCCCGCAACAAGGGCCAAGTGAGTTGTTACAAGTGTCTCACAAGCAACACGTGCGTAAGGGTCTTGAGCGATGTAAGCATCCAAAATTGTATCGCTAATTAGATCAGCGACTTTGTCAGGATGACCTTCGGTTACAGATTCAGAGGTAAATAAAAAATGTTTATTCGATGCTTTCATTGTCGATATCCTTCTTATCTAAGAATACATCGACTTTCTCTCTTTTTTTATGATCTGTCACCTTTTCTTTATGTTTTCTACTTTGATGAAGAATTTTATCAGTCACCTCATCGATCGCAGAAAAAAGGTTTTCCCCTCGAGCCTCTGCGCGAGCGTCAAAATCCCCTGCAACCACATGAAGCTGTGCAACACTATCCGTTCTTTCCGTTAAAAATGTAAAATGACAATTCGTCATCTCGTGTAAATGTTTTGAAACTTTTGAAACTCGATCATTTGCATACTCCTTGACCGACTCACTTGAATGAATTCCTTTAAAAACCACCATGACGTTTAGATTAGATTTTCTTTCCACAATTTCCCCCTCTTATAATTTTAAAACTCTTTCGGCTTTGAAATTTTAAAATTTTGTTAACTATTAAAAATACTTTTTCCTCTTACTTGAAGGCAAGATTGCCAAAGCCTCTCTGTATTTAGCGACCGTTCTACGGGCTATTTCAATTTTATCTGCTTTTAACACTTCAACAATTTCTTGATCACTCAATGGCCTCTTTGAATCCTCGCGAGCGATGATTTCTTTAATTTTTTGTTTTACAGAAGCACTCGCTAAATCATCTCCTCCATCTGAACGACGAATGCCAGAATTAAAGAAATATTTTAACTCAAATATTCCGTGTGGCGTATGAACAAACTTGTTTGTTGTGACTCGTGAAATTGTGGATTCATGCAAACTTAATTCGTCAGCAACGTCCTTCAAAACCATAGGATGGAGGTGCTCTGGTCCTTTATCAAAAAAATCTTTTTGTCTTTTAAGGATAGATTCGGTCACTCGAAAAATTGTTCTTTGTCTTTGATAAATTGATTTTAAAAGCCAATTTGCGCCCTTCAATTTGTCTTTCACAAAAGCGCGTGTTTCAGCTTTTAGCATTCCTGTATCGAGTTGCTCTTTATACTCACTTGATACTTTTAAGCGGGGAAGGCCATCTTCATTTAAAACAACCATGAATTCGCCCCCTATTTTAACGACATAAACATCGGGAACAAAATACTGAGCATCGCCCACATGAAAACTTCTTCCAGGCTTAGGCTCCATATTGTGAATGACTTTGCAAAGTTCTTGGACGCGATGAAGAGGAAGACCCATTTTTTTGCTAATGGAAGAATAGTTTTTGGTTTCAAGCTCTGACAAATGATTTTCAATGATCAGTTCAACTTCATCATCCTCAGAGAGCAGTTCAGCTTGGATTAACAGGCACTCCTGCAACGAACGAGCGCCTACCCCAGGCGGATCAAAACGTTGGATGCGGTATAAAACCGCACTTATTTCATTCACGTCACATTTTAAATCTGCTGCAAGTTCTTCAACAGAAAGATCAAGATATCCATCCTCGTTTATATTTCCGATGATTTCTTCAGCAATTGCATTTTGTTCTTCTGTGGATTCACTTAGTCTCCACTGCCACATTAAGTGATCAAAAAGTGTTTGTGGTTTCGATAAAACTTGTTCATAGGAAGGAATCTCATCGAGATTCATATTTCGAGTGGATCGATAATTTTGCGAACCAATATCAATCTGACCAAAATCAAATTCTTCAGCACTTGTCGATTGAGACGCTTTATCATCAAACTCGTTTGAGTCTTCAACCGATTTAGCAGCAGGTATCTCATCGGGAGAGCTATCTTCTCCTGTGGCTTCTTCTAAACAAGGATTTTCAACCAAAGCATTTCCAATCTCTTGCTGAAGCTCCATGACAGACATTTGCAAAATTTTGATTGCTTGCTGCAACTGAGGCGTCATTGCCATCCCCAGGCTTTGCTTCATCTGTTGTTTAAGTGCCATTTTTTACTTACCTACCTTTTAATTTAAAGTTTGAATCCTTCTCCTAAATAAATTTCCCTTGCTTCATTACTTTCGGTAATTGTTTGCGGAGATCCACTTAAAAATACGTTTCCTTGATTCATTAAATATGAATAATCGCAAACTCCTAATGTTTCCCGTACGTTATGATCCGTAATCAAGACACCGATATTTTTTTGACGGAGATCATGAATAAAGCCTTGAATCTCCAAAACCGCTTTTGGATCAATCCCAGCAAATGGCTCATCTAACAATATAAAATCTGGGTTAATGGCCATACATCGAGCGATTTCACACCTTCTACGTTCTCCCCCTGATAAAGCCGCGGCACTCGAATAAGCTACCTTTTCTAAACCAAAGCTTGAAATGATTTCTTCCGCTTGATTGTGCATGTCTTTGCCTTTCAAGTTCTGTGCCTCCAAAGCCATTAATATGTTTTCATAAACACTTAATTTTCTGAAAAGGCTTGGCTCCTGCGGCAAATAACCAATTCCTAATTTAGCTCTTTCAAAAAGATGAAGCGAACTAATGTCTTTATCGCCAATCGAAATTTTTCCTGAATTCGGAAAAACAAGCCCTACAATCATATAAAAAACGGTTGTCTTTCCTGCACCATTTGGCCCTAAGAGACCAACGACCTGTCCCTTTTTGACCTCTAAACTAACGCCCTTAACAACCTCTCTTTTTCCGTAAATTTTCTTTAAACCCTCTGCCTTCAAAAGAGTGTCTTTCTGAGCCACGTTGACTTGTTCATTTGAGTTCATAAAAACACCTTATTTATAATTTTTTTACTTGGCAGGAGCGGGAGCACCTGAACTCGGAGCAGGTGAAGCGGCACCACTCCCTGAGCCACTTCCTTTTTTAACAACTTCCACAATATCTTCATCTTTAAAAGATTCAGGTTTATCACAAACTAGATTTTTCAGATAGACCGGTGCTGTCCCTACGCCGTTCGCGTCTGTTGGATAAATCACAATGGCAGCCTTTTCTACTTGACCAGGAATAAACTCAACTCGACTTCCATCTTTATGAAAAAAAACAACTCCTATGCGGTTGATCAAGGCCTTTAAATTTTGCTTATCAACTAATTGTTTTCTTCCTCTTCGAAATTCTAGAATTCTTTCAACTTCAAAGCCTCTCATAGCATAGAATTCTGAACGGCCATTTTTCAAAGATTTATGAAAAACAAAAGTCACATCTCCCTTTTCGCCTAAAACTTGATTGAGTTCCCATAAAGAATAGCTTTTATCATTATCTTTTTTTAAATAGTCTCGAAAAATTCTTCTTGTTCTTTTTCCCGTACTTTTAATGGTCCATGGAATTCTATCAATGGTCCCACAAGTGTTGATTTGGGAAACTCGCAGGTCCCCGCTGGTAGGATCGTATGAAAGTTTTTCAAATTTTTCTTTCGAAGAATTACCCGCTTCTTTTTGAGGAAATTTAACGGCATTTAAATAAGCACATAAAAAAAACGTCAAAATAAAAAAAGACCTTCTAAAAAAAGGCACCGTTCTCATGTTTTTAGTATGCCATAAATACCGCTAAGAACTCTTTTTCTAGCCATAATCCGCCGCTTTTCTTTGTAATCTCTATGGCTACTGCGTCCCCTAAGGTTTTCAACGTAAGAATCTTTGTCAGTAATTTGAATTTCATAGGGATAGTAAAAGGCTTTTCTCTCTCGTAAAACAATCGGAAATGACTTTAAGAAACGTCTCCCCGTCATCGTTTTTTCTAACTGAGATCGTACTTTTTCTAGAACAGGTAAAATAGAGTCTTGAACGTGCACGAGGTGTTGACAGGTAAACTGCAAGGAACGGTAGTGCGGAGAGCTAAAAGAATTTTTGACTTCTGCATCTTCTAACTTCATCAAAGGTATGTCTAATAAAGCGTATTGAGCATCTGCTTCCACAGGAGTGAGTCTTCCAATTTCGACATCTCTATGAAGTTGTTCCATTTTTTCACGAAGAATTTTAATATCAATCAAATTATTAAAAGACTTTCTTGGTTGAATATTTGCGTAAGAAATTGCTCCAAGTTCAAAAAACTTTTCAACCAACCGTATGGCGTCTATTTTTTTTTCTACAACAAAACGAAATCCCAGGCTGTCATAAATAAGCTCCACATCATTTTGAGCTTTTGAAATTAGTTTAACGATCATTGAGTTTCGTTCTTTTTTGATTTTCTTTTGATAGCGAACAAGAGTTATGCCCTCCTCGCCGGGTTTTCCAAAACTCCACTTTCGTGGAGCTATTTGCCTCACAAAAGGATCAAATTGTGCAAATATTTTTTCTCGAGCTGTATGAAAATTTTCTAGCTTTAGATCATTATCAAGATGAGAAATTGTATGCATAACTCTCAAGATTGCGCATGCCCAAGCAGAGCGCTCTCCCTGAGGAAACGAGGCTTCAACGAGCAATTTTAAAATATCATTCTGGCTTGTTCGCTCGTAGAACGATGATGGAAACTTCTCGTTCGGCTCCAGTAAAACGTTGCGAATAAAATGAAGAGCTTCAAAGTAAACTCTCCAAATTTCTTCGTAAATAATGGGATCATCTGTGTCGTAGCCATAGGCTTTCAGAAAAGTTTTTGCTTCATTTTTTGTCCGAACATTTAAGTGCGGAAAATCAATAATAGAGTCCCCTTGAATTGTTTGATTGATGGGGAGCCAATCATGATGCCACTGGCTTGAGGCCATTTGTTTTTAATATTCCTTACCAATCACGATCATCATCAGAGTCACTATCGCTGTCACTCTTCTTATCGTCATCAGCCCACTCATCATCCTCTGTCCACTCATCCGAATCATCGAAATTTCCACGATCTCCGTCTTCATCATCTTCAGATCCCTCGATGGCAGCAGGATCACTCTTCCACCATTCTGGGGGACCATCTGCATCTTCGTCTTCAAACTCTTCGAGCTTAGTTCGGGCCTTTTCGTCTTCTTCAAAATCATCTACTTCGCTATCAGCTAAAACGTAGGAAGCTGCCAACTCTTCTTTAGGAAGAATCTTAGATAAAGCCACAGCAGGGGCCGCTTTTGTAAGAGGCTTAACTACTTTTTCCAATTTTTTATCAGTTTTTTCTTTTGTGGCAGGTTTTTTTACAGTTTTTGCCACTGCTTTTTTAGGAGTACTCTTTTTTTCTGCCTTAGCAGCCTTTGAAGGCTTAGACGCTTTTGAAGCAGCTTTTGGAGCTTTTTTAGAATTTTTACTTTTACTCGCCATATGTCCTAAAAACATTTACAAAGGGGTAGTAGGACTTGTGTCAAGAACAGATTTAAAAATCCTTTACGAAGATGAAAATTTGTTAGCCGTTTACAAACGAGCACGCGTTCACACAAACAATTTAGACACTAAACGCGCTGCGCAAACATTTAGAGCTGTTCACCGTCTTGATTATGAAACCCAAGGCCTTCTGCTATTGGCTTCTGAAAGCTCCTGGAAGAGCTACAACGAATTGTTTTTGGGGCGTTCGATCCAGAAGCTTTATCTTGCTGGCGCTTCATTTAATTCAAACTGCCTCGGAAAAAAAGAAGGTTTCATTGCATCTCGCTATCGATCCTCAAAAAAAACAATTTTTAGTGAAAATCCTCAACTTTTTAGATCTTTTCATTCCGTTTTAGAAGCAAAACACGTTGTTCGCGAATCTTTAGAAAAAATCAAATTCTCAGAACATGTTTATGAGATTGAACTCATAACCGGAAGAAGACACCAGATTAGAAGTTTTTTTGCTTCCCAAAAGAATCCCCTCAAAGGGGATAGTCTTTATGGTGATACAAGCTCTCAAAAAACCCTCGAGCTTTTTAGCTGGAAATTAAAATTCCTCGATCCCTTTTCAAAAAAAGAAATTTCTCTTCAAGCTCCGACTTCTTTGTTCACGGTTGATGAAGAAGATTTAGGCCACAAATAATCTTTTAGTTGTGCAATGTTTTTAATTTTCAAAGCATGAGCTCCTGCTGGAACTGAAATTTTTTTAGAATGCCCACTATCTGAGATCATTATTTTTTTAAATCCCATTCTTGAAGCCTCTTTCACACGAATATCTAAATGCTGAACTGAGCGCACCCCACCCGTTAAACTCACCTCACCCAAAAGCAAAACATCTTCTGGAACAGGTTTATCCAGACGAGCTGAAGCCAAAGCCGCCGCAATTGCTAAATCAGCAGCAGCTTCTTCAATTTTAGCTCCAGCTGCTACTTTGAGATAAACATCATAATTTGAAAAATCGATTCCATATTTTTCAAGAACCGCAAGCAACAAAGCCACTCGATTTTGATCGATTCCCTGAAAGGTCCTTCGCGGAAAACCTTGAAAGCACCTTTGAACAAGAGCCTGAACTTCTACAAGATAACATCGTGTTCCCTCAACAAGAGCCGCAACCGATGTTCCAGAGGATCCCCGCTGTCTCTCTGATAAAAACTGCTCTGATGGATTTAAGACCTCAACAAGTCCCTCCTCAGACATTTCAAAAACAGCAGATTCATTTGCAGAACCAAAACGATTTTTTTGAGTTCTCAAAATCCTCAAGGCTCCCTCATGCAAACTTTCAAAGTAAAAAACTGCATCCACCATGTGCTCTAAAAGCTTAGGTCCTGCAAGTGAACCTTCCTTTGTGACATGCCCCACCATCACCACAATACATTTTCGAGATTTTGCAATTTCTAAAAACTTTTGGGTCACTTCACGAATCTGACTGACAGTTCCCGCACTCGATTCAAGGGTTGAAGTTGCAATTGTCTGAACGCTATCTACGATAATAAAATCTGGCTCGTAATTTTGAATAAGTGAGACGGCTTCTTCTAGATTATTTGTTGAAAGAAACTGAAGCGACTCTAAATCTATTCCCAATCTTTTAGCTCGATCGGCAACTTGAAGACCTGACTCCTCTCCACTCACGATAAGACATTTAAAACTTTTGCTAAGTTTCCCCATAATTTGCAAAAGCAATGTTGATTTTCCAATTCCTGGAATTCCTCCAACGAGCAAAAGAGAATTCCACAAAAAACCTCCCCCCAAAACTCGGTCTACCTCCGGGAATAGGGATGAAACTCTTTTTGAAAAATTTTCGTGAGTAAAGTTATTTAAACTTTGAATAACTGGAATTTCATTTGAAGCTGATTTGATAGTTGATTTAGAATTTTTAGGAAGTTTTGCTTCTTTAAATTCAACAAGCGAATTCCAAGCGCCACACTCAAAACACTTGCCACTCCACTGAGGGGCCTCGCCCCCACACTCCTGACAAACAAAGTGGGTTTTTAATTTAGCCATACACTCTTGTCTTAGCTAATAGCGGGCCAATTGAAATGATAAATATAACAAAAAAATTAGTTAACTGACTTCAAAGCATGAATTCGGCTCATAGCGCGCTGAAGTTTAAGCTCATATTTTCTAAACTCTTCATCGCTCATACCGCCTTCCGTAACTTTTTTGAAGGCTTTTGATTCCGCAGCTTTTGCTCTTTGCTCATCAATATCTGTTGCAAGCTCACTCACATCAGCAAGAACTGAAATTTTATTATCAAAGATCTCAAGCCAGCCATAAGAAATAGCCGCCGCGCCCCAGTTGCCATCTGTCTTCCAACGGATGACTCCTGTTTTTAATTCTGTAATAAAATTTGAGTGCTCAGGTAAAAGTTCAATTTGACCTTCTACACCAGGTGCAAATACATCGCTGACTTCTTGTTCAACAAGTATCTTTTTGCTGGGAGTAAGAATTGATAATTTCATTTTCTATCCTGTTATTATCCAGCTAATTTTTTTGCTTTTTCAACAGCTTCTTCAATCGTTCCAACATACAAGAAAGCCTGCTCAGGAAGCGCATCGTGTTTTCCTTCGATGATTTCCTTAAAGCCACGAACTGTATCTTGAATTTGAACATACTTTCCAGACATGCCGGTAAATTGTTCGGCGACAAAGAAAGGCTGAGACAAGAATCTCTGCACCTTACGAGCGCGAGAAACAGTTAGCTTGTCATCTTCGGACAATTCATCCATACCCAAGATGGCAATGATATCTTGCAATTCTTTATACCGTTGCAAAATCTTTTGAACATCGCGAGCCACTTTGTAATGCTCTTCGCCCACAACTTCGGGAGTCAAAAGACGTGAAGTCGAAGCAAGAGGATCTACCGCAGGGTAAATACCAAGCTCGGCAATCGGACGAGACAAGTTTGTAGTCGCATCTAAGTGAGCAAAAGTTGTTGCAGGAGCAGGATCTGTGTAATCGTCTGCAGGAACGTAAACGGCCTGAACCGAAGTGATAGATCCTTTGTTCGTAGAAGTAATACGCTCTTGCATGGCTCCCATTTCAGTTGCCAAAGTAGGCTGATAACCTACGGCAGAGGGAATACGACCCAAAAGAGCAGAAACTTCTGAACCCGCTTGAGTAAAGCGGAAGATGTTATCTACGAAAAATAGAACGTCTTGGTTTTTCTCATCACGAAAATATTCTGCAACAGAAAGACCTGTTAAAGCAACACGCGCACGAGCACCAGGTGGTTCGTTCATTTGTCCGAACACGAGAGCTGTTTTTTTGATAACTCCCGATTCTTCCATTTCACGCCACAAGTCGTTTCCTTCACGCGTTCTTTCTCCAACACCCGCAAATACAGAATATCCGCCGTGTTCTGTGGCAATGTTACGAATCAATTCTTGAATCAAAACTGTTTTACCAACACCCGCACCGCCGAAGAGACCAATCTTTCCACCCTTTGCGTAAGGAGCAAGCAAGTCGACAACTTTAATCCCTGTCCAAAGGGCTTCAACTTTTACACTTTGATCTTTGAACACTGGAGGATCTCGGTGAATAGGATAATATTTCTTAGCAGGAATATTTCCTTTTTCATCCACAGGATCACCTGTAACGTTGATGATTCTTCCTAAAACTTCTTCTCCAACAGGAACTTGAATGGGGTGACGTGTATTCAAAACATCTTGCCCGCGTACTAGTCCATCTGTTGAGTCCATCGCAATACAACGAACCCTTCCTTCACCTAAGTGAGAGGCAACTTCAAGAACAAGATTGTTTTCATCGTTACTGATTGTTTTGTTTGATGTCTTGAGGGCTGTGTAGATGGGAGGAAGATCAAATCCTTCGAATTCTACGTCTACAACAGGTCCCAAAACTTGAGAGACTTTTCCTTTGTCCTGATTGCTAACAACAGTTGCGGTCATTTTATTTCTCCTAACCTTTATCCTTTAAGGGCTTCTGCTCCGCCCACAATTTCCATAAGTTCAGTTGTAATTGATGCCTGTCGAACTCTATTTGCAAGAAGCGTAAGATTTGAAATCATCTCAGAGGCATTTCTTGTCGCATTATCCATAGCCGTCATACGCGCACTTAATTCACTTGCAAGCGCGTCTGCAAAGCAACGAAACATTTGAAGAACAACCTGCTTTGGCAAAAGTGTTTCCAACAATTCTTTTCTGCCGGGCTTAAACAAATAAGCTTTATCTGTTCCCTCTTCTTTCGAAGATAAATTTACTTCAAGAGGAAGGATGGTTCTAAATCTTGCAACCAATGAAAGAGCTGAGCGAAATTCTGTATAAACAAAATCTATTCTTTCAACTTTTCCACTCATGAATCCCTCAATCCATGGTTTTGTCATGTGAGAAACTCTTGTTTGAGTCAAAGGAGCCGACCAAAAATCAGCAACCATTTCAACCTTAACTCCTCTTTTTCTCAAAGCATCAGCAACTTTTCTACCCACACAAAAAACTTTAACTTCATAATTTTCTTCTAAAGTTTTGACGTGTTTTATAGCTAACTTAATAACGTTTGTGTTGTAAGCGCCGCAAAGTCCTTTGTCAGAACTGATAGCAACCATGTAAGCAACAGGTTTCTGTTCAGCTAAACTTTCATCATTTCTTATGGTCTTTCTCAAAAGAGGATGAAGAACGATGTTTTTATTGCTTTCATTTTGAGTTAATTCACGAAGAATACGAGAAGTGAGCTCTTCAACTTTATCCGCAAAAGGACGAGCGCCTGTGATCAATTCTTGAGCACGACGAAGTTTCGCCGCAGCCACCATCTTCATGGCCTTCGTGATTTGCTGTGTATTTTTTACACTGCCAATTCTACGTCGAATGTCTTTTAATGACGCCACACTTTCTCCCTAGCTTGCAAACTGTTTTGTGAAAGTTTCTAAAACACTCTTCAATTGAGGTTCTGTTTTATCATCAACGGCCTGACTTTGGGCAAGAGCCTTCATCAAATCTCCACCTCTGCTATCAAGGTACGCTGAGAGTTGTTCTTCATAATCACGAACACGATTTGTTGGAATATTGTCGAGATATCCTTTTGTCACCGCGTAGATAAGAACAACTTGTTTATCAACGTTCATAGGAACGTATTGACCTTGTTTCAAAATTTCTTGAAGACGAAGTCCTCTATTTAATTGTTTTTGAGTTGTCGGATCTAGGTCAGACCCGAAAGCAGCAAAGGCTGCCAATTCTCTGAACTGTGCGAGTTCCAATCGAAGCGGGCCCGCAACTTTTTTCATCGCTTTAATTTGAGCATTACCACCCACGCGAGAAACTGAAAGTCCTGCGTTTACTGCTGGACGTATAC
>CAYOWH010000059.1:0-14716 GCA_964407615.1 uncultured Bacteriovoracaceae bacterium | reverse complement strand
CGATGTAGGGTTTGACGATGAGGGGAGCTTCGGTTTGTCCAATAAAGATATTTGCAGCATTCGAAAGTGTTTCAGCTCCGGATGTTCTCATGGTTTTTTGCATCACCCACGCGACAGCTTTGACCACACGTTGAAGAATGTTCAAGTGAAAAAGCAAAGCCATTAAGGCACTAAAAAAAACGATCGACGGAAGTGCTCGAAAAGCAAAAACAAAACCCCAGGGTTCCCGCGCTTCGGCGAGAGTACCAAAAAGAAATTGTGCACCCGCAAAGGTGAAGTCAATGATCGTGCTGACAAAAGTGTTGAGTCCTTCAAAAATAAAACGAAAAAGACCGCGAATTTGAAAAGCAGGAATTCCTAAAATTAAAAAAGCAAAAAGAAAAAGAAGTCCCAAACCACTCAGGATTCCTTTCCATTGAATAGCTTTGCGGTTATTGGAAAGAGCATAAGCCAGTGAGAGGAAAGCAAAAATTCCCATTAAACTCATCAAACGATCAGGTAATACAAAAGACATGCAAAAGGTTTAGCGCAGTGTTGAAGTGCTGGCTACCAATGAGAGACGACTGCCTTTGGTGAAAGGCTTTCTAGCGGTGAAAAGCTTTCTAGCGAGGAGCCATTTCCCAAAAGTGAAGCTGCTGGGGATCGATCAAAAACAATGACTTCATAAACTTTTTAATGAGTTTTGCTCCACGTGCAAGGCGTTCTTGGGCTCCCAAACGATACACAAGTATATCTCTTATATCGTCTTCAACTTGAGGAAGTTCGGAGTACTTGGAGTGATTAAAACTCCAAGGTCCTACGCTGACTTTTGACAGATCGATTGTTTCTATATGGGGCGAGAGTGCAAGATATCCCTCGCTAGATTTTGATCCTAATGGAAATGTAAATGAATCATCTTCAGCTAGCCATTGAAGGTTGAGAGCGACATCATCACTTGAAGCATAAATGGTTACTCGATCGCTTACTTTTGCAAGATTTGGTGAGTTTGATTTAATAAAAACTTCTGCGTCGATAGCGGGAGCTACTAAAATGACTTCGCAAAAAGGCTTTATGTAGTGAGGGTCCTTCATGAGTTCTTTTTCGCGGTAAGAAATGAGATTTAAAATTCGCGCGAGGGCTCGGCTACCCATACTGTGAGCAACAAGGTGAAGGCATTGGTCTTTTTCGCGATGAATATTTTTACGAAGTTCTTTTATAAAATTATTAAACTGAGGGAGAGAGCTTTCCATCGCAAACGCATCGGTTCTAAAATCCCAGGGCATGGGAACGCTTACGTTTTGCGCAGGCCAAGAGTAACTCATGGGGATGCCTTGAAAGTCTAGATCTAAGGTAAGTTGTGCTGTTTTACGAAGAGCTTTTGCGAAGGGTGTGTTGAATCCATGTATGTAGAGAAAGACGTCGTCTTTGTCTCTTCTGAGTTCTTCAGAGGCGCTTCTTGCTTCGAGATTGTTAGCAAGTTCTTTCATGAAAACCTCTTGGGTTTTGAGGTTGATGCTTTTTAAGATGATGTGGTTTTTAGGATTTTCCATGATATCAAAAAATCCTGGACGCTCCATGCGTCCGCGGACATGGCTTTTGGGGACAGTAACCACAGCCTCACCATAATCAAGTGAGGAAGAAACTTCTTTCGAGTAAAAATAATCGCTTTCATAAAACCCACTTTTTTTGCGATTTGTAGCAAAGGGAATTTTTACAACGTAGTAAGGCTCTTCTGGTATGAGTTCTGTGCGCATTTTATTAGCTTGGGAATTAAGATTTATATTGATGGATGGGCGAGGATTTTTGGGATTCACAAGGCTCATCAGAGATCTATCTTTTGATTCAAGGGCATAGTCTTGAGGTGTTTTTTCAAAACGATCTTTGAGGGTGAGTTGGGTATTTCGGTTTTGTACGAGCAAAAAAGTTGCCTCAAAGTCTTTTCTTAAAAGACTTCTGCTCAGAGGGGTTAAGCCATCTGGATCAATCACATTGGGGTTGGCCTGTAGAGTGAGCAGGTATTTGATAAAATCATTTTTTTCTAATTTGACGGCTAAAGAGAGAGGACTCCAGTCGAAGCCATCTTTCTGATTTGGATTGAGTTTTTTTCTAAAAAAATTTGTTGCCGGGCTATGAGCAAGAGCCTTTAAAAGTTCAAGGTCTGAGTTTTCGATTGCTCTGATGAGAGGAGTTTTTTTTTCGCTATCCATTTCATTTAAAGTAGCGGTGTATCCTTTGTCTAAAAGATAGATAACGGAATTGAACTGTTTTTCTCGGCAGGCAATTTGTAAAAGACTGTCTCCCTGAGCATCTCTTATTTTTTCTAGCTCAGGGAATGTTTTTTTGAGAAAGCGAATTTTGGGAATATTCGACTCTTTTACGGCCTCAATGAGCTGAGCTTTGAGAGAATCTTCACTTTGCGCAAAGGATATTTTTTGAGAGCAAAGAAGCGCGTATAGAAAAAGACCCCACTTTTTAAATTTTCCCGTCCTCATGGTTAAAAGAAAATAAATGAAAGTGGCTGGTTTTAGAAGCCTTAAAAATAAAAAACAAAAGACTTTGCCTTAATTTTTATTTCACGGCCTCTTTTTAAGGTCTTGTTACGTGACAATTGCGCACAGAGTCGCTTAACAAGAGACGGCAAAGGAGACAGTAGGAATGAAATTACATCATAAAATTCTTTTGGGAATGTTTGTTGGAGCGAGCGCTTTTGCGCAGGAGAGCGGTGAGGGTAGTCCCGATTTAAAGAAACTTTTAGAATCCACGCGTGCTGCTGTTCGTGAAGAAGCAAAATATGAGGGCGCAAGTGATGTGTTGATTGCGGCTTTTGGTAAAAGAGCTGATGGTGAAAAATGGAACAAAATCCTAGCTCAGACTCTTGAGAACCATTCAAGTTATTGGAACTACATTATGCGTTTCAATGCTGAGCGAGAGGCTGGTAAATTGAAAGATGAAGATCGTGGAAATTATTACTTAACTCCAACTTACTTGGATCATATTGTGAATTTGCCTAAATCTAAGCTCTCGTTGGTGGAAGCCTTTACGGGCTTGCATGCTTTGCCGGGCAAAGTGACGGATACTCCTTGGTCTGTGGTGAAGCTTGATGTTAGCAACTCGATCGAGGGATGGTACCAGGACATGGTTGGGGGTGACATCAGAATTGAAAGATCAGGCAATAAGCTCAAAGCAACTCTCTCTGTGGTGCGAGGACCAACTGCTCATACGGGCGATATCGAGGGAACGTTAACAGAGTACGCAACGAATAAATATAAGCTGGATGCTAAAAATTCAGACGGAAAATATTGCTCTCTTTTAATGACGAAAAATAGTTTGAATCACTTAAGTGTTATCACTTCGACTTATGAAACTTGTCAGGAATTTCATGGAGCAAGGGCTCAGTTTGATGGAACTTTTTATAAAGTCCCTAAGTCTTGGTACAAAGAATAGGTGCTAGGTCCTAAGAAATAGTAAAACAACTTATTTTATAAACAAACAATTATAAACAAAAAAAGAGGCGGTGGATTTTTAAGTCCACCGCCTCTTTTTGGTTAAATTTTATTGTTTTTATTTTAGTAAATTTAAATAAACTCCAAATTATTTAACAGTTGGAATTTCGTACTCGTATCCGAAGAAGCTTGTGATTTTGCTGAGTGAATTCACAACTTGAATAGGAGCATTAACAGCTGTTTTGCCAATTCCAACCGTCGCATCTTTTGCTCCTGAAAGAGAAAGTTTTAAAATAGATCGAATGAGGTTGTGTGATTCAGTCACTAAGCTTTTGCTAATAGAAACAACAGTGTGAGCATCGTCTAATACGTAGTTCACAGCACAGTTAGCAGCTTTCGCTGAATGCGCACCCAAGGGGACAAGCGTGTATTCACCTACTTTTGTTCCGCTTCCCAATTTTTCGATTGAGCCAAGAGACATTTTCACAGCATATTTTGCAGCTCCCCCAGTGATTGCCACACCTTTTTCTGTGTAGTCAAAAGCTTGGTTTGTCACGTCTTCTCCAGCGCCGCTTGTTGCATTGATGCCTGCTTCTTGAAGAGCTTTTGCTTTTTCAACGCTTGCGTTCCAAAGTGTTTTCGCTTTGGTGCCAGAAAAAATTACTTGGATGAGTTTGCCTTGCTTGTCTAATATGGCAACAGCTGTGTCGCCTGTATTTTTGAGGGCGCCCCCTTTTGAAACTCCAAGGGTTTTGTTGAGGTTGATGGCTGCAACGCGAGTATTTTCAACGGCAGATTTACCAGCGTCGATCGGACCAGCAGCAGCAATACCAGAACTAAGGGCCACTAATGTAAGGGCTTTTGTAATTTTTAACATATATTGAGAACCTCCTATTTTGTTCTGCACTTAAGAACGTAATCGCTTGGATTAATTTAGGAAGTGGGGGGCGACTCCTTAAAAAAACTTAATACTTTTTTTTAAAGAGATTCTTGCGAGAGTTTTGGCGCAGAGTATCCACGATCTGGGTAAATAAATTTTTTGAAAAGAATGTCTGTAGGCGAGAGAGGAGATGTGTCTGATGAGCTTAGTTCGGGTACTTGTACCCATTTACTGCTTAAACCAAATAATTTTTTTTCATAGCGCGACACTTTTCCGTTTGTATCAATTTTGTACCATGTGCGTTCTTTTTTACCTTGGGAGTTGGTTTTTTCTTGGCAGTAGATCAGAGAGTTTTTTATTTCGTTTTCACTCAAGGCGGGACGATCTGTGTATTTACCCGTTCCACTCGACATTTGTGGAAGTGTTTGCGAAAGCGTAGAAAGACTTTGATCGGCTTCTTGAAAGTGATCCGTGATAGCTTTTTTGAGGGCAGCGTAGTTTTTGCCTCTTGAATCCTCAAGTTTTGATAAAACACTTTCACCTTCGCTTTGTACATTTTTTAAAGAGCTTGCCATTTGTTCAGCGAGTGATTGGTTGTTCCAGCGTCCACTTTTAACAAGTGTGTCGGCAAATTTTTCTTGAGAAGCAAGAGTCTTAGATGCAAAGCGGTCGGCAGCGGTAAGGATTATGGTCAGGGGGTTTTGCCCCTCAAGAGTGCTTCGAAGTGGAGGGTACTCGGATGGAAGGTTTGCGCCTTTTTCGCTCATTTCTTCTGCAAACTTTGGCCACATGGTTTGCCAAAAATGGTTACCCTCAGAAAGTTTTTCATACCCAGCATTGTGTCCGGCAATGAGTGCTTTGAGACGATCTCGCTTGGCCGAGGCGATGTTAAGTTTTGAACAAAGATCGTCGATCATCGCCATAGATCCAAATTCGTGAGCCATTATGTTTCGATTTAAAAAGTGAGTGTCGGCATTTCCTCTAGGTGCCTTAGGAAAAATTTTTTCAATCACATCTTTGTATTCTTGAGGAGTTTGGTCGTACTCTTTTCCAAGATCATGCAAAAGAACAAGTAATTTTGCATCTTCAATGTCGATTCCTGCTTTTTTTAATTCTTGAGATACAGCAGGGTTTTTGAGCACCTCAAAATGATCTCCAAGATGCTGGGCATTCGAAGAGTTTACTCCGTTTTTTGTTAAAATTTTGAAGGCAGCTTCTCTCAGTTGCTTTCGTTCCTCATTAGTGAGTTGAGCCTCGGGCAGGACTTCGCCTGTTTTTCGATTTTCGCCAAGTTGAGAAATGGGACTTTCAAAAATTTTTAAATTTTCTTGAAACTTTTGTCCTTCTTCATTGCTGAGGAGTTTTTTTGCAACGCTTGGTTTTGTAGAGGATCGACTGGAATGAGTTGCAGAATATCTATCGGAGAGAGATCTGTTCACAATTTGTTGCGCGTCTTCTTCAAGAAATTTTTGCTCTAATTCAAAAACATATTTTAATAAATCACTGGATCTTATTGAGTCGCGAAAAGCAAAGAGATCCCATTTTTCACCATGAGCGTCTGCAAAAACTGTTTCTTCAAAAATTCTTTGAAGTTTTCTCTGAGGGCTAAGACGTTTTTGCTTTATAAGCATGTTGGATTCAGAGATTTTTGATCTGAGTTTTTCTTCAAGGCTTTCTTCTCCAACTTTTATGTGAGCCTTGTCACGAGTGCTGTCAAATTCTTCAACATCAACCTTGATACCTGTTTTTTTCAAAAAGGCATCCGCATCTTTTGGTGATTGTAGAGCCTTTTGTTTTTGATATTGAAAGAGTTCTCGAAAGAGTTCTTCAAGTTTTTTCTTTTTGTCGATTATTTTTTGAGTTTCTTCACGAGCATTAAATTGGCTTGTTTCATCAAAAGAAGAAAGTCTTTTGTGAATTTTTATATCCAATTTTTCCCAGTCTTCACCAGCGGAGTCGTTCATAATGTTTTCTATCTCATTTTGGATTCGAGCAATGTCTTTGGATATTTCTTTTGGGGTTTTTTGAGGCGCCTCTGTTGGATTATCTCTGTTTAAAAATTTATAACAAAGATGCGGAGCAGGAGTGATGGCAAAAGAACTCTTTAAAAGAACCGAATAAAAAAAGATGTTTTTGAGATGCCTACACATCCTGAATTTATGCCCCTTAGCTTCTATTATGCTTGAAATAAGTTGCAATGGGAAGTTGCTAGAGGTTGCTCTGATTCTGAGTGGAAGTTTCAAGGCTTCGGTAGCGTTTTTTTATTTCAGCCAAAAGTTTAAATGCCCAAGGCTAATTCGGCCATTCTGAGAGCCTCTTCAATCACAATGCGTGTAGCTCTTATTTTTGATTTTATTTTATGAGGCTCTTCGTTTAAAAAACCACTTTTAGCAAGTGAGATGTTGGGGTCGAGGTCTTGGGTGTTTAATCCAAATGTTTCTAGTTGGGTGTTGATCAAAGAAGGATCTTCTTCGGCCTTTTTTAAAAACTCAGTGATACGAATGAGAGATTCTTTTTTAGCGACAATTCTCTGAGAGAGATCCCTCATGAATTGACTTGCAGAGAAAAGGCCGCTTGCGCGAGCTGCGTTTGTTCTTCTCGAAGTTTGAGTGATGATTTCAGGATTCACCATTTGAAGCATTTGTTTGGAATAGGTAATGACTTCGTCGATTGTAAACTCACTGTAGTCTTGTGAGTCTGTAGGTTGAAGAGGGTTTTGTTCGGCGTGAATTTTTGGGACAAATAAAACTTTTTGATCGATGAATGCATGGGTGGTTTCGTGAAGTAAGGAATAACTGATTTGATTAGGAAAAAGAGCTTCTTCTAATCCAAGAGTGATGACTCTTGATTTGGGAGAGTAAAAACCGTCGATTCCATAAAAATACAGCGTTTCAAAATCAATCAGAAGATTGAGGCCCCTTCTTCTGAGGGCTTGAGCGATGCGGCCGATGCGAGACTGGCCGCCTAATATTACAAAGGCTGTTGTTTGGGGAACAGGAAGAAGGACCGTTCCTTGATCTATTAAATTTTGTATGATTTCAGATTTTGCATGAAGCGCAAAATTTATTTGATCGGACTTTGGTATTTTATAAAAGTTAGAATGCGAAAAATAGCTTTGAAGAAGTTTCTCTCCGGGCCCAAAAATTTCGTTTTTAAAGGCTTCTTTGTTACGATCAAAACTTTGTTTTAGAATTTCTTTGCAAGGTAGTTGGGCAGTACTAGCTGAGACACATTCATGAGTGCTTAAAAGGTACAAAGATAGAAAAAGGGCTGAATATTTCAACCTTTGGAGATTATAACACTATGCAGCATTAATCAAGGTTTTAATATAAAATTACCTCAAATTTGGCATAAGGCGGAATCAACTTTGCCCAATGAGAAGGGTTTTTGTTGACCCACTATTAACGCAAGGTATAATGCACCGCAACAATATGAGGTTAAATTTACTAAATTCAATGATTTTTGGACTTATGAGTATTTTTTCTGTTTCTTGCGCTGACTTGAATAGTGATTTGAATGCTGAGTCCAAAGTTTACGGTAAGGATCTTGCGCATCAAGAAAAAGTTGAGGCAAGTGATCAAACAGAGTTTTGCAAAGCTGAAAAAATTAAGCAACTTGCAAAAGATGATGCCCAAGATTTTAAAGCCAAAAAAAGTAAATCTAATTTTGATGTTTGTGGAGGTCAGAATTTTTATTCAGTTTATTTAAATGAATATAGTAAATCTTTAAAAACTGCCTGTTCTTCTCAAAGCGTTTTGTCGAAGAAGGGTTCAGACTTTGCCAAAAAAAATCACTCAATCGAGGAGGGGACTGATTTTATTAAAGCCGGTTGTCCCAAAAACTTAGTCAAAAGTGCAAGTAAAATTTTTACTCTTTCCTATTTATCTGCCGCAACTGTTCACTCATATAAAAACAGTGTGGAGTCTCAAGGTAGGTTATCTCCAAAAGAAGAGGCTTTGCTTGTTGAAAAAATAAAAATTGAGAATCAAGTCAAGCAAAGTAAGTTTGATAAATTTGTGTTTCAAAAAAAGATTCAGGATTTATTACCAAATCTAATCAGGAATCAAAAATATAGATAATTTTCTTCAGGTTTTTTAGCAGGTTGTTGAGACCTGTTTTTTTTCTTCTTTTTTTTGAAAAGCTATTCGCAGCAAGTTTCATCCCAATCAGATCTCCCCGTATGATTTCTTTTGCAATGTCATCGGGGATACATTCTTTTTTGAGAAAATTATCAGGATTAGCCAAAAAGGTATCCATGATGTCAGGGTTCGAATAGAGCTTTGCCAAGAGGGCTTCAAGTTGAAACTGCATTACATTCATTCCTTGAGACATTCAAAAAAACATTTCTTACTTTTCTAATTTGATGGAGCATTTGCGAAAATGGCGGAAATTTACCATCTCTTTCTATAATCACATGAATGTTTTGCGATCCTATTTGTTTGAGGGTTTTTTCAAGTAAAGAATATAGAATTTCAGGAGGATCGTGAAGATGGTCGTCTAGAAGTCGAGTCTTCTCTGAGGAGCTATGTTCTTGGATATGGCGGCCTCCGCTTAAGTGGATGATTCTTACTCTTTCGAGGGGTAATTTTTTGAGAGTCAAACTCAGGTTTTGACCAAAGTTAAGAGTGTTGGCGTAAATGTTATGAAGATCAAGCAAGAGATAACAGTCTGCGCCTTCAATAATTTCTCTAATCCATTCACTTTCACTCATCTGGCTACATGGAGGATCTGCAAGCGTTGCTATATTTTCTAGAATGGGTTTAGATCCTAAGTAATCACTTGCACGATTAATGTTTTCTATGGAGGCAGTGATGCTTTCTCGAGTGCGAGGAGGGGCTGCCATGTGGCCAATTTCATGTGCGCTGTGCCTTACAAAAGATAAGTGTTCTGACCATCCTTTTGCAGGAATGATGTGCAACAACTCTTTAAATTTTTTGAGTTTAGAAATGTTTAATCTTTCAGTTGAGCAAAGTCCCATGGACACACCGTGGAGAGTTAGTGGAATTTGAGTTGCTAAAAAAGCCAAAGTATCGAGCTCGTGAGTTGAGGCAGAAAAATAATTTTCTGCCATCACTTCTAAAGCATTGATTTCGTCGGAATGCGCTAGAACTCCAGCAGCAAAAGCTGGTCTCCAAGAAAGACCAGCAAAATATTTAGTCTCCACCGCAGCCTCCACATCCGCCACTACAACCTCCACAGCCGCTGCCACAGCTGCCACCGAAACCGCCCAATAAGTTGCCATGACTGTTAGCTTTGGAAGCATCTGGGAAAAGTGTTTGAACAAAACTAAATGAGCCATAAGTAAGAGAGGAAAGCCCAAAGACAGCCGCGCAAAGTGCAGCCTCATTAGTTTTGCCTCCAGGCTCGAGAGCGGGCACACGGTTTTTTAATTCCGAAAACATCTGACCCAAGTAAGATAAAAAAAGTGATCCGGTTTTTGTTCTTGGATTTGAAACTATTTGAAAAAGTAAGTTTAAATTCATAAGTGTTAAGGCGACAAGAATTCCAATATTCGTGTGGCCACGTAAGAGCGCAACGTATATTTTTGAAAGTGGAAGTATCAGGATAGGTATGAGGGCTATTAGCATCGCACTCGATCTAAATTTATGTTGATCAGAATTCACAGTGAGACCATTTCTTACCATTAAAGCTTTATATTCAGCGCAAGCAAGTTCGAGTTTAGTATCAAAAAAAAAATAATTGGGCTGTGCTTCGTTAAGAAAAAATTCGACTGCAGCTTTCTCTATTTTTCTTTTAGTAAAATCATTGGATTTGAAATTAACTGTTTTGACTTTGTCTCGATTGGCTTTCAATAAGCCACGATCAATTAATGAAAAGATAGCAACTCGCGCAGCTTCCTCCTTGCCCCCTCTTAGGTAGGCTATTGCATAGGGGTCTGTCATATCGAGCGCAGATGGCAAGGGGTTGTTCTCATTATTGTTTATAAATCGCCTAAAAATTAAATGAGAAACACAGGCTAGAATAGTGTAAAATAATAAAAATTCTGGACCTTTAAAGTCTAAGGGATTGAACGTGCTCATTTAAAGGTTGCCCAACTCACTGTGCATATGCATTGCAAGCGTGATCATAGAGAGAATCGTTTTCGATGATTCTCCTGGTGGCAGGGTTCCACGCTCTCGACAGATTGAAATATTTTTAAGGGTTTGTTCGTAATCAAGAGAAGGTGAACTTTTAAAGCTTTGAACAAGTAAGAGTAAGGCTGATTTTGGATCGATAGGTTTTTTTTCTTTCAAGAAAATAATTTCTGCAGCTGCTGATCTAAGCGGGCCCGCAAATTCAGCGATGATGTTTTGTAATTGATCTTCTCGTTGCCCCACGAGAACATAACGCTCTCTCATTCGAAGGGTCATATTTAGCAATACTTGTTTGAGTCTGTGAATAATGACATCTTGAGAAACTTGTATTTTTTCTAATAAATGCGATCCGTGAAGCACAACGTGTCTTCGGCGAATATCTTGAAACTTTACCGCAAAAGCCTCTGAGGCAAGTATGAGTTCTGACTCCAAAAGATACATGACAGAAAGATCAATGGCAGCTTTTGCAACTCTTAAGACTTCTCGCGAGTTGTCGACTTCCGTTTCTTGGAATTTTTTAAGAATAATTAAAAGATTTACATCTGATGTATCTCTCAGGCGATCTTCTGCTGCCGAACCAAATAGTATGAGTGAAACAAGATTTTCTCCGTGACACTCTTTGAGCTTTTCTGTTACTTGCGGAAGGAGATTGGCAACTCGTTTGGTTTTATCGTTCGATGTTTTTAAAATTTCCACTCTAAATTTATTCTAACTTCAATTCTAATTTTTTAAAGAGCTGTGTCTGACGGCCATCAAAGCTCTTCCTTATGTAGGCCTGCTGTCTTTATCTTGGAGGTCGAGAATGCTTGAAAGAGAAATCGTTTTGTATATAGTGCTTGCATGAAATTTCATAAATTAGTCGGGTTGGTTTGTGTCAGTCGTTTCTTTTTATTTTCATGCGCCTTCCACCAATTGAGTCCTCATGCCGAGCACGATCAAAAGTTAGATCATGCTCAGCAAGCTCTTCCTTTAGCGGTGGTGCAAAGCTTGGATGAACGGAAGCGTTATGAGGCTACGGGCTCGCATTATATGATTGCGACTCAGGGTAAGGTTGCAACGGAGGTCGCAAAAAAAATTTTTAATCAAGGCGGAAATATTATCGATGCGGCTGTAGCGGCTTCTTTCGTGATCAGTGTTGAGCGTCCGCAGTCTACGGGACTTGGCGGTGGGGGATTTTTGCTTTTTAAAGAAGCAAAAACTGGAAAAACCTATGCAGTTGATTTCCGCGAGCGTGCGCCTTTGAAGGCTACTGAGAAGATGTATCTCGATGAAAAAGGAGAAGTCATTCCCAAACTTTCAACCGATGGTATCCTCTCTGCGGGTGTTCCAGGTTTGGTAAAGGGTTTGGTGGAAATTCATAAAAAATTGGGCTCCTTGCCTCTAAAGACTGTTATTCAACCTGCGATTGAATTGGCAGAAAATGGTTTTGAAGTGTACGCGCACTTGGCGAATGCCATTGCCTCGCAAAAAGATGAGCTCTTGAAATATCCTGCTTCTAAAGAAATTTTTCTTAAAGCAAACGGTGAGCCTTACAAAGTTGGTGAGCGATTGATTCAAAAAGATCTCGGACGCACGCTTCGCTTGATTGCTCGCGAGGGAGCAAATGTTTTTTACAAAGGCGCAATAGCCAAGGCGATTGTTAAAGAATCCAAGGCACGCAAGGGTCTATTGAGCCTTCAAGATTTTGCAAGTTATCAGGTTAAGTGGAGATCTCCTTTGAATGGGACCTACAAGGGCTACCAAGTTGTTAGCTTTCCTCCACCAAGTTCCGGTGGAACTCATGTTATTGAGATTTTGAATATTCTAGAAAAAGACACCCTCAAAGATTTAGGTTTTCTTTCTTCAAATGCGATTCACCTCGAGGCCTCTGCTATGCAACAAGCCTTTGCGGATCGCGCACGTTTCATGGGTGATCCAGATTTTTTTCATGAAATCCCGCTCAAGGGTCTACTCTCTAAAACCTACGCCCGAACAATAAGAGAATCGATTCGTGCCGGTAAAGCGCGCCCTGCTGATCAGATAGAAGCTGGCAATGCACCTGCTTACGAGTCTGACGAAACCACAAACTTTTCAATCATGGATGCTAAAGGAAATGCGGTTGTTTCAACTCAAACCATTAACGGTTATCTAGGTTCAAAAATTGTAGTCCCCGGAACGGGCATCGTGTTGAACAACGAAATGGATGATTTTTCAGCAAAGCCAGGAAGTTCAAACGTTTATGGGGCCGTTGGCGGTGTGGTTAACTCCATTCAAGCACGTAAGACGCCTCTTAGTAGCATGGCCCCCACAATAGTTTTAAAAGATGCTAAACCTATTTTAGCATTAGGCGCGCCCGGTGGAACGCGAATCATCACGTGCGTTGCTCAGACCATTATTAACTATCTAGACTTCAAGCTTCCGCTCTATGAATCAATTTCTAATTTACGCCTCCACAACCAATGGAAGCCGGATGAATTGAATCTTGAAGCTCCAGGTCCCTCTGCCTCTACGATTTCGCAACTTGAGCAGATGGGATACAATGTGAAAATCGGCGCTGTGCCCTGCAGGGTGAATGCCGTTGCAAAAGAAGAATCGCTTTTGCGAGGAGTGGCTGACCCCCGTGATCTTGGCGCTGCTGATGGAAAATAATTACCAATAGGTTTTATGAAATTTTCTCTTTATAACTCTGTTTATTTTTAATATCGAAAAAATTCTTGTAAAATTTAAACATGACTTCAAAATTAAATTTAATTTTTGCATCTTTTGTTTTGGCTCTTGTTTTGCAGGCAGAAGTCAAAGCTGATTTTTCACAGTTAGGAAATTTTGCGGTTGAAGTCATAGAGTTTCGTGATCTCTGGGATCATTCTCGAGAGGGTAACTCTGAGAAAAAAAGATTTCGTATTTTCAGACGAAGGCAAAATGAAACTCAAAGTACTAAGGGAAGAAATATTCCTGTTAAGTTACATCTTCCTCTTTCCTCAAGTCCCTTACCCTATCCTGTCGTGCTGATTTCTCATGGGGCAGGTGGAAGCTGGGATACTCACTACGCACAAGCTTATCATCTTGCTTCACATGGTTATGCTGCTCTTTGCTTGGAGCATGTAGGCAGTAACACAGAACGCCTAAAATCTGGAATACGTGTACTGAAAAATTTGAAAGATATGATTCACGATTCAGAAGAGGTTTTGGGTCGCCCCAGGGATCTGAGTTTTATACTTGACCAAATTGAAGAGTGGAATCGTCACCATCCCAAACTCAAAGGACGTTTTGATTTAAATAGGGTGGGTGTCATGGGACATTCGTTTGGAGCCTTTACGGTGATGGCAGTCTCGGGCATGAAGCCCGCGCTAGATTGGATCGAGCCTAAAGTAGGGCTCGGCAAGGGATTGGAGCCTGACGTTTTTGAAAAGCGATTCAAGTGTGGAATCGCTCTCTCTCCACAGGCTCCAGGAGATCCGTTTTTTCTAAGAGATAGTTACTCGACGTTGCGTATTCCCCTGATGGGGATATCTGGAACTCATGACAAGCAACAAAACGGCAATCCACCTATGACTCGTTATGAATCTTTTAAACTTTGGCCTGAAATGTCAGGTAAAAATCTTTTCGTATGGTTAGAGAATGCGAGCCATCTAGATTTTACGGATTCTACAGGTGGGAAAGAGCACGGAAGAGATTCCTCCAATCGAGCCGATGTGCAGACTTTGGTACGGGCTGCCACTGTTTTATTTTTCAAGAGTTGTTTAAATCAGGACGTATCTTCTGAAAAACTCCTCACGACCGACGGATTGAAGCCTTATCTAAGAGGAAAGATCAGCAGCGCTGAAGTTCGAAGTAAATAAGATTCTATTTATTTCGTAATACTTTCAAACCAAGATTGATTGTATTTTTTATGTAATCACGTATAAGTCGAAAAAAACTTTAAATGCCAAGTTCATGCTTCCATTCAATCAGTTTTTCTTTTATTTGCTCGCGAGCTGTACGAAAAGCATCTGGTTTCAAATTATCTGAAACTCCAGCAGGATCTTTGATGGGCCAATGTAAGCGCTTTGCGCTGCTTGGTAAAATAGGACAAACTTCTTCTGCGCAAAGAGTAATGATGAAATCTAAGTTTGCGTAGAATTCCAATGAGATGACGCTTGTTGATTTGGACTGATTTCTTGAAATGTCTATACCAATTTCATTCAAAATTTTCACAGCCCAGGGTTGAACGATACCCGAAGGTTGAGAGCCAGCACTTTCGATCTTTGCGGCATTTCCAAAGATATCTTTTGCCAATCCTTCGGCGAGTTGACTTCGGGCTGAATTAGCAACACATAAAAAAAGTATGTGAACTGGTTTGG
>CAYOWH010000058.1:0-14754 GCA_964407615.1 uncultured Bacteriovoracaceae bacterium | reverse complement strand
CGCTGTGTTCATCGCAGAATTCCTTGGGCTGACGATTCACTTTTGCTGCTGTTTGCGCCATTTTTTCGCCATGTTCATCGGTTCCAGACACAAACCAAGTCTTTTCTCCTCTGAGTTCGAAGAGCTTTTTGAGGAAATTTGCGAAGATCATGGCATAGGTGTGACCCAAGTGAGGCCGAGCATTGCAGTAGAAAATGGGAGTTGTCAGAACCCGTTCGGCAGAGATTTTCATAGGAGAAAAGCTAGCAGCCTCAAGGCTCTTTCTCTATCCAATAGAGTGAGATTTTGTTCATTCATGACTCAGTCGCTAGGATTTCAGAGTGAAAATGGGTGTTTTACGAGGGAAAATACGTAATTTTAGATTTTTTTTTATTTTCTTGCTTGAGCTACTTGCATCTCTGTGAAATGAGTTTAAAACCTATATATAGAGAGTGATTTCTCGAAAATAGAGAATGAACCAGAGGAGTAGATAAATGGCTAAAAAAGCAGTTAAGAAAACAAAGAAAGTTGTAAAGAAAAAAGTTGCAAAGAAAGCAACAAAGAAAACTTCAGCTAAGCGTAAGCCTAATGCGAAGTTTATGGCGCCTATGCAAGTAAGCGATACACTCGCTGAAGTTGTAGGTAACAAGCCTATTCCACGTACTGAAGTTACTAAAAAACTTTGGGCGTACATCAAGAAGAACAATCTTCAAGATGCTAAAGAAAGACGCAACATCAACGCTGATGACAAGCTCCGCGCTGTATTCGGTGGAAAAAAAGTTGTTTCTATGTTCGAGATGACAAAGCTTGTTAGCCGTCACCTCACTCCTTCTAAGTAATTTATTACTGAAATAGAGTTATAACAGTAAGCGGTGTTCTCTCTTCACTGAGGGAACGCCGTTTTTTTTGTGCTCGATTTAATCATCGAGGCATCTTAAATTATGCTTATGAAACGATTTTGGCTTTTTAAATCGGATATTGAAGATTACCCCCTTACTCAATTTATAAAAGATAAGAAAACTGCTTGGGAAGGTGTTCGAAACTATCAGGCCCGAAACTTTATGATGAAGGATATGCAGGTGGGAGACTTGGGTATTTTTTATCATAGTAATGCGGAGCCCTCGGCAGCCGTAGCTACTTTGAAAGTTTCTGCTTTAGCAAGTCCTGATAAGTTACAGTTCGATAAAAAAAGTGATTACTACGACGAAAAGTCTTCTCAAGATAAACCTCGATGGTATTGCGTGGATGTTTCTTATCTTGAGGCTTTCAAGGTTCCGGTTAGCTTAGATAAGATTCGTTTAGAAAAGGAATTGCAGTCGATGCAGTTATTACAAAAGGGAAATCGTCTTTCGATTCTTCCATTAACGGAAAAAGAATATAATAAGATTTTAAAAATGGGTGGCGCCTAGTTTCTTAATCTTACTCTGATTTTAAAAGCTGGAGAGCTCCTTCTTGAGGTGTTTCTTGAGCTGAATTTAATCGGTATCCACGGCTTCCCTTGCCTGCATTTCTTTTGGCTCCTTCAGCCGTAGGAAGATTTTCAAAATTCCTCCAGGTTTTATATTCTTTTAAGAACGGACTCGTCATAAGCGCAAGATTTCTGTCTTCGGGGCTCATCTCGTGAATACGTTTGAGTTCTTTCATGATATGAACGGGAAATTTGACTTCAACAACACGGGAATCAAGAGGGAAATCACGTATGATCCCATCTTGTTTGTAGCCAATGTATCGTATGTTTTTGTCTAATGTTATTTGTAAATCATTGGGACCCACGTAAGAATCTCTTTGATAAAGAATAGCTTGACCAGGTTGTTGAATTTGAGCTCCTGATTTGTGGATGAGTCCAATAGCTTCAATCATGGAATCAATTTCTTCGGGTCGATTTACTAAACTCTTAGTTGTTCGATATGATTTGATTCTTTCTTTGAGAGTATCTTTTACTTTAAAGTACTGAAAGGGGTCGAGGAGAGCGTCTGCCTCACTTTTAAGACAAAAAATAGTAGGTTTTTCTTTTACACCCTCAAGTTCTTTTCCAGTTTGAGGATCGATTGCAGATTTTTTAAATTCAAGTCTTACAGGAATTTCACCAGGAGGATGAATAAATAATTTTGCATATTTTGCGGTGCTATCGTGAGGTTTTATGTCGAAACTTGTTCTTACGTTTTCATCTGGTGCAAGTTCTCGGTAGCTTCTAACTCGAATATTGATGGTGCGAGGATAGTCTCCCTCTTCTTTCACTCTTCTTGACTCTGTAATGGTAACGAAATTGTTTTCGTTTCGAAGTCTCATTTGATCGCCAAATAGAGATTGTGTTTCTTGAATAAATTGATCGGCGTGGCGAGCGTTCTTGGAGTTGGGAGTTTCGTTTTGTAGTTCTACTCTGTAAGAAGTCGTATCAGATTTGTTAAAGGATAATTTACTTAAAATTTCATCAAAAGCTTTTTTACTTACAGGTTTAGATTTTTGTGTAAAAGAATGAGAAGTGATTCCACCAAAAGGAGAGCCTGGGTAGAGGCGTTCTTTACACGGATAACTTTGAGATGGAGTGGCGATGAGAAGAAAGAAAATAAAGACAAGGTCATTTAAGTTTGGGCGAAAGTTCATTTACTTTAGAATAATCAATAAATTCAAAACTTGTAGTTTTAATTTGGATTGACGTATACATCCCAGCGATGGGCACGTCCTTTGTAAATGTGGGTAGGTTTACGTGGTCCAATAAAGGATGCTTTGAGGGGACGCTTAAGAACGATTTTTTGTGCTTTAAATCTCCAGCAAAAATTTAGGAGTTCTATTGCATTATCTTCGTTGGAAACTTTTTCTTTTAAAAGCTGAAGTTCTTTTTTGGGAAGACTTGTGCGGCCTTCAATAGAAAACATGGGGTCAATGATGATGATTTCAAAACCAAGTCCTTTCCATTGAGTTAGAAATTCTTCAGTTGATTGAGGAATATAGTGCAGTTTGTAGATCCATTTTTTATAGAAATCATCTCTTCTTGCTTCTTCAAGTCTACTTATTATTTCATCCGAAAGATTCTTTTCTCGTTCGCAGGCCCAAACCTCGTGACCCCAGTAAGTAAGCCTTAAAGCATCCCTACAAAGTCCTGCTGTTGCATCAAGGATACGAAGCTTTTTTCCTTTTAAATCTCCAAGAGCATCTCGCAAAAGATCTTTTTGCTGGGGGGATTGTTCGATTCTTCGCTTAAAAGAGGAATCTAAAAAAGAAAAAAGGTTTTTATCAGTCATTTAGGGCTTTGTAGACTTATCATCACTTGAGTGAATTGAAATTTCAAATAATCTGTTTTTTGTGGAAAAAATAGTTTTTGGAACTTCTGTAAAGGGTTTGGATATCGAAATTTTTCGTTTAACAGAGGGGCCAGTAAAGGTTTTGTTGATGGGGGGCGTACATGGAGATGAGCCAGAGGGGTACACGTTTGTAGAAAATTTCCTGAGGCGTGCAGATTGGAAAGCTTTTGAAAATAAACTCGCTCTCTATGCAATTCCGCGTATGAATCCAGATGGATGTTTGGCGAATACTCGTCTCAACTCCAACGGAGTCGATTTAAATCGTAATATGCCCACAAATGATTGGACCTCTAAAGCAGCGAATGAGCGTTATGTGCCTGGCCCCGCTCCTGGATCAGAGCCAGAAACGCAAGCCTTGATGGCCCTTGTTGAAAAAGAACAATTCTCTGCGATCTTAAGTTTTCATTCTTATGATCCTGTTATTAATTATAATGGTCCCTCTAAAGAACTTGCAGAAGTGATTGGAGCAAAATGCGGCTACCGTATTGATGATAGTATAGGCTATCCAACACCTGGCTCGTTTGGAACGTGGGCGGGTTCAGAGAGAAATATCCCCACAATTACCTACGAAATTGAAAGAAATTCCCCACACGAAGATGCATGGACTCTGCACGCTCCAGCTGTGCTAGCAGCTTTGCAATATCTTGCAGACAAAGCCGTTGCTGCGGAGGCCGAGAAGAAATCATGAGAGATTTAATTGAAGAATTTTATTTAAATCCTGAAAAATTTTCAAATAGTGACAAACACACTTCTGCCGTTCTTCAAGTGATTCACTCTCTTGATCAAGGAAAGACCCGCATTTGTGAAAAGCAAAATGGAGAATGGGGAGTGCTTGAGTGGATAAAAAAAGCCGTTTTGCTTTATTTTAGAATTCGAAAAATAGAGAGTTTTGATGCGGGTCAGTACTCTGCTTTTGATAAGGTTCCCCTCAAAAAATGGTCATCGGATCAAGGGGTGCGTGCTGTTCCGGGATCGATTGCACGTTATGGAGCTTATATCGCTCCAAGCTGTGTTTTAATGCCCTCTTTTGTAAATATTGGAGCGTATGTGGGAGCGGGAACCATGGTCGACACATGGGCTACAGTGGGGTCGTGCGCACAAGTGGGCGCAGGAGTTCACTTAAGTGGAGGAGTTGGAATTGGGGGCGTTTTGGAGCCTCTCCAGGCTAAACCAGTCATTATTGAAGACCATTGTTTTATTGGATCGCGAGCGATTGTCGTAGAGGGGGTTCAGGTAGGAGAGGGGGCTGTTTTAGGAGCCAATGTGGTTCTCACCGCTTCAACGCCTATTATCGACGTTCGAGGAAATGTCGAAAAGATTTATAAGGGAATGGTTCCTCCTCGTTCCGTAGTTGTTCCCGGAACTCGTTCCAAAACTTTTGCAGCAGGAAACTATCAACTTGCGTGTGCCTTGATTATTGGAGAGCGCACAAAGAGTACCGATGAAAAAACATCTCTCAACTCGGCTTTGAGAGACTTTGATGTGAGTGTTTAGATTGTTTTGAATAGGTTGAGTTTTGCAATTTAACAGTTGTAGATCGTCAGTCGTATTTGCGCTAAGATTCCCTTTCAATGCCTCAAATTATTTATACGCTTAAAAGTTTAAGTAAAACTTATCCACCTAGCAAAAAAGTGCTTTCTGAAATTTATTTGTCTTTTTACGAAGGCGCAAAAATTGGAATCATTGGAAGTAACGGTTCGGGTAAATCAACATTACTTCGCATCATGGCTGGTGAAGATAACGAGTATCAAGGCGAAGCCTTTATCGCTGAAAGCAAACGAGTAGGATATCTCGCACAAGAGCCTAAACTTGATAATACAAAAACCGTCAAAGAAAATATTATGGAAGGTATGGGCGAGACAGCCCGCCTTTTGGAAGAATTTAACAAGATTAGTGAGCGTTTTGCAGAAGAAATGTCTGCGGAAGATATGGATAAGCTCATGGCTCGACAAGCTGAACTTCAAGATAAAATTGAAGCGGCAAATGCGTGGGATTTAGATCGTCAGATTGAAATTGCAATGGATGCTTTGAGGTGTCCGCCAGGAGATAGTCCTGTTGATAAATTATCTGGTGGAGAGCGAAGACGAGTAGCTCTTTGCCGTTTACTTTTGAGTAAGCCTGATCTTTTGCTTTTGGATGAACCTACCAACCATTTAGATGCAGAAAGCGTGGCGTGGCTTGAGCGTCACTTACAAGAATATGCGGGAGCAGTTGTTCTTATCACTCACGATCGTTATTTCTTGGATAACGTTGTCTCTTGGATTTTGGAATTAGATCGAGGTCAGGGGATTCCTTTCGAAGGAAATTATTCTGCGTGGCTTGAGCAAAAACAAAAACGTTTGGCTCATGAAGAAAAACAAGAAACAAAAAGACAAAAAGTTTTGGAACGCGAGTTGGAGTGGATTCGACAAAGTCCTCGTGCGCGTCAGGCAAAAAGCAAAGCGCGTATCTCTTCGTATGAAAACTTACTGGCAGAGGGGTCCAGAGAAAAAATTGATGATCTTGAGCTCTACATTCCACCCGGCCCAAGATTGGGAGAGCTGGTGATCGAGGCTCAAAATGTATCGAAAGCCTATGGAGACAAATTGTTGTTTGAAAATTTGAGTTTTAATCTTCCTCGCGGAGGAATAGTAGGAATCATCGGACCAAACGGAGCGGGTAAAACAACACTCTTTCGTTTGATCACGGGTCAGGACAAGCCTGATAGTGGAAATTTTCGTGTGGGTGAAACAGTTAAGCTAGGATATGTGGATCAAAGTCGAGATACGCTTAATGACGAAAAATCCATCTATGATGAAATCTCAGCTGGAAACGACACAGTTTATTTGGGCACCAAAGAAGTCAATTCGCGAGCCTATGTAGCGAAGTTTAATTTTTCTGGTACAGATCAGCAGAAAAAAGTAGGGCAGTTATCAGGTGGAGAGCGCAACCGAGTTCATCTTGCAAAGATGATCAAAAACGGTGGCAACACTTTGCTTCTTGACGAACCAACAAACGATTTAGATGTGAGTACTCTACGCGCACTAGAAGAAGGTCTTTTAAATTTTGCAGGTTGCGCGGTTGTCATTAGCCACGATCGTTTCTTTTTAGATAAAATTGCAACGCACATTCTTGCTTTTGAGGGAGAAAGTCAGGTTGTGTGGTTTGAAGGAAACTTCCAAGCATACGAAGAAGATAAGCGTCGTCGATTAGGTCCTGAAGCAGATAATATTCGTCGTATAAAATACAAAAAGCTTACGAGAGCTTGATGTTCTTTTTATTTAAAGGATTTCTTTTGGGTTTCATTATGTCTACTCCTGTAGGGCCCATTGCAATTCTTTGTATTCGAAGAACCATGATTCGCGGGCGTCTCAATGGAATCCTCACTGGACTGGGTGCTGCAACTGCAGATGCCTTTTATGGAGGAGTCGCTGCTTTTGGAGCTAAGTGGATTTCTGATCCTTTGATTCGCTACATGGGTTGGTTTCAGTTTTTGGGAGGGATTGTTCTTGGATTTCTTGCTTACAACCTTTTTAAAAGTAACAAACCAATGAAAGAGTTAAAGCTTGCTAAAGCTTCGGGAGTGAAAACATATTTTTCCTCGATTCTTCTGACTCTTTCAAATCCTGGAACGATTTTTAGTTTTCTTGCGATTTTCACGATGTTTCAATTTGGAATAAAAGACTCACAATCAGCACTTATTTTAACGGGGGGTGTTTTTTTGGGGGCTGTTACATGGTGGCTTTTTTTGAGTACTCTGACGCTTCGTTTTCACAATTTACTGAGTGAAAAAACTATTCATAAAATCAATGTTGCTTCTGCAACAGGACTTCTCCTTTTTGCAATCGCGGCTTTTTCAAAAGGAGCCCATACCTTGTTTTTTCAGTAAATTTTACATGAAATGAAAAATAATCAAAAAAAATATAATAATAAATTCTCTGATTTGAATCTTGTTTTCACTACGAGCTCCGTAGCTTGTTTGGTGGCTATTGTTGTTCAGCAGCTGATTGTTGCGAGTTCTATTTATTTTCTCACACGATCGACTCAGTCTTTTACGGATCAACAAAAACATAAGGCATTTCTTTTTTTGATTGCCTATTTTTTCTCACTGGTTTTGCCTTTTTTACCAGGATCTTTGTCTTTATATTTTTCAAGAAAGTGGAAAGTTGAGCTAGTTAAAAAACTATTTGAAAAGTACACTTTATCTTTCTCTGGTCAGTCCCGGGTGTGGATCAATAAAAAATCAAAAGAAGAAATTGTTTCTCTTCTTAACACAGAACTTATTCTAACAAGTAGTCGTTTAGTAGAATCCCTGTATTCTTTTTTAAATACTGCCTTAAACGTGGGATTTACGGCAATTGGATTAACGCTTTTTTTGGACACAGGTTTTTTGCCTATTTATTTGTGCTCGTTGTTTTTGTCGTCGGTGATTTATCGTTTAACGATACAAGATATAACGCAAAAAGAGCTTGAATCTCAAAAGGCAAGATCGTCAGTTTCTGAATATCTTCGTCGTAGCTGGGATCCTCTTTTATTGAAAAATCGTGGTAATTTTGATGATTGGAAACAGAGTGCAGAAAATTCACTCGAAAACTATTTGTTTTCTGAAAAAAAAGCAGAAAAAGCGAAAATTATTTCAAGTATAAGCTTATCGATTTCTAGCTTTCTTCCTGTTTTAAGCTATCTTGGCTGGAGAGTTTTTTCGCAAATATCTGATACTCAAAAAGTTTTTATAATTCTCGTCAACATGCCTCGGGTCTTTATGCTGATGAATCACACGTATGCAATTCTTTGCGATACAGTCGAGTTAAAATCTATTCGAACACTTTGGACAAGGTTACTTTCTCGTTTGGATTCCTCTTTGCACACTGATGATTCTCCTTTTTCAAAAATTAATTCCTCTTTGATTTCTGTTGCGACACCAAATTCTGGTTCAATAGCTTTTGAGGAGTTTATGCTTTTGCCGCACACCAAATTAAAAGGTGTTTATACAGTCAGGGGTCCGAACGGCTGCGGTAAAAGTTTAAGTCTTTTAAAGCTCAAAGAAAAATATGCTGAATCGGCTTACTTGCTTCCTGCACATCATGATTTATTTGTCACTTTTAAATCGCAGCTTTCAAGCGGCCAACTTGCTCGCCAGTCAATCGAATGGATACATAAAAATTCAGAGTCCTTGTCTCGAAATGTTCAAATACTTCTTCTTGATGAATGGAATGCAAACATGGACTCAGTGAATGTGGGTAATTTTGAGAAGGTTTTGTTAGATCTATCAAAAGACTTTTTAATAGTTGAAGTTCGACACGATCAAAAAATAAACACTTCTGCTTAAGTTGAAAAAAACGAACAAGCATTTCTGACAAATTAAACTAAAAAGAAAATTTTCAAATCATGTCACCATTAAAAGTTCATGGGGGGACATGACGTGTTTAATAATCTAAAAAAAATAGCTCTTGGTTCTGTCTTTGTGACTTGCTTCTTCTTTTCTTCCAAAGTGTCTGCAACGAGTAAGAATGTTCAGCCAAAGTTTCTTGATGGAGATATCATTCTTCATACAAGTCAGTCATCGCAGAGTCAGGCGATACAACTTGCAACTCATTCTAAGTGGTCGCATGTAGGGATTATATTTCATAAAGGAGCCACTCCTTATGTCTATGAGGCGCGAGGCCCGGTAGGATTTCGATCTTTGAAAGATTTTGTGTCGAGTGGGGTGGGCGGGAAATACATGGTTCGAAGATTAAAAAAAGGTCTCAGTTCCGGGGATGTGACGAGGCTTTATCTAGAAGGTCAAAAATTTCTTTCAAAACCTTATGATATCTATTTTGAATGGACAAATGATCGAATTTACTGCTCGGAACTCGTATGGAAGATGTATCAAAATGCCGTAGGGGTTTCTGTGGGTATTTTGCAGAAATTGGGTGACTATGACTTATCGAGCCCTCAGGTGAAAAAAATCATAGCAGAGCGTTATGGTTCCGATATCCCATTAAACGAAATAGTGATTAGTCCTGAAGCCATTGCCTCGGAAAACATAGTCTTGACGAATGTTTATCAAAATTAAGAGCTTTTAAATCGACTTCTCTCCTGCCTTTGTTAGGTTTTGCAAAGGTATGGAGAGAGGGGTTTGTGAGGGTGAAGGCACTTAAGTCTTTTTTATTCATTGGAGGCTGTTTTTTATATTTTTTCTCCTCTGCTCAAGAGGGAGTAAGCCCATTCATTCGTACAGAATGCCAAGAAACTTTTCAAAAGGGTATTGAATATTATTTTGCAAAAATCGAGAAAAAAGATTCTCAAAATCTTGAAGATCGCATCAAAGAAGTTGTACAGCTTTGCCGAGCTGAATTTTCAATGGGCTTTTTTGAGGGACAGCTGAATGCTGCAAAGCTCGTTGTTTTTGAGTTTTTACTCGACAAAGAACAATCCATAACAAATGGAGATCGGGCAAGTTTTGAAAAGCAACTTTATGATTTTTACAAATTGCGATGGAAGGCAGCCGAGCTGCCAGAGGATTATCTAAGCCAAATTTTAACAGACGAGGAATTTTTAGATAATCAATTAAGTTCCTTAAAAAATAATTTATTCAATCTTGCACAAAAAAAGAAAAAGGCACTTCTTTTTGGACGTTTTGTTTTTACGCCAAAGAGAAAAATTTATACTCACTGGGATTATAAGTTAGATAATCAAGGAGTCATTGTTAAAGATGAAAATGGAGTTGCTCTTCAGTTTCGGGGTACTTACCAAAGGGCCATTGAGTTTTTAGAAAAACAACTTCGATCAAATTACGAAGAGTATATGAATTGGAAGCCTTCTTCTTGGTTTGGGGAAGATAGCCTGGTTTACGGAGCTGCAAGAAGAAAAGTTGATGAACCTTCGATTCGTGAAATAAAAGAAAATTTTTATTTTGAAACTCATCGGTATCTATTTGAAAGAGCTCAATACTTGGGTCTTGATCTAAAGCCTTTTTATAAAATTGAGATGTCGATGCTTGAAAAACAATCGGCATATTTGGATTACCATATTAAAATCGCAGAAAAAGTTGTGTTGCTCTATCGCTTAGCACCAGCTTTTCCACTTGCCCTTGACTTAGGGGCTTTGGGGTTGGGTTACACCTTTGGTATTAGTTCTACGACTGCTGCCAACTTATCTGCGGGTATTGCGATTGCAACATTTGCAGGGCTTAACACTTATATTGCTGTGAAGAGTTCTGATTTAAAGCGAAACAATTGGACGGAGGAAATGGATTATTGGTTGCCTATTGTCACGACAACCTTACCTCTTTCTATGATGGCCCCAACAGTGTTGGGCGCGGGGACTTCTGCTGTTAAATATCTTTGTGTAGAGGGCATCGCTTTTTGGCAAAGTCTCAAGAATTCTGCAAACTGGGTTCGGACAACTTCTTCGGCTGATAAGTTACAATTCATAAAACAACTTCCTTCAACGGCTGTAAGGAATTGGTATGAGTATTGGTTCAAATATAATGAGCAGGGTGTGAAATCCATCAATTATTCCAAGGTGGGTTATATACTTGCAGTGAATTCTGCTGCAGTGATTGCAGAAATCGTGGACCGAGAATATTTGAGAAACGATCCAAAAGAAAAGTTTTTCTTAGGTGATGGAAAGATTAATCCTGTTTCCATTTACAAGCTCATACCCGGGGCTGCATGGGGAATTGTTTATACGCCCGTTATGAATGTAAATAATTATTTCTCAAGGTATCTCATTTACAGAACTGTGGATTTGCTGAGTAATGCCTCGGTCTATATGTTCGTCAAAAAAGACGCCGACATGAAATATTTTGCGTTTGATTTATTGTACGGAGGCACGGGGAGTTCGTATTTTGGTGAGTTGTCACGTGCGGTGACTTTATCGATTATGAATTCGGGCTACCGAAATCAAACTCAGTTTCTTTTGAATTTTGCTTTTAGTATTGCAAGTGTCTTCCCCCGAACAAGCATTCGAAATTATTTCATGTCTCTTTATCGCTACGGGATCGATGAAAAGACAGCTGATCAATTGAAGACGATTCTTGCTAAAGAAGCACGAATTCACATCAACGAATTTACCAACGAAGAAATAAATGAGGCTCTTAAAGAATTTCTTAAGAACCCCGAGGTTTATAGTTTTCTAGAAACAAATCAGTTGAATTAAAAAAAATTAAATTAAACGTAATCTTTTTTCTTAATTTTCTCTAAAATGATTTTCTCAAAAGCTTGAGGGTCTTTTGGATTCACCATGAAAAAGGCCTGTTGCTCACAACGGCGCTTTTCTTTAATAAGCCAATCAAGAATTTCGGAAAGACCTTTGTTCTTTTTGTCTTTAAAGAAAGGGTCGTTTGCAAGAGCATCTTGGGCCTTCTTCAAAGAGCGTCCTTCAACGGGATCTCTTGGGTCTACGTTGTAGTTTGTGAGATCATATTTTTTAACATCATCGGGCAACACACCGAGAAATTTTACTTCGGGCGCGGAAAAGTCTTTGTTTCGAATCAAACTTGCCGCCGATCCTGCTTTGAGCGTACGGAAAATATTTTGCATGGTGTACGCGTCAAGATCTCCGAGAAAGTAAATGGGAATCTTTAGCTGATCTTGAATGGTTTTAGCCCATGCGCGAACTCCGTTAGAGGGAACCCCTTGAGCACCCATGACAATTGCATTGTGTCTTTTGGTAAATCCGTTTGTTACGAGCGTATTTGCCGTACCTTCTGATTCCACAACAAGACAAAAATCAATTTTTCCTTTTTTGGGTTTGATTGTAAAACTTTGAGGACGGTTTTTGGGTTGAAAAGGAGTTGTTCCCAAAGAGCTTAAGTCGATGGTTGCTTTGGTTCCATCAGGCATGTGTTCTGTGACAATCAAATTTTGGCAATAAGTTTGTCCACCGCGATCGTTGGCAAAGCAGTTGATTTCTTCGCGGTAAATTTCCATCAGTTCGCAAATAAAATCAATGATGGAGTCACTTTCGACCTGGTCGTTGAAGTCGAGAGGTTTGAGTTGTTTGTTTTGTTTACATTCACCTTTTGCGATGTAGTAAAGCTCGCGCTTTGTGTTGACCGCACCTGAATCCAAGTTGCGCAACAAAATTTCAAGTAAGAAAACAGAGCGAGACATCTTTAGTACGGACGAAACATTGAGTTCTGTTTTGACGGTTTTTTCGCCAGGAGTGAGATAGCCTACTTTATGATCATAAAATGAATTATCAAGTGAGCATTTAATAGCCTCAAGAACAGGTCGATTCGCTTTTTCGAGGTCTTTCAACATTTCAGCGCACATTTCACGTGCAATTTTTGGAACTTCTTTGTCAGGATCTTTGATCGTTGCAAGGTGTTTACGAGACATTAAGCATCTCCTTCAAGCGCGAGCGTTGTTTGCTCATCGTCAGTTTTAGATTTCTTATTTTTTTTAGATGATTTTTTATCGCTTTCATCAACAGTCGCTTCAGATGGAATTTCTGCCACAGCTGCTTCGCTAGAAGTTGATGTGGGGCCTCCGCCTTTACTTGTCATTTTTTGATGTGCTTCTTCAGCTTTTTTCAAATCTTCCAGGGCAACTTCAGAGTCTCTACCCAGAAGTTTCATCAAACCTTCGCGAGCTTTTTTGAGTTGATTGTCTGAGGCAGAAGTAATTCTTCCAAGACCTTCAATCAAGATAGGACCAAATTGTTCAATATGCTGAATTTTCTTTTCGTAATCTGCAGCACGTAATTCTTTCTTGATGTGTCGAGAAAGTTTTTGTCCTGCTTGCATGATAGCCAGGCGAAGCTCTTCAACTAATTCGTCACTGGCATCAATTGTTTCCTTGGATGCGTTCTTGAATTTGATAAACGGAGATACCACGCTCACGGCAATGACGTAAGGGCCCAGTGGAATCGAATTTTTGGGTTGAGCAAGTCCGTAGGCTTTCCAGTTAACGCTTTCAATTGCCTTTACGATCGCACAGGCGGCTTTATCGAATTGAAGGGGAACGCGGTTTGCAAAACGTAAAACTTGAGCCGACTGTTCTTCCTCTGAGGAAGGTCTGTTTTTCAATCGAGCAAGAGCAACTTCTACGACGACAGGTTTGGCATCACAAATTTGGGGTTTGCGAGAGACGACGCTAAAGAAATCTACCTCTCCCAATCGGTCTACGCTTTTTGAAAGAGCTTCTTCTCCAATACGAAGTACACTTTTTGTGGAAGGAGCCATAAGCTCAACATTTTGAAGGGCTTGGTAGATTTTATGTTGCTCGTCTTTTGAAAGGTCAGTGAGAGGGCGACTAAGCCAAGCTTTTTTAAATCCCTGCTTGGTCATTTCGTTGATCACATCACTTGAGATGCGAGAAAAGCCCTTATCGAAAAAGTTTTGTACCGAAACTTTTCCAAAAAGGTGAATGTGGTGAATAAATTCACCCAATTTCATGGTGTGAGGATGCGGAGAAACAGCATCTGGAAGATTTATGATTTCTTGGCTGACTCGCTCTAGAGAAACTTCCTCTTCTTTATTGATTTTGTATTTGAGGCTCAAGTGAGGATTAACAAGGCTTGTTCCTTTGAGATAAGTGAGAAGTCCGCCTTCGCCTTGTAGTTGTAAGCGCCCATCAAAGAAAAATTCAACACAAGTTCCTTGAGGTCTGTCCCATGAAATATTTTTCTTTTCGATCACAGAGCCTTGGTTTTTTTTGATGTCCACTTCGATCAAAGCTTTAAGGGCCTGAGGCATGCGTTTGGTTTTGGTGATGACCGTGACACCTTTTGCAGCAGTCAATTGTGCCCAAGTTGTCGCAGCACTTATACCGATACCTTGTTGTCCGCGAGAACATCGACCACGACCGAATTTAGAAGACGCAAGGTATTCACCGTAAACTTTTGCAAGATCTTCGGCCCCGATACCAGGACCATTGTCGCTCACTAAAACGCGGATTTGATCCATGTTTTTTTGCGTACCCTGACCTACACGTTCAACTTCCACGTAAATTTCGGGAAGAATTTGGGCCTCTTCGCAAGCATCGAGGGAGTTGTCGATGGCTTCCTTGAGGGTGGTTAAAACGGCCTTGGTACCTGAACTAAAACCTACCTGCTGCAGGTTCTTCGAGAAGTATTCAGCGGTGGAACTACTTGTAATCTTTGAAGAACTCATAAAATCGATCTATGCTACCTTATTCCTTTCGGGACTGCTTTTCCTTTGACAATCTTAGCTTTAAAAATGTAAAAAGAGGATGACCTTAAGCGTCATGGACGAATTATCACTCTCTATTAATGAAATTTTTTATAGTCTCCAAGGCGAATCTTCTCAAGCGGGAAGGCCTTGTACTTTTGTGCGCCTCAAGGGTTGTCCCTTGCGTTGCTCTTGGTGCGATACAGAATATGCTTTCTTTGAAGGATCACAATTAAAGTTTTCCGAAATTCTTGCTCGTGTGCGTGATTTGGGCGGATCTCTTGTTGAGGTCACAGGCGGTGAACCGCTTGCTCAAAAAAACTGTATCCCTTTTTTAGAAAAGTTAGTGACCGAAGGTTTTGAGGTCATGCT
>CAYOWH010000057.1:0-15082 GCA_964407615.1 uncultured Bacteriovoracaceae bacterium | reverse complement strand
ACTTGTTCGTAAATAAACTCGCCCATATCAAAATAATCACGATGATAAATACATTTGTTACTTTCTGTTGAATAAACGATATGGGAGTTTCCCGAAACAGCAATCTCGTTGCCAGAATTAAGTCCTTTTGCTCTTAGATGCATCACCCAAAACAAAACCTCTTCGTTGCCACTGATGAGCTGCTTTTCAAAATCAAAACGAATATATTCCACATTTTTGTAGAGATTGCTGTAATATTTTTTAACTTCGTTTGAGCCATGGATTTCATGAAGCGGATCACGAAAGGTAACTTGTGAGTCATAAAAATCATCGACAAGATTCATTGATTGATAGTTGAGTTTTGAAAAAAACTCTTTAGAACTTAGTTTTGGAGCAGCCATAATATATTGAGTTTGAACCATAAAAATAAAAAAAACGATCAATAAAAATTTTTTCATAAACTAGACCTCTCCTTTAATACTCTGTTTCATCCCACGGCTTCTAAGGGTTTGTTCTACCATTTTTAAAAACACAGCCTCTAGCTTTTGCTGAACGTCATAGCCCTCGATTATTCCAAGTGCAATGGCTATGGCTTCAAACGTTGCTAGCCCAGAGAATTTTGGCTCTCTTCTCAATTTGTACTGTGATTCGCTACCTTTTAGAACTTTTACATGAGGAATTTTTTCGAGAAGTTTCTCTCTTTTTGCAACTTTTGATGCTTGTCGCCAGCTTCCATCGGGAACGATAAGGGTTATAGGACCTGAAATTTTTTTTAGATAATCAGAGCTTAATTCCGTAGCTTTTTCCGAGGGATAGAGGAGGAGAGGGTGTGAGGCATTTTTTAAAATTTCATCAAAAGGAACCTTTTTTTCAATCATTCCTCGAAGATGAATCTCGCAACGGGGAAGGCAAAGTTTTGCTAATCGAGCTGTGTTTGTCGTTAGAAAACGTTCGCGATGATGCATGATGATGTGAAGCGAACTTTGAACATACTCGAGATTTTTTTTGCATTCTTCTGCATCAGAGCAAAGACAATACTGAGTCAGCATTTGACACTTTTGACAGCGATTATGGGGTTTGTATTGGCGGGTCATTTTGAGCTTTGAGCTCGCATCTTTTTCATTTGAAGAGGAATTTGGGTCAAGAGGTCACTCGCCATAAATCCTAGGTAGTCTCTTTTTGTAATCCAATCATCAGCAATTTTCCCATGAAGGGTTGCAGCAACGCAGGCAGCGTTTAAAGGATTAAGGCCCTGGGCTAAAAATCCTGCAATCATTCCTGTTAGAACATCTCCCGTTCCGGCTTTTGCAAGCGCCTTGTTTCCAGTTTGTATTTGAACGAGATGCTTTTTGGAAGCAATCAGGGTTTTATTTCCCTTGAGGAGTATGTGGCATTTAAATTTCTTTTGAGCCATGATGACGTATTTTTTTCTATTCTGACGAATTTCTTGGGCTGTTGTTTTTAGTAAGCGGGCAAGTTCCCCCTCATGGGGAGTGAGAATCCACGTTTCGGGCAGTGACACATTCTTGAGTGAAGCAAGCATATTAAGTCCGTCAGCATCAACCACAACAAAGGGTACTTGAGAGTAAATCAAGGTTTTTAGAATTTTGAGGTTTTGAGCTGATTTTCCTAATCCGGGACCAATGGCTAAAGCGCTATAATTTGAAATTGTTTTTTTTAAAGAATTTTTTTTTACAATTAAAAAGTCAGGAAAGTTTTTTGATATGAAATATTTGGATGTTTTTAGAATGTAAACATATCCAGAACCCACACGAGATGCTGCCGTAGCACAAAGAATGCAGGCTCCTGGCATTTCAGGAGAGCCGGCAATTACAAGGGTTTTTCCACCGGCATTTTTATGAGCATCTTTTTTTCTTTTAGGAAGAACACTTAAGAACTTTTTCAAAGAAAAAATTTTTATCATAAAAATTATCTTAAGAGGCATTCTTTTCAAAAGAGAATGCCTCTTAAGTCATAAAACTTAAATTACATTGCAGGTTGGTCGTCTGTGGCCGTGGGTGGATTTTGATCTGTTGTTGAATCAGCAGGAGGGTTTTGGTTTTCCTGTTTACGCTCAGCTCTTTTTTCTTTTCGCTCCGCTTTGTTTTCGAGACGATTTTCTTTTCGGTTGGCTTGACGCTTGTCTTTGCGCTCAGCCCTTTTTTCAGCTCGCTTCGTTGAGCGATTCTGATTTTTTGCGATTGCAGTTGAAGTTAAAAGTGCGGTGGCAAATAGAAGTGTGAACTTTTTCATTTTATTTATATAACTGCTTTCTTGTGAATTTTAAAATAATCTAAAAAAAGTTGTTAATGCAAAGCGACGACTTTTAAAAATACTCGTATCTGTATTCTTGTTTTTCACTTTCGTTTAAAGCAATGACTTCAAAATGTATTCTTCCCACTTCACGTCCATCGTTTGTTTGGATAGAAACTCTCCAGTCTCCAGCCTCATAGTTGGCTTTTGCGATATAGCCCCTATATCCCTCTTCTCTCCCTCCCAAAATATTTAAAGGGACGGCGTCACGGGGCTCCCATCCTAGCTTGGGGTTTTTAAAAAACCATCTCACAGTGAGTTGATCTTGAAAGCGAGTGGGAGAAAAAATTTGGACAAAACAGTAAATCCGATCACCAGGTTGAGCATAAAAACTTTGATCGCCGCTTTGCCAAAAAAGCCATTTAGAACGAGTTATTCCAAGCTTGTATTGGTTGCCTTCTTTTTTAACAGAATGATAGATGCCAATGCTTTTCATAGAAAGAGGTACGGGTGGCAAAACTTTGAAAAAATATAGAAGAGAATAAAGAAGTAAAACAAATAAAAAGGGCAATTGAACATCTTTAAAGAGTCGACGATGAGGTAAGCGAGACTTTAAAAACTTTAAAAAAAAATGATGAACAAAAAACGCAAGTAAACACGAAAATAAAAAAACTAGAAGCCCCATTTTTTTTGCAAAGATCGGCACAAGAATATTCATATAAGAAATCAAACAAAGACCAAAAAGAGCATTTCGCAAAAAATTTTTTGAGATCTGGGATGGCCGTACTTCATTTAAAAATAAAAGAAGAGCTAGAAGAGCTAAGAAATAGAGAGAGCTTACAAAAGAGCCACTTTTAAAATAGAAAATCGTATAAACGTTTAGCAAAGTCCCAAGCATAAAATGAAGAATACCTTCGCGATATTTCCAGATCTTTTGAAAGAAAAAGGGAATGTTCCCAGCTTTTTCCTCGCAGAAAAGATCCCAAGCAATGATAAGCCCAGAAAAGCTAAGGTAGATCGCTTGATGAAGAAGCATCAGGGGATCATCGATTCGATGCAAAAGCATGGCGTCAAAACAAAATCCAGCAACAAAAAAAACAAGAGGCTCCCATTTGTGGTACTTTTGAAGTTTTGTTTTTAAGCTTTCAAGCATGAATACATTTTAAAACAAATCTGTATCAGATTGTATGAGAATTAAATTTGTTTCTATCTGTTTATACACAGAAAAATCGTTATCGGTCACAAGAGCTAGCGTTCGAGAGTCAACTCTTGCAAGACCTTCAATTTTCTCTACTTGATTGAGGCCAAGGGCTGTCAGATCAATGACGAATTCTTTTTCTGCCATCGAACCCTTATTCAGGCTGATCTTATAAATTTTATGAATAGCTTTGTCTCCTGTCTTTGAGTTTTGTTCTATGACAAGAAACTTTTTCTCTCCTAAGGCTACAGCATCTCCAATTTTATCTGCCTCTAAAGAATCGAGCTCATAAGTATATTCGGATGTCGTTTTTTTTTGTTGGATATCAAATTCGATAATAGGGATTTGTTTTTTTAAGTTTTTGTCATCAAGGCTTTTCTTTAAAGGACTCTGAAGGAATGCGAAAATCTTTTTTCCGTCAAAAGCAATGGCTTCAAATCCTCTATTGAGTTGTCTGTCTCGTAAAGTGCTAGGAAGAGCTTCTTTTCCGAAAAATTTATTCTTGTCGTGGGAATCAAATGGAACAAATCGATCGATAAGCATGTAGTTTGAAGAAAAGTGAAGGATTGAGGGTCGGTATTCTTCGCACATCCAAATATCTTTTTTGTTGTCTTTTGTTATTCCTTCCAAGTCGAGCCCCATGGGGTCAAAAGCAACTTCGGTCCCTTGGGCATTAAGCGGTATTTCATCGGCATCTTTTCTCTGAGATCGCGGGTCTAGGTTGGGTAATCCGGTAATAAATTTGCCATTTTTGTTAAGGAGTGGAATTTGCTCAAGAACTTTAAGTGATTTGTTTTGAGTATTAAGTTCCAGTCTTACAATAAGAGGGGCAAACTGTGGAACTGAAAAACGACGAGCAGGATAACCGTCCTTTTTTTCGATATCACCATTTGGGCCTCGATCCGTGTGACTGATAAAAATTATTTTATTTTTCTTTCGATCCACAGACTCTAAATGAAGCCCTGAGAGCCCGCCAATTCGAATTTTTCCGTCTCCTCCAAAAAGAAGAGGTGTGGGGTCTAGTTTGAAAACCTGATATGAAATGTGGCTATGTTTCTGAGATGAATTTGACGTGTTTTTGAAGACTTTTTTTGAAGCGCACGAGGAAGTGAGCGAGCTTAAAATTAAAATAAGAGAAAAATATTTTTTCATTGTCTTTGGATATAGGCCTAAAATCTTTTTGACACAATTAAGGACAGAACTAAGTTGTGGCTGTGAAAAATATTCTTAAAATATTTTGCTTCATTTTATCAATAGGCTTTAAACAAGGTTTTGCTCAGGGCCTTTCACAGGAAAAGTCTCATCTTCAAAGTGAGCTGCATTGGAGTCTTTGTGGGCATTCTTCAAAAGAAATTATTCGTAAGCTCGGTCTGGAAGTAGAGAGAAAGGAAGAGCGTTCTGTAAGTTTTTACGATTTTAAAAATCTTGATGAAAGTTTTCATTTTTTCTCGAAAGGGATTGTTTTGAGGTTTAGAGAAAGCTCAGACGGAAGTGACCAGTCCACTGTTAAAATAAGATTTAAGAGTGCTCAGGATTTTTTTGAGCAGGAACATTTACTAAAAGAAGAAAAATACAAGTGTGAAGAGGATCGCTACAAAAGCAAAGTAAGCTATTTTTGTTCGTTGACTCGAGAGTTGGAGAAAGGGAAACAAGAGGTTTTTTCTGAAAATCAAAAAAGTTTTTTAAAAACAGTATACTCTGGCGATTTAAACATGAAGAAAATGTCTGTCTTTGGTCCGGCAGTGAATTCTGTTTGGATTTTTTCTCGATCAAAGGGTTTTGTTTTAGAAGAGGTACGGCTGCCAGATTCAACTTCATTTTATGAGCTCTCTCTTAGAGTTCCACTTGAGGAAGCAGAGCTGAGGTTTCAAGAAAACCTTTCACTCCTTCAAAAAAAGAATATTCATTTATGTGAGTCTCAAGAAAGTAAAACTTTAAAGTTGCTCAACTTTTTTGATCATCCAAAAATCCTTAAAGAATAGTGTAGCGACCGCCAGCTTTTACTTCATTTGCTTGCACTGTTGACGAGAACGTGTGCATTTTTCCGTCAGAAGTTTTTACAAAAAAATCATAAAGACCTGGCTCTAGAACCTTGTAAAATTCACCGTGATGAAATTGATAGTTGCCAATTTCTTTGTTCGCTTTTGATATCGTGACAGAGCCGCTCGCATCTTGGTTTTCTTTAAAGTAAAAACCCGCTCCTTGGTGAATGTTGCGAATAAATTGAATCAATGCGGGCTTGTTATCTTGGTAATATCTGGGAATTTTGTTGTAGTCAGGCCATTTAGCATCAGATAGTTCAACGGTAAATTGTAGGTCGTTGTGATAAAAGTCGCTCCAGTCTTGCATTCCTCCATTAACTTCGTACCACGCAAAACCATTTGTTATTCCTTGAGGAAATTCTCTGGATTGAAAGATGTAAGGTACAAGTTGTGCATAATTTAAACTAAGTTCTTTTAAAAGTGAATCAAAAGGATGGGGAACGTCTGTTGTGTCCCATGGGTAATTGACCACCTCAGACCCTCCATGAAAATTTGCACTTAAAGAGAAGTTTCTTTCTGATTGAAATTGCATGATCGAAGCTGTTTCAATCTGTCTTCCATCGATCGTGTTGACAGGATCAGAGGTAAAATCAGGGAAATCTCGATTTAAATCAGCATTGTTTGCGTTGTATCTTTGATGAAGTTCTGATCCGTCAGGATTCATTGAGGGCATGATATATATTTCTGTGTTGTCTATTAATTCCGTAATTTTCGGATCTCTTCCATAGTTTGTGAGAAGGTCTTGCGCAAGCGACACCATAAGTTCACGACCTGTAATTTCGTCTCCATGCATACTTGAGATGTATTTAAACTCTGGAAGTTTGGCATCAGCTTTTGGATTTTTGGAAATTTTAAGAAAATAAAGATTTTTTCCAAGAACACTTTTACCGACACTTAAAAGCTGACTTTGCTGAGGAAATTCTTGTTGAAGTTTTTGGAGTTTTGCTTCGATTTGTTCAAAAGACGGATAGTTAGAGGCATTTTTTTGATAACCTACCTTCTCTAATTTTTGAAAGGGAATATGGTTCTCTAAAAGAAATGCCGTAAGTTTTTTAGATCCATAAAGTTCAAATCCCTTTGCTTTACGATGGTCGATTACAAACTCCGTGTTTTTTTTAAGAAGCATGTAGTACTTGAGTTGAGGGTCGTTTATCCAAACGCCTTGTTCAATGTGAGGAGATTTTGCATTTAAAATAAATGGAATCAAAATAATTACAAATCGAGATAACAATTTAAAAGACATTAAAAAAAGTCTAACAGAGCTCTAGGGATCTGCGAGTTTTTGAGGAGACTGTGTTGCGTCTCGTCAGGACTCTGATGGAACAACTGCTTTTTCGTCTTCTTTGGTTGGCGCTTCTTTTTTAGATGTTAATCCTGTCGTGGTATTTTCTCTTTTTCTAGGAGGAACCGTATTTCCTGGTGTTGCGCTTAAGCTTGTTGCGCCTCCAAGAAGACCTGCCATTAAAAATCCGTTGATTCTAAGTTTAGAGAGATTATTTCCAAAGTAATTGGGTTTACGCATACGCACCTCTTTTGCGAAAGATTTAAGGGATGCAAGTGTGCCAAAAATAAAAAGGCCTTATTTTTAGTCTAAGAGAGACTTAGAGGTAATTTGGGCAGAATTTGTTAGACAACCTGACTAAGTTTTTGTCAGGAAGGCTTCGTTTTTGAAAGACTCAAAACAATATAGGTAATTTCTCCTTTGGGACTTAGAATTTTAACGCTATCTCCTAGCTTTTTTCCAAGCAGAGATCGGCCAAGAGGCGACTGGAGAGTTATTTTTTCACCAGAAGTATCAAATTCATCGGGACCAACAATCTGAAAGGATTTTTCGGTTCCCAGTGAAGATTTTACTTTAATCCATGTTCCAAAACGTATTTCGTGGCAATTTACCTCATCTTCTGAAATGACTTCTACGTCGCTTAACCTGCTTTGTAAAAAGCGTACACGGCGATCGATTTCTCGAAGACGTTTTTTTCCGTAAAGGTACTCAGCGTTTTCTGATCGGTCTCCCAGGGCGGCTGCTGCACTCACTTGTTCCACAATCTTTGGCCTTTCTTTTTCAAGCAGGTCTTTGAGTTCTGCTTTCATGGCTTCAAAGGCGCTGGGGCTGAGATAGTTTTTAGCCATTTGTAAATAGGGTATGTTTTTTTACTTTGATTGTCTTGGATATTTTTAAGACCACGTTTAATCTATATTTATGAAAATCAATCTTTGCACTTTAGGCCTTCTTCTTACTTTATCAAGTGGATTTGCTGCTCAAGATAAGAAAGAAGAAGCAAAGGAATCTCAGAAGGGCGCCGCAGGAGCGCTTGTTGTTAAAGAGGGCGAGAATTATTTTCCTGGCTCATGTGGTTTTAGAAAAGCCATTGGCGGGTTAGTGAAGGTTTATCAAATTTGTTTTTTTGGAAAAGATGCAAAAGCTTCGGAGTGGTCTTCGGTATTTGATTCTAAAACAAAGTCATTTAAATTTAAGTTAAGTTTTTTGCGTGGCGTGGGTGGAAAAAAAGTGTCTGCTGCTTTTAGTGAAGGCTTTTCTAAAATTCCAAGTGAGAACAAATTGGAAGAGTCAGAGAGACAAAAATTCATTAAGTGGTCTGCTGATTTAAAGATTGAGAGAGATTCGGTTCTTGAAATTACTTTTAACGACTCTTTTCCTTTGCATGTGGAGTTTCATGAAAAAGCTAATGATGTAACTCAGGGTCTCGTTTTTGACTCAAAGGTGAAATCGATGGCTAAATCGCTAGCTGGAATTTGGCTGGGTGCTAAACCTGTAAGCCAAGAGCTGAAGAATGATTTATTAAAAGAAACAAATTAATATTCTATAAAGTCTAAGTCGTTTGAAAAGCTTTCTTTTAACTGAAAGGTTGCGTAGAGCGCTATCACGCATGCAGTCGTCATCATAATGAGCGCAGAATTTACGAGATCAAACCCCATGTTGTTCTTTAGAAATGTAAAATAAAGGCTAAGAGGAGTGATCATTCCACGCGCAAAGTTTGGTGTTGATGTGGTTACCGTAGAACGAAGATTCGTTCCAAATTGCTCTGATGCGCTTGTTACAAAAACGGCCCAGTAACCAATGGCTGTGCCCAGAGGTATACAAAGTATGTAAAGTTCTCGGGCAGTTTGAAAAGGGTATTTGAGATACAAAAACACGGTCACTAATGTGAGAGCTTGAAAAAGAAGTAGTACTTTCTTTCGGCTCTTAAGTATTTGGCTCAATAGTCCTGAACCAATATCTCCTATTACTAGTCCTATATAGGAATAAAGAACTGTTTGGCTTGCTTCAACAGTTTCGTGGATCCCCTTGTAGCGTGCAAGTTCAGGGGCAAATGTCACCAGAATCCCTAAAACTCCCCAGATAGGAAGACCACCCAAAAGGCAATTCATATATTTTCGAAAGCGAGGTCCATTGTTAAAAAGCATGAAAAAACTTCCATGAGCAACTTTTGATTGGGATCGAGTTTTTTTAAACATTGAAGATTCACGAACCGAGATTCTCAACAGAAGAAGGAGTAGGCCAAGGATTCCTCCAATATAATAACAATTTCTCCAATGAAATAAGTTTGAAATTAAAGCGGCTGCAATCGCTCCAGTAACACCTACAGTGGCAACGATGGTTGTTCCATAGCCTCTTTTTTCTTTTGGGAGTCCCTCAGATACAAGAGTAATTCCAGCACCCAGTTCACCTGCCAGGCCAATGCCAGCTATAAAACGAAGAAAAGCATAGACTTCAACAGAGTTTACGAATCCGTTCGCAATATTTGCAAGCGAATACAAAAGTATAGAGCCAAACAAGACGGAGAGACGACCTTTTTTATCCCCTAAAACTCCCCAAAGAACTCCGCCAATCAGCATTCCAATCATTTGGAGATTTAAAATAAGAAGTCCATTATCAAGAAGTTGAGATCCGCTTTGACCAATATCTTCAAGGCTTTTTACTCGAACAATTGAGAAGAGAATTAAATCGTAAACATCGACAAAGTATCCAAGCGCTGCAACGAGAATCATTGAGTTCATATATTTTTTTAGCTTCTAACAGGCTCTTCTGGGAGCTTCAATCCATTGGACTCGCTGCTTTCAAGATGCGCGAGTATTTCGGATGAGGGATTTATCAAATCTTTTCCGGTCACTTCTTTTATAAGTTTTCCATCTTGTAAAATAAGAACTCTTTCGCATCGAGTGAGTGTGCTCAGTCTATGAGCAATAAAAAGACTGGTTCTTCCTTCACATACTTTTTCGACAGCTTTTTGAACTTTTTCTTCTAGATGAGAATCGAGATTTGCGGTTGCTTCATCCAAGACAAGGATCGATGGGTTTTGTAAAAGAGCTCGTGTGAGCGCAAAAAGCTGTGCTTCTCCTTGGCTAAAATTACTCCCTTGTGATTGTACATACGAATCAAGATTTCGATTGTTTAAAAAAAGTAAATCAAAAAGGCCTGTTTGCTTGCAGGCAAATTCGATTTCTTTATCTTCAAAACTATTTCCAAGTGTGAGGTTGTCTCTGATCGTGCCGGGCATAAGATAAGTATTTTGAGATACAAAAGCGATTTGAGATCTCAAAAATCCCAAGTCATAATCTTCAAGAGGCTTTTGATCGATTTTTATTTTTCCCTCTTGATAGGGATAAAGACCTGTAACAAGTGAGATAAGGGTACTTTTACCGCTTCCGGTTCTTCCCATGATTCCAATTTTTTCTCCTACATTGAGAGCGAGGTTAAAGTTTTTTAAAATCCAAGGAAGGTGGGTACTGTATTTCATTGAGACATTTTGAAATTCAATCTGACCTTTAATTTTTTCGTAGTCAGAGGGAAGGGTTTCAAATGACTCTTTTTCCTCTGAAAGAAAAGTCGTGAGTCGTTCTGTGCTCGACATCGCAGTCTGTATTTGGTGAATTTCCATCATCAACGCCCCTGCGGGTCGAGCGAGATTATCTGATAAGCGAATGTACGTAATGAGTATCCCAAGAGGCAGAATTTCTTTTACAAATAAAAAACTTCCAACAGAGAAAAGAAAAATTGTAGGAAGGTGAGTCAGAAAAAGAGTTCCAGCTCGCATCCAGGAGTTGAACCAATTTATTTCGGAAGAAGCTAAGGCAAAGTCATTGACGCGTTCTTCATATTTTTCTTTAGACCAATTCTCGAGTCCAAAACATTTAATAACAGACATTCCATTTAGATATTCTGCAAGACGAGCTGTGATGGAACTATTTGTACGAGAATACTTTCGGTAAAGATTGTAAGAATGCTTTCTAAAAGACCAGACCAAAAAAATACTTGGAAGGGTGAGGAAGGCAGCCGTTGCGCCCAACCACCAGGTTACCTGCAACATCACAAGAATCACTGTGGTTGCAGTTAGAAAAACTCGTACAAGTCGTGCCAAAGTTCCACTGTAAAATGATTCTAAAGTGTCAACGTCGTGAGTGAGTCGTGTGACAATTCGACCCGCTGGTTCTCGATCGTAGTATGAAAGAGGAAGTTGCTTCATGTGTTGAAAGAGGTGTTCTCTTAAATTGAAGATTGCGTGAAGAGCTGTGTTGGAAAGTCCTCTTGTTCCAACAAAGACAATGATAATTGCAAGAATTTCATACGCTGCAATACTAAAGTAATCCTCAAAACGTAAAAGGCTCGATGGATCTATTAGTTTTTCGATTAAGGCTCCAAAGCGTGCTTTTGCTAAAGCACCAAGCATACCTCCTACAAAAAGAATGGCACAAAAAACACTAAATTTAAGGCGATGTCCTTTGGTAAAGATCCACAAAAAAGAAAAAGTTTCGAAAACAGAGGCCTCTTTTTTAATCACGTCTTTTTGAATGAATTCAGACATGATTTTCCCCGAGTTCATAATTTTCAAGATAGGTTTGTCGATGACACAACTTAAGTGAGGATGGCCTATGGGAAATGAGCAAGACGCTTAGATCCTTAAGGTTTTTTTCTAAATTTTTGATAATTTTTGCTTCTGTGAGTACGTCAATGGCACTCAGAGCATCGTCTAATATGAGAAGCTCTGGTTTTCGACAGAGCGCGCGTGCCAGGGTGAGTCTTTGTCTTTGCCCGCCCGAGAGGTTGATTCCCCATTCCCCAAGATGGGCCTTGAGTCCTTCAGGTATTTTCCTAAAGTCATCCACCAGATCAACTACTTCAAGCCAGTGCCAGATTTCTTCATCTGAAAATTCTTGATGTAAAGAGAGATTTTCTCGGATGCTGCTTCCAAAAAGAAAAGGGTTTTGGTCTACGAGCAAAACTTTTCTGCGAAGGTCAGAGTTTTGAAAATCTTTAATTTCAGTTCCTAGTACTTTGACGCTTCCTGAGTAGTGAGATTCTAAGCCACTGATGATTTTAGCAAGTGTGGATTTGCCACTTCCAACTTTTCCACAAACGCCTAACCTCTCGCGCGGTCTTAGATGGAGCTCTCTTATCTGAAAGAGCGGTTTTTGTGAGTTGTAGCTAAATTTTAGATTTGAGATCTCTAGTGGAAGAAATGTTTTCTGAGACAGTATTTCTGCACGAAAGATAGGATCTTTGGGTTCTGCAAAAACAGCAAGCAAGCGTTGAGTACTTGTGAAAGATTTTTGCCAATCACTGACAATCCATCCCAGTTCAGAGAGGGGGTCTGCAATCATAAATAGATAGGAGTGAAAAGCGACAAGTTGTCCTGTGGTAAGAATTCCATCTTTGTAAGCTTTGATTCCAAAAACAAGAAAAAATATGACTGAAAAAGCAGGAGGAAGCGCAGATGCCGGAAAATACTGAGCTTCCGTTTTGAGTAGGGCCGATCTTTGGTCTTGATAGTTTCGTGCGGCTTTTGTGAGTTGATTATTCCAAAGAGGAGCGTGAGGTCGAAGCTTCATAAGTTTAGCTGCGCCTACAATGGAATCAACGGTGTCATTTAATTTTGAAAGAGAATTTTGAGCTTCATCGTAAAGTTTAGATTCTTTTTCGCATATAAAGTAGACGAGAAAGGGAATAATGGGAAAAAGAACTAAAGAAATCAAGGTTAGTTTGACGTTTATGAGAAACATACAGATTGTAGCAAGAGTAAATAGAAATAAGAAATCTGTAGTTGTCACAAAGTGAAAACCAAAAGCATTTTGTGCGTTTGCGATATCGCCTGTTGCTAAATTGATGAGTTCACCTCGAGTAAATTTTTTATGAAAAATAGAGAGAGGAAAAAACCGCGCTCTATCCCAAAGAGTTGATTTGAATTGTGTTGAAGATTTAAAGCTTTGATAGGCAAGAGTTCTACGCCAGGTGAAGCGACAAATGAATTGAAGAACGTAAATGAGAAGAAGGGCGAAAATAAGTTTGGGATAAAAACTCCGCTCTTTTTCAAGCGCATCGATATTCATTCCTATAATTTTTGGAATACTCACATCGACAAGGTTGGTCCCGGCAACTGCTAAAATACCTATGAGGAAGGTTCCTCTGCTTTTTTTTATTTCTTGCGCCCAAAAGCGAAGGGTCTCCTTGAGGGGCAGTTGGGGTGTTTGAACTTTCATTGCGGATCAAAAATCATAGTAAATCAATAGCTTGAGAAAAGGGGCACTGAGTCGATGATAGTGTTTTTTTTAAGCTCCATTGTTTGCTTGAGGGAAGCCTTTTTGTTTTACAGAATACAAGGGGAATAGGAGTTTTTCTCGCAAAGCCTCTCTTGTTTTGAGTCACATAAGGGGTGTGACTTAAAATCATAGAGGTAGTGAGGAGTCCAAATCTTAGCTTTGAAGGCTTTGCTTTAGATTCCAAATTATAAATGTTTTGGGTTCTTATAGAGAGCCTAAAATTTTTTGCGAGAGAGGGCTCCAGAAAAGGGAGGGGGATTTTGTGAAAAAATCACTTCAGACAACAAAGAAGGCAAATAGCCGCTGGCAAGAAGTTGCCAAAATTGAAACTTCATTGAGCCAACAAAAGAGCGATTCTGCTGCTCGCAGGAGTGCCTCAGAGCTTTCTCTTGCTCAACTTAAGCAATTAAAATTGAAGCTTACAGAGATTAAGGACGAACTAACTCGTTCGGTTGAACTTAAGACTCAGGCTGTGATTAATCATGCTTATGTTCTTGAGAACACTCTTCAGGGTGATGATGCTGAAGTTGCAGAAAAACAACGCTTGAGCAATGCAAATTTGCAAGAATTGGATTTCTTGAAATCACGTTTGCAGCTGATTGATCGTGCTCTTTTGAAAATGAAAGAAGGTTGTTACGGAATCTGTGAAGAAACAGAAGAGCCTATAGGCTTTGAGCGACTTCAGGTTGTTCCTTGGGCAAGGTTTTCTATCAAGGTTCAAGAAAAGCGCGAAATTCGTAGTCGAGATTTTGGGCGTATTCAGCGTACAGAATAAAAATTATTTTAAACTATTTCGATAAGCAGCCTCAAAGCGATTTGCTTCTCGCATGATTCTTGTTCTTAATCGCGGATAAAGGCTCCATGCTTTGTAGAGTGGAGATTTTACGATTTCGTCTTTGTGCTTTTTGTGAAGGAGATCGGAAAGAGGCCTTACCCATCTTTGACATGTTTTTTGGCTTTCCCATATCCACTGTTCTTTTAAGTAGGGAGTTTCTTGAGAGAGAAATACGATCCACGTCGAGTTTTTCTTTTGAAGGCAAGTAAGTTTTCCTATCAGGGGTAAAAGAACTTCTTTCGATGCAATTTCTTTGCAGGTTACGGGCGAAGAGAATATTTCGTAGATCTCACCCGTTTTGAGTCTAAATTGGGCGCTCTTGAGATCATCGCTTGTGAGAACTTCAATGTCCGCATTTTTATCTAAGTTTAGAGCCCCTTTAAGGTAGGTGCTCATCTTTTTTTCGTTTTCGCTAAGGGCCTTGGTTGATTTTGTAACCTGAGCGCTATCGAGAGAGTCCGGTCTTGCTTCGGGATTTTTTTCTTCCCATTCAATATTTTGATTTAGAGAGGGGCTCCTACTTACAAGTGGAATGGGTAGGCCCCATTCAGACCAAAAAGTTTCAAGGCATCGAGGGCTCTTTGTCCCCTCAAGGGAGTGATATCGAGAAAGGAGTTCCATCTCTAAATCGATGGCTAAAAAGATCAAAGCGGGATTGCTTTTGCGTTGAGATGGGAGCGCTAAATTTAAAAAAGTTTTCCCACTTAAAGTGTTTTGAGCAGGGAAAATATTAAGAGAGGGAAATTCTTCGATCATTTTTTTTTCAAAATCTTCAAAGCTAAAAATACTTGAAAAAAAATTCCATTTGTTTTGGAGTGCGTTCTGTTGGGTTACTTGATCAAGCTTTTGAAAGCGATTTGTTAAATCTTCAAAATCTAAAGCAGGATCTTTGAGAGTTGTTTGGCAGGAGCTCAGTAAAGAAAAACTAAAAACATAAAATAAATTTTTGAAGAAATTGTTTTGTTTCATGAACATTTTTTGAATCATAGGTGACTTTCGTTGCCATAAGCTAATGCTTATTAAAAGGGTAAAAAATACTTAAATGAGGGATTTTAATGCGTTCCGCGCCGTTCCAAAGTCTTGCCATCGGCACGTTAAACAGGATTATACTGTGCCCACTATGGCAGAAGTATTAGTCGTTGCGAGTAAAGTACGTTCCTACATCAAAGAAAAAGGTGAGTGTAATACCGCTTCTGAAACAATCGAAGCTCTCTCTCA
>CAYOWH010000056.1:12084-15094 GCA_964407615.1 uncultured Bacteriovoracaceae bacterium | reverse complement strand
AAGTTTGGCAATCTTCAGGAATCAAAGCAAATAGAAATCATCAATAAACTTGCGTCAGATTTAAACAATAAAGGCGAAAATGCTCATGTAATTGCAAATAACATGGCAAAAAAAATGATCCAAAAAATTCTAGGTTTTGATGAAAAAAACAGAAGTCTTATCAAAAAAATTCTTACTCAAATAGCAGTTATTTATACAAAAAAAGAAAATTTTAAAAAAGAGTTAGAAAATATTGATAAATATGAAATGGATTTTACAGAGAAAATTTTGGGGGAATATATCCTTTCTTATCATACATATGTCAAAAATGATTTATCAGAATGTGGAGAAAATAATCAGATAGGAAATGAGTTAAGTTCTTATATAGACGAAGTAATAAAATTAAATCCAAAAAATGAAGTTTTAATAAATTCTATAAGGACTGAATTCACGCATCCTAACATTGTAATGAATCCTCTCGAGCCATTAGATGTTCTTCGAGAAAAAGCGGCAGAAAATTTGGGGAATATCGTAAAAGAATACAAACACAAAAAAGTAGTAATTGATAAAATACTTTCGATTTTCATTGATGCTTTAAATAACGATGAAGACTCTTGGTCAGCAAAGGATGCGCGTGATTTCTCATCCAATGCAATGCACTCTATAGTTGTTAAGAACCATGACGATAAAGAATTAGTCGTAAAAATTTTAAGTGCGTTTTCAGCATCAATAAAAAAAGGAGGTAGAAATTTTAATCAAACAACAACACCTCTATGGGCGATGCAAAAGATTTTGTGGGACATGGCGCTTGCGCACCCTGATAAAACTGAAATTACTGATCAAATTTTGAATGAATTTTATCGGGTTATTGAAGTTGCAGATTCTACTAGAGAGTATGGTTTGGTAAGGGATGAAGCAATTAAGCTTCTTAAGGAAACTGTTTCTCATAAAAACGAAGCCTTAGCTGATAAAATTTTACGAAAGCTAACTTTTTACATCAAAAATTCAGATAATTCGGAGATTGCAAACGCCATAAGGTTTTCTAATGAGCTAAGTTTAAGTGGATTCATTTGCAGCGTCAGTAAGTATTGTAGTTTAGAATATAGGAGTTTTATAATTAATAAAATACTCGGCGAGCTTTCGTTTGTTAACAATCAGAACTCTCATGCTTTTTCTAAAGAAACACGTTCTAAAATAATTTCAGAATTGAATTCAATTTTATTAAGTGAACAAGAGGATGGGGAATTGGTAAATAGAATTATGAAAGAATTTTCTTTTATTCTAAGAAATAAAGATATTTCACCAGATTATAACTTTACCAAACAAGAATTAGTCGAAAAGATGAGAGAACTAGCAGACCAACCAAGCTTACATGATAAAGTAGTTGGCGAGTTTAATTCTATAATTCGAGAATCAAAAGCAGGTATTTATTCAAAAGATTTTTTGAATTTAATATTTAAAAGTTTAGACAATATAAAATTCTTAGATCAAATAAGAGAGAATCAAAAAAAACAAGACGGGACTGAGTCTTCCAATAAGCAAAGTTTTGATAAAGAAGCTGAATCAAGTGCTGATTAAAGGTATGTGCTTTTAGCTTAAAGCGCCCTCATAGTGCTTTATACCTCGGTTCCAGAAAAGGGATAGAAGTATAAAGGCTATCAAAACATAGGCCCAAGGTGCGATCCATAACCAAGGAGAAAGGGGTTTATTGAGGAGGATTTTCACAGGAATGGAGACAAAAAAGGCAGCGGGAAAAACTGTGAGAAGAACTCGTCGAAGCCAAGAAAAGTAAAAATCATCTGGTCGAAAGCTCAATCGATAAAATTCAAAAAACATCCACACAAGCATGTCTGATCGAACCATGTAAAAACCTAAGCAAAAAATCAAGATATTTAGCGCCACCACCAATAAAAAACCAAGAGTCAGATAAATCAGTCCTAAGAAAATATTTAATACGGAAGGTAAATCAGTGAGTAAATTAAAGGAATAAAAAATCACACAAATAGAAAGAGCAAAATTCACAACAGAAATGGCATTTGGAAATCGAAAAGCGGTGAGGAAAAGTGAATTTACAGGTCTTAATAGATGAAAATCAAATGTGCCCTGACGTATGAGAGAATCAAATTCAGTAAGATTATCGTGCATCAAGAGCATAAAAAGAGCGTCTATTAAAAAAACAAAGCCAAAAAATAAGAGAAGCTCTCCAGGAGCCCAACCTAGAATTAGCGGACTTCTCTCGCCAATACTTTGGGCAAAAATAAAATTTGAAGAAATAAATAAAACTTCAATGAGTGCACGACCAAAAAAGTTTATTCGATACTCAAGAGAGCGATGAACCGTGTTTTTAAATAAAGAGCCCCAGAGCTTTATGTAAAAAACAAATCCGCGTGAATAAGTTTTTTTATCCTCCAAAGCTTTCATAGCGGCGAACTCCTTTCTTAAACATGAGAGCGTTTAAGCTCACCATAAGTGTTAGCCAGACGAAGCCTCTCAAAATGATGTGAAAAAAGTCGCTCTCAAGAACCTTCCCCATTGCAGCTGATATAGGATAGTGACCCAGGTAGGGCATAGGGCTTAGAAGGAGACTCTTTCGTAGTGTTAAAGGAAGCCAATCAAGTGGGAGTATAGAGCCTGCAAAAATTCCTGTTGTAAAATTGAAAGCTGAAATCATAAAAGCACTTTCATGAAGCCAAAAAGCACAAAGAACAAAAAAGTAAAAAATACTCCACGAAAGTGCGATTGATAAAATCATGAAAGGATAAAAATAAAAATGAGGAAGATGAAGTACTTGATCATTTTTGAGAAATAAAAGACCTACAAATATCAAAGCCAAAAGAATCCATGTAAAAAGTTTTTCGCCTAAGGCATTCACCGCAAAAATTTGAGAAAATTTAACTGGCTGTAAAAGGTAACGCCTAAATTCTCCGTTCCTGATTTGTTTTTCAAATGATAAAGAGGCACCCCACAAAGAATTTGAGGTTCTTACAAAAAGAGCAAAAAGAATAAAGGAATAAATTTGATTGTATCCAAC
>CAYOWH010000056.1:0-11984 GCA_964407615.1 uncultured Bacteriovoracaceae bacterium | reverse complement strand
AGCACTCCCGTTTTAAATTTCTCGTCAGCTTTTCCAAAGTCTTTTGTGCTTCCAAAGTATTTCATTTCGCCTTTTGCAATAATCATCAAGTCATCGCAAACTTCTTGAATGTCTTCCATATCGTGGCTTGAGAGAATGACAGAAACTTTTTCTTTCGAAAGATCTTGAGTTAGAAACTTTCTAGCTGCTTCTTTTGCAATCAAATCAAGTCCGATAGTCGGCTCGTCTAGGAGCAAGAGTCTCGGCTTGTGAATAAGCGCTGCAATCAATTCAAATTTCATTCGTTCGCCCAAACTTAGGCGCCTCACCTGTACCCCGACGAGTTTAGTTAAATTAAAAAGCGTGAGCATTTCATCTAAGCGGCGCTTGAATTCAGGTTTAGGGATATCGTAAATGGCTCCAAAAAGCTCAAGTGAGTCTCGAGCAGAAATGTCGCTCCAGAGCTGAGATTTTTGTCCCATCACAAGCCCTATGCTTCGCAAAAAATCTGATTTCCTCTCAGAGGGGGTGTAACCCAAAACTTTTAAATTGCCACTGCTGGGGTGTAAGAGACCTGAGCACATTTTCAGAAGAGTGGTTTTTCCGGCTCCGTTAGAGCCCACAAGGCCCGTAAAAGAGCCCTCTCGAATTTGAAAATTTAAATTTTTTACAGCAATTTTCTCAACATATTTTCGATGAAATAAATTTTTAATAACCCCCGAAAGCCCAGGATCTTTTATAGATCTTCGAAAACTTCGTTGAAGATGATGAGCCTCGATAAGAATGGAAGACATGAAGAATAAACACTACTCAACAAAAGCTTCTAGCGACAATAACTAAGTTCATCTGATTTTTTAAAAAGTTCAAAAGCTAAATGATGACCTTCAATAAGGGATTCATTGGGCAGTCCTTCTTTGCTCTTGATTTGATCTGAGAATTTTTCTCGTAGTTGCCGAGCGAAAGCTCCGGGGTATTCGCAGCCTCTTTCGAGGTCAATCACTTTCCAGCTCAATTCAGAGCTTGTGGGCCACGAGAATCCATTTGTAAATTTTTCTGAGTAATTTTTTACAAGAGGTGCAATGAGATGAGAAGAAAGCCAAGCTCCCGTGAAATCTGTTTCAAGGTTTTTATCCATTCCCATCCACGCTAAAAGAACAAGTTCAGGTGAAGTCAGCACGAACCACGCATCTCGTTTATCCGATGAGGTACCTGTTTTTCCAGCCCATTCTTGATTGGTAGGAAGTTGCGAGCCCAGCACTCGAGCACTTCCTCTGCGCACAACTCCTTGCATAGCTTCAAGAGTGAGCAGCGCTCCTGCTTGATCTTTTTTGTTGGCATTTAAAAAATCATTTGAAATATCCTTGGGAAGAAAAGAGGGATCGCAGGCAGTATCGTTCATGCCTTGGTAACCAAGTGCTGTTCTTACTAAGCTGACATAGGCTCTTGCCATATCAAGAGGTTTTTGTTCTACGCTTCCCAAAAGAGCTGAAGGGAGAGCGCGATCATCGGGTATTTCAAGACCCCATTTCACAAGTGGTCGAAAAAAATCTTTTAGAATTCCTTCAGGCGCAATTTCTTGAAAAACTTTTGCAAACGGTACGTTTAAGCTTTGCTCAATTGTTGTACGTAAAGAAACACTTCCTCGATATTTTCGATCGTAATTTTTAGGACTCCATTGCCCTCGGCCTTTATCGTAGATCCATGTGAATTCTTGATCTTCAATAAGTTTTGCAAGATTAATTTTAGGATTTTCACTCATGAGTGGAGCTAGAAGCAGAGGTTTTATGAGCGATCCAGGAGGGCGCTTTGCTCGGGTGAGGCGATTGTATTGTGTGGCTGTGTAAGAAGTACCGCCTTGGTAGACTTTGTACTCGCATGTTCGAGGATCAATTCCTACAAGTGCAACTTGCAATTGCTTGGGCCACGCTTTGCTTTCTTTTAGAAATAATTCTTCTGATTGTCTCTGCAGATCGGCATCAAGAGTTGTTTGCACGTCATATCCGCCCAGCACAACTTTGAGCTCTCCGTCTTTTTTGATAAGAGAATCGCGAATTTCATCAATTGCATAACTTGCTTTAGAGCGAAAACTTGTGTGCGGTTCTTTGGGTAGCGGAAGTTTGAGAGCAGATTCAAACTCTTCTTGAGTAATTTTTTCGGAATTCAATAGTATGTTGAGAACTTTGTTTCTTCGAGCCAAGGCTCGATCGGGATGTTTGAAGGGAGAGTAAAAAGCAGAGCCTGCAACAAGAGCCGATATAAGGGCAACCTCATGTACTTCAAGTTGACTTTGGTCTTTGCCAAAATAAAATTCAGAGGCTTTTTGAATTCCTAAAATATCTGGATGTTGTATCTGGCCCATGAACACTTCGTTGAGATAGGCTTCGAGAATTTCTTCTTTTTGAAAACGATTTTCAACAAGAATTGAGAGAATAATTTCTTTAAATTTTCTAGTGAGAGTTTTTTCCTGAGTTAAGAAAAGATTTTTCACAAGTTGTTGAGTAAGAGTGCTTGCACCTTCTTTGTAGCGGAGGTTCATTAAGTTTTTAAAGGCTGCTCGAGCAATTCCCCAAACATCAAAACCACCATGTGAGAGGAATCGAGGATCTTCAAGAGAAACAATCGCTTCTAGGAGCATGGGATTAACCTCTGCTAAAGGAACATTTTTTCGTACCTCTGCATGGCCACTTACAATAGAGGAAATCCACTCGTCTTCTCCTTTTTGATTTTTAGCAAGAAAACGAATGGTGCTGATTTGTTGTCGAGATCGGATGCGTTGCTCGAGTAAGGGAGACCATTCATCTGTGACATTTTTGATACTCATGAAGACGGAAAAAGGTAGGATCACAAGAAGAGCACTAAAAAGAATCAATACTGATCCGAGGCCACGTCGATTGTGCATCTTTTTTGACGATATGATTCAAAGCAGAAAATGACAATATATGGCTATGACGCTGGTATTGTTGACTCTTATAAGGGGTACCCTTAACCTGTATATGTACCTAAGCAAGAGTCTCGGATGGCTCCCACTCCAAACTCCCTCAGGGGTGGAAGCCACGAGACTCTTCGAGTTTTAACCCCCATCAATTCTTCGATAAATCTAAAAAATGAAAAAGTGTCTTTCACACTAAGGACTTGCCCTCTTGGCTATGCTACGAACAAGAAATCATGAAGAAAAACCGCTTTTTCAGATTTGTTGTTATTTATTTTGCAGCTCTATCAGGACTTTCTTTTTCTGAAGCGGCTCTTTTTAGTTTGAGTGGAAATCATCGATTTGGAACGAATCTTTTCTTTAATTTGGATTCTAAAAAAGGTGTCAATACAGGAGCTGCCTACGACAAAGCTTCCGATACAAGTGCTTTCATTGAACATCGTCTTTTGATCAGACCAGATGTTTTAATTGATGAGCGTTTTTCAATTCATTCTGAATGGAGTCTTTTAAGCCAAGGTGGAACTGTAAAAGAGACAAGTTTTAATACTTCAAATAATGCAAACCAAGTAAACGGTGGATCTGCTTTTGGACCTGTTTCAAGTCAACTTTTTGCTCTTCGTTATGGCTACCTCAAGTGGGTAAGTGATGTGGGAGTTTTTAAAGCCGGTCGCATGCCTAAGGGATGGGGATTAGGGCTTATGTTTGATGAGGGAGCGAAGGCAGAAGACGAGGGCTCAACGATTGTGGATCGAGTGGGTTTTGAAGGACAGCTTGGAAGTCTTGTTTTGAATGCGGGATATGAAAAGCGCGAAGAAGGCTACCTTCACACAGATGCGGATGATGAGGAAGTTTATGAGGGTTCCGTTAAGTACGACAATGAAGGTTCGGGTGTTTCGATTGGCCTTCTCTTTGGTCGACATGTACGAGGAGCTTTTTCTTCTTCAGCTGCAACGTATAAGAGCTCTTACGACTATTCTTTTTATGCAAAAAAAGAATGGGAAAAAAGTTCTATTGCAGCAGAATTTGCTTCAAATTCTTATGACAAACAGGCTCATGTCTTTGGTGCTTTAACACAGTATCGATATCATCCAGGAAACTGGGATTTGGAAGTGGATGGACTTTTTTCAAGTCATTCAGGGGATAGAGCTTTTATTGTTCATCCTAACTACAGACCCTTTTTGATTTTATTTAGACAAGTTCAGGGTTCTAACTTTGCCAAAAAAGATAATCCAACACGACTGAGTTCAGGTATAGGAATTGATCCGTCTGATCTTGCATCCAAAGAGAAAGGTGCTCTTTTAGGACGTTTTGGCGCATTTTATTCATTTGCTCAGAAAAAATATCGTTTAGGTGTAGTGGGTGGATATGCAAAACTCATGAGCGCGAATGACAACGGAAGTTCTCTAGGCTTTGAAACAGATCTTCACTTTGAACAAAAATGGTATGAAAATTTTAAAACAAGCCTTGCTGCAGGAATTTTTCTTCCAGGCAATGCTTTTGCGGCTGAAAAACAAAGCAGCTGGGGTGTTCAAGTTAGAAGTTATCTAAATTTTTAATAATCGCTATCAAAAGGCTCAGGGTTTCTTCTGTTTCTTTCTTGGATTTCCCCTTCGAAATCGCTTTCTGAGTCGTTTGTTTCGAGTTCTACGTCTCGAGCAGTTCTTGGAATGTAGCGCGAATATTCAAAGTTTCTAAAACTTAATCCTAAGCCCACGATATAGAAAAAGGGTGCGTTTCTTCCCCTCATGGAATTTTCAAATTTAGCGTTGATTGCCCACTCGTGGTTTAGAGCGTATTCCCCGTATATTTTACCAATTAAAAGCGTTGGGTTTTCAGCAAAAACGTAATTTGTTGGTCCTGTACGATCATGAATAAGTTGAGAAACTCCAGCAAGTCTTGTGCTGTCTGTTTTCAAACTGTAGCTACCCTTAAGGCTTGCTCCAAGAGTGTAGCGAGGCACTTTGAATTCTATGCCTGAATTAAAAGGAACTTCATGAGAGTGATCTTCAGCCCGATAAGTAAATCCAGAATCAACAAAGAACTTTAAATTTCTTGTAGGCCAATATTCAGTCGTTATGAGAGCTGTTGCATCTATTTGTCCGTCTCCCAAAATCAAAAAGGGAGGGCTATCTTGCGCAACCTTTTGAGGAATGGGGTAAGCGGGAATTTTTACGACCGTTGCAATACCTACCGATTCGCCGGGGTAATCGTAAAATCTATATTCACCAAAAAGAAATTGGTCAGATGGTCCGGAGGTAGAAATTTGCGTTTTGCCTGTTGCTTGGAGTGAAAGAAAATCAAAATTTAAAAACGCACCAAAGGAAATTTGTTTTGAAGGTTGATACTCTGGATTGAGCGAAACCCTAAATCTTGAAAAGACAAGATCTACGGGTTGTCGATGTCCTTCGAATGTAAAAATAGAACTCTGTGTCCCATATTCAAGATTTGAATTCATTAAAAAACTTTTTTCAGTAGGAAAATTGTGCGTGGGAAAGACGGGGCCCCATTGAGTTGAAAAGCCTAGATTAAGAACTAAAAGTTCGGCACTGATAACAAATAGAAATTTTTTGTAATAATGTTTCACTTACTATTATCACAACATTTTTTTGGGGAACCGAGAAGGTCTAATCTATGAAATTCAAAATTGCTTCAAGTGCACAATGTTAAGCAGTTTAGTCTTTAGCAGGAGCTTAAGAGGTGATCCCACCCACTAAATCCATTCCAGCGACATCTCTGATTTCGACGGACTTAAAGGAGCCAATATCCGCTTGGCCCTCTTGTATGATCACCATGTTATCAACTTGAGGTGCTTGGCCAAAAAAGCGGCCTTTGAGTAATAAATCTGTTTCGGGATGAGGTCCTTCAATGAGGACTTCAAGAGTTTTTCCCACAAGTGAGCGTAGGTTCTTGCTTAAGATTTCTTCTTGAATAGCATAAATTTCTGCTTGTCTTTGTTTTTTTAATTCTGAAGGAACATCGTCTGGAAGTCGAAAGCTTGGAGTTCCTTCTTCATGGGAATATGTAAAAACGCCAACGTGGTCTAAGAGTCCTTCTTTTACAAAATTTTTGAGTTCAAGAAAATCTTCTTCAGTTTCTCCAGGAAATCCCACCATGAGAGATGTTCGAATAAAAAGATTGGGAATTTCTTTTTTTAATCGAGTAATCATTGAGCGAATTTGCTCTTTGTTAGTGTGGCGATTCATCCGAGTAAGGATTTTGTCTGAAATATGCTGAATGGGAACATCAAGATATTTACAAATTTTTTCTTCATCTCGTACAAGTTGAATCACATCATCGCTGAGTTGATCGGGATAAACGTAAAAAAGCCGAAGCCATTTGAGGTCTTCAATTTGAACAAGCTTTTTGAGAAGTCCAGCAAGGGTGGCTCCATCTTTTCGGTCTCTTCCATAATCTGTGAGGTCTTGGGCTATGAGATTGATTTCGCGAACTCCATTTTTAACCAGCGTTTGAGCTTCAAGAACAAGGCTTTCGATACTTCGCGATCGAAGCGCTCCTCTGAGTTTGGGAATGATGCAAAAAGAACACCGCTTTGCGCAGCCTTCGGCAAGTTTTAAGTAGGCTGAATGAACGCTAAGGCTATTGGCTCTTGGTAAATCGTAATCTTTTGCTCGATCAGTATGAATTTTAACTTTTGGTTCAGAAGAAGGAGAATTTTTCAGAGACTCGAGCTCTTCAACAATTCTTGGAAAAGCCGCAGTTCCCGTGATGAGGTCGACTTCAGGCAGAGATTCTTTAAGCTCCTGAGGATAGCGTTCCGAGAGACAACCGGTCACAACAAGTTTTTTGCAGTTTCCCGTTTTTTTATTTTCAGCTGCATTTAAAATGGTATCGATTGATTCTTGCTTAGCTTCATCAATAAAACCACATGTATTCACAATGATAATATCGGCTTCGTTTGCATGATCAGAGAGCTTGTATCCCTTGTCTCCTTGAAGAAGGCCTGCCATGTTTTCAGAATCGACAAGATTGCGTGCACATCCCAAAGAAATAATGTGAACCTTTTGAGTGTCGCTCATTTTTCTGTTTTCACTCCTGAGGGTAAGGTCAAATCAAACCATTTTGGATCTATTTTTGTAATAGACTTGGCCTCGAGTATTCTTAGAGATGTAGTGCCTCCAACCGAATCAACAAAAGTTAAGCTTGAAGGAAATTTTTCAGTATTGTGAAAAGAAATTTTGATTTCAGAAAAATCAGATTCAATTTTAGGAACAAGGGTTACTTCTAAGTCAGGTTTTTTGAAGGTTCCCTTGATGTCGTAGTCTTTTTCAGATGCATTTTTTGTTTTGAGGCCTCTAAAAAAAAGAAGAAATCTCTCGAGTTCAAGATTTTTTGCATCGTTAAATCGACGTGCAAAGTAACGGTCCTTTTTTTCTTCTCCTTTATCCTCAAGATAAATGGCCTTTAAACCGTCACTGACAAACTTTTTTTTAATTTTGCTATTTTTCGATTCTAGAAGAAAATAATTTCTGTCTTTCGTTTTAACAAATTTGAAGAACCCCTCTGATGTAATTTCTTGTGAAAATCCAGGAGACTTCTCTGTTTGAAAAAAAGTTGCTTCCCAGTTACCCAGGTTCTCATATCGTTTACTGAGAGAAAGCAAAACAAGTTTGGTTTCATCATTTTTATCTTGTTCTTTTTCTGCAAAAAGAAACGGACTAAGGGTCCACGAAAATATAAAAAGAAACTTTAGAACGCATGAAAAGAAAAAAGGCTTTTCGCAGCGTGTAATGCGGTGTGGCATTTTCTTAGGCTATCTCGATAGCTAGTCTTAGGTCAAGAAAGTTCAACTAGGATTAAGGTCTCAATTAATAGGTTTAGATGGCTACATAATGACGTCGCGAGGTTTTCCTGCAGAACTTTGCTCTCCTACGACGCCTGCCGCTTCAAGTTGTTCCATAATTCGAGCAGCCCTTGTGTATCCAATTTGAAAGCGTCTTTGAATAAGTGATGTTGAGATTGAGCCTTTTTCGCGCGCATAATTGAGAACTTCTCCGTACAAGGAATCACGATCCACATCTGCGAGTAATTCGTTTTCACTTTCATCTGCAAGAATTTCATTTTGATATTGAGGAGCGCCTTGTTCGCGCCAAAACTCACAAACTTTTTCAACGTCTGCATCCGAAACGTAACTTCCTTGCATACGGTGTAGTCCCATGGGGCCTGAGCTTGTAAAAAACATATCGCCTTTTCCAAGAAGTAATTCTGCGCCCGTACTATCGAGAATGATCCGGCTATCACTTGAGCTTGCAACTCGAAGAGCTGCGCGACTTGGGCAGTTAGATTTGATGAGACCAGTCACAACATCTGCTGAAGGACGCTGAGTGGCCATGATTAAATGAATCCCAGCAGCTCGTGCCAATTGCGTGAGGCGAACAATCGATTGTTCTACATCCTTTTTACTTGTGAGCATGAGCTCTGCTAGCTCATCGATAATGATCACTATGAAGGGAAATCGCTCAAGCTCCGAATTGTTATCGGCTTTAGAATTGTAGCTATCCAGATTTTTTGCGGCAACTTCTTGCATCTTCAAATAACGACGTTTCGTTTCAGCAACTGCCCACTTGAGTGCTTTACTTGCATCGAGAGCATCGTTCACAATAGGAAGAAGTAAGTGAGGAATATCTTCATAGATTTTAAATTCTACAAGCTTGGGATCAACGATAATAAGGCGAAGATCTTGGGGGCTAAAACGACAAAGAAGTCCAGTGAGTATGGAATTAACAAGAACAGATTTACCCATGCTTGTTGCCCCTCCCACAAGAAGGTGGGGCATACGAGAGAGATCTTCGATAATTGTTTTTCCTTCAGTATCTTTTCCAAGACACAAAGGTAAACGAAAGTTCGTTTTTGTAAGGGCTGTTTCTAGAATTTCTCTCAAAACAATTTCTTCTCTTTCGGGATTAGGAACCTCTATACCCGCAACACTTTTTCCTGGTATAGGAGCAACGATTCGAATGGCAGGGGCCCCTAAAGCCATCGCTAAATCTGTTGCAACCGCTTGAATTTTTTGAACTCGAACGCCGGGACCAGGTTGAAATTCATAAATGGTGAGAATGGGTCCGGGAGTGATTTCTGTAATTTCACCATCGACTTCAAAGCTCTTAAGGGTTTCTGTGATTTTTTTTGAAATATCAAAAAGCTCTGAGCGAGAAAGTTTGGTTTTGAGAGGTTTGGGAGGTGTGAGAAGAGAAGGTTTAGGAATTTTCCATTCTCCATTATGAGGAACTTGTGAGGGACTTTTTCTTTCAGCTTTTTTGGGCGCTTCTTTTTCATTGTGTGCTTCAAGATTGATTTTGGGTTCAAGTGAGGGCTTTTCTTCTTTGGGTTCCTCTGGGGAGTCTACGTGTTTCAAATCTTTTTCTTCAAAAATAAGAGGCTTAACTTTTTTGAGGAGAGGAGATTTTTTAAAAGAAAACTTAGGAATTTTTGAAAGTTGTTTAAGGCCAGCGGCAACCCAAGTATCAAAGTGAACAATTAAACTCATCCATAAAATCATGAGGGCAAGCAAAAAAGTTCCTGCTTTACCCAAAATGGGTTGAAGAGCCGAGTAAAGAAGCATCCCGAAAAAACCCTCTTGTAAAAAAGTGCGAGCTTCGGGCGAGGGTCCTAGGGTGATTCTTAAAATCAGCGAAATAGAAAAAATGATACCGCTTAAGGAAAGAAGGCTTTTCCAAGAAAAGGCATCTTTTTTAAGGGTTTTTGAGTGACTCAAGTAAATCAAAGCAATGCCGAAAAGAGGGATAATCCACGAAGACCAACCAAAGCATTGATAAAGAAGGTCAGCGCTCCATGAGCCGAGGTATCCCAACTGATTTTTAGGAGCAAGCCAGCGTTGATTAAAAGTACTCAAGCTTGGATCTTTAGGGTCGTGGGTGAAAAGAGCGATGGCTGTAGCTCCAGAAAATGCAGCCAGAAAGAGAGTTTGAGTCCACAAGGTCCATGGTTTCTTAGAAGAGCTCATAAAGCTTCATTGTCTCATGTCTTGCACGTGGGGTTTATGCCACGCTATTGACAGATTTAGTGAGAGCCCACTAGAACTAAAGCCATCAAATTGAATACACCCAAAAGACAAAGTTTTTAGTGGGTATAGAAATAGCAACAAAATAACCAATAAAATAAGCAATAAAGTAAGCAATAAAACAAACAAAATAAGTTAATCAAAATAGACTAGTTCAAAGTTCTCGGAGGATTGAATGGCTGAACATTCAGATAAAGAAAAAAATACTGATAAAAATACCGATAAAAATGTGAAAAAAAATAAACCTCAAAACCGCAGAGGTCCGTCAAGAAAACAAGACGAAGAGTCTTCAAATTTATCTGCTTCAAGTGAGAATGCTGCTTCTGATCAAAAAACATCTGCACCGGCAACTCCCCCTACAACTTCGACCACTCAAAGTCAGGCTCCGCGAGCGCTTAAAGAGCAAACAAACGGAAAAACTCAGTTAAATACAGTTGAAATGCATCAGGAAGAAACCACTGAGGCTCCTAAGGAAGTTCTTTTGAAGCCGATTGTTGAAAAGCTCAACATTCTTGATCTCAAAAAGATGGATATCAAAAACCTTATTGATTTGGCTCTTCAATACAAGGTTGAGAACGCTGCGGGCATGCGTCGTCAAGACGTTGTTTTTGCTCTTTTAACAGCTCACGCAAAAGCAAATGGAGAAATTTATACGGAAGGTGTTCTTGAAACCTTACAAGATGGCTTTGGCTTTTTGCGATCTCCTGAACATAACTACTTGGCTGGACCCGATGATATTTATGTAAGTCCAAGCCAGATTCGAAAACATGCCATGAGAACCGGCGATACGATTGCCGGAAAAGTACGTCCTCCTCGTCCAGGTGAGAGATATTTTGCACTCCTTTCTACAGATAAACATAATGGACAAAATCCTGAAGAAGTTCGAAATAAGATTCTCTTTGAAAACCTCACGCCGCTTTATCCAACAAAGCGCGTGAACATGGAATACGACCCTAAAAACTTTACAACTCGAGTGATTGACCTTTTTTCTCCTATCGGAAAAGGACAGCGTGCTCTTGTTGTGGCTCCTCCTCGAGCGGGTAAAACGGTGATGTTGCAAGATATTGCTCATGCCATCACAACGAACCATCCTGAAATTTACTTGATCGTCTTGTTGATCGATGAGCGTCCTGAAGAAGTGACGGACATGAAACGATCTGTAAAAGGCGAAGTTATTAGCTCAACATTTGATGAGCCTGCAACTCGTCACGTTCAAGTAGCAGAAATGGTCATCGAAAAAGCAAAGCGCTTGGTTGAGAACAAGCGTGACGTGGTGATCTTGCTTGATTCGATTACTCGTTTGGGCCGCGCTTACAATGCTGTTGTTCCTCCTTCTGGGAAGATCCTTTCGGGGGGTGTGGACTCAAATGCCCTTCAAAAACCTAAGCGCTTTTTTGGTGCCGCTCGTAACGTGGAAGAAGGTGGAAGCTTAACAATTATAGCGACTGCCTTAATTGATACCGGTTCGCGTATGGACGAGGTTATTTTCGAAGAATTTAAAGGCACGGGTAATATGGAGATTGCTCTTGACCGTAAACTCATGGAAAAACGCATATTTCCATGCATGGACCTCAATAAATCTGGAACCCGAAAAGAGGATCTCTTGACTCCTCAAGACGTTCTTCAGCGTTTATGGATCTTGAGAAAAGTCCTCCAACCAATGAATCAAATTGACAGTATGGAGTTTTTGCTCGACAAATTATCAAAGACAAAAACGAATGCCGAATTTGTGCAAAACATGAGCGGCTAAGATTTTTAAAAGTAGAAATTATGAAAAAAGATATTCATCCAAAATTACATAAAGTTGTTTTCAAGGACATGGGTGCAAACTTTGCATTTCTTGGAACTTCTACCAAAACAGGTTCTGAAAAAATCAAATGGGAAGATGGCCAAGAATATCCAGTGATCAAAGTGGATATCTCAAGTGCTTCTCATCCATTTTTTACTGGTAAATTGAAATTGATCGATGCTGAAGGTCGCGTGGATCGTTTCATGAAAAAATACGCTAAGAAATAATCTCTTAATCAAAAAATGGCT
>CAYOWH010000055.1:0-15407 GCA_964407615.1 uncultured Bacteriovoracaceae bacterium | reverse complement strand
GCGGCTCGTCAGTATTTAGCCTCTCGTGGCTACAGCCTTGAGGATGCAAAAAAATATCGTCTTGGATGGGCACCTGAAAGTGGAAGAAATTTATCCGCTAAACTTCGCGAGCAAAAAATGGAAAAATTGGGCGAAGAGCTTGGGTTACTTGCTAAGGGAAAAGCGGGACAAGATTTTTTTAAAGCTCGATTGATGATTCCTGTTGAAGATCACCGAGGAAGAATTGTGGCTTTTTCGGGAAGAAGTTTGGGCCTTATTGAAAATGAAGGGCCTAAATATAAAAACTCTCCAGAAACGATTATTTTCAAAAAGAAAGAAGTTCTTTACGGCTTGGGACGTGCCATGCGCATGATGCGGGAGCATGGATTTGTATGCGTCGTAGAAGGATTTTTTGATGCATGGGCTTTTGAGAAATTTAATGTCCCCGCAGTGGCAGTGATGGGCGTGGCTTTGGGCCCAGAACATCTCGATCGTCTTTCTAAGATATGCCGCGAGGTTGTCTTGGTTATGGATACAGATCGAGCGGGTGTTGAATCAACGAAGAGAAGCCTTCCTTTGCTATATGAGCATGGTTTTGAAGTAAAAGTTTTTTCTGATCTCAACGGAAAAGATCCCGATGAATGGCTGAGTCAGTTTTACAAAAACAAAGGAAACTCAGACTTAGAAAATTCAGAAATTTTAAAAGGGCTTCAAAAATCACTTGAGGGAATGGAGTGGTGGGCCCGCACGATTATTGATGAATGCAAAGATAAGGGACTTAACTCTCTTCAGATTGTTCACCGCTTAGAGGAATTATGGCTTTTGCTAAAAAGTCCTGCTCACAAGAGACTTTGGATTAAAAGTCTTTCCCCTATTTTAAACCTAACAGAACCGCAGCTTGCGACTCACTTTAGCGAAGTTCGCTCTGCTCCCTCACCTATTTCAAAGGCGGAGGACAAGCTCGATCAGATGGAAGCTCTGGTGACTCAAAAGCCAAGGGCTGTGAACGCAACCCAGATCGATACCTATTTTGAAGATCTTGCAGTTTTGCTTCTTCGTCATGGGTCAGCGTGGAAGGATATGAAATCGTGGGCTGAATATTCTAAAATTCATGATACTTTTTTGGGAAGCCCCTATAAGGATGCGTTTTTGAAGGCGATTTCAGGAGCTGCTTTTGATGTCGTACTCTTTCAGCAAGAACTGGAAGCATCGGGAAATGAAGCTTTGATTGCTCGATCAACGATGGAAGCCGACCTTGAGGGCGATATAACAAGCGTTCGTGACTACAAAAAGCTTCTTAAGGAGCTTTGTCTTCAGATTTTGAGCGTTGAAAAGCAAGGTTTTATTCGCCGACTGACTTTGGATTTAAAAATTTCATCAAATGACGACAAAACGGCCCAAATCTTGCAGAAGATTCAAGATCTTCGAAAAGAGATTGAAGAATTAAAAAAATTTTCATTTTAGCTATGACCTGTTAAAACTAGGAGTACAAAATGGCCTCTAAAACAAAAGCAAAAAAAGAAACTAAAAAAGTAAATAAAACTTCTGCTACTTCGAAAGCTTCTAAAAAAGTTGAAAAGAAAACAGCTCCAAAAGTGAAGGCAGCGCCTAAAACTCCTGTGAAAAAAGTGATTGAAAAAAAAGCGAGCGCTCCTAAGAGTACACCTAAAGCAGCTGCTTCAAAAGTTGCACCCAAGGCAGGAGCTAAAGTTGTTTCAAAACCTGCTCCTAAAGAAGTTGCTAAAGATGCAGCAAAAGCATCTGGTGAAAAAGCAGCTCCTGTAAAAGCGATTTCAAAAAAAGAAATCAAAGCAATTTGGAAAGTGCTTTATGAAAGAGGCCGTGAAAAAGGCTATTTAACGATTGAAGAAATCAATAAAACTCTTCCTGCTCAGATGAGTGCCGCAGGAGCAATCGAAGATACTCTTAATTTCTTAGGTCAAAAAGAAATTGAGCTCGTCGAAACAGAAGAAGAGGGCAAGGCGCGTGTGAAGCAAGCAAAGCTTGATGCGGCTGAAATGGACGATGGCTCAGAAGAAAAAAGTAGTTTCGGTGAAGAAGTTGGCGACGATGCTCTTCGTGCTAATGACCCTGTTCGTTTGTACCTACGAAAAATGGGAAGCATTCCTCTTCTCTCAAAAGATGGCGAAGTAGAAATCGCCAAGCAAATTGAAGAAGGTGAAGCTGAAGTTATTGACGTTGTTTTAAACTCGCAAATCGGTATTCAAGAAGTTCTTCAAATTGGAGAAAGAATTCGTAACGGAAAAATTCGTGTGCGCGATGTTGTGCGTGGTCTCGACGAAGACGAAGAAGCAAATGATATCGACGAAGAAGATTACAAGCGCAGAATTTTGTTTGCGATTGATAAGGTAAAAGAATTCGAAGAACTCCTCACTGGTGGAAACGCAAAACAAAAAGAACTTCAAGAAGCTCGTGAGAGAATGTTTGAAGCTTTCAAGGATATTTCCTTCAACCGTAAAACGATCAACCGTATTGTGGGAAGAATGAAGGGCTATGTTCAAATCATTGAAGATGTTGAACGCACTCTTACTCGTGAACTTGGAAAAGTTCGTTGCGCTTCGCTTGATGAGTTTTTATCTCTTGAGCAAAAATTTAATAATCCTGCGACTCGCCTAGAAGCTTACAAACAAGCAGGCGGTCGTTCTTGGGAAGACATTGAGCCGCTTGTGAAGCTTGTTCAAGAACAAGAGCAGCGCTTGGTGGATGTTGAAACGGAATCAGGTCTTACAGTCGATAAGCTTCGTCATATGTACGAAACCATTGTCGATGGTGAAAGAAAAGCCGATAAAGCAAAAGCTCGACTTGTAGAAGCAAACCTTCGCTTGGTTGTGAGTATTGCAAAAAAATATACAAACCGTGGTCTTCAGTTCTTGGATTTGATTCAAGAAGGAAACATCGGTCTCATGAAAGCTGTTGATAAATTCGAATATCGTCGTGGATATAAGTTTTCGACTTACGCGACTTGGTGGATTCGTCAGGCAATTACTCGCGCCATTGCCGACCAAGCTCGTACAATTCGTATCCCGGTGCACATGATCGAAACGATTAACAAGCTTGTACGAACAAGCCGTTATTTGATGCAAGAAATTGGTCGTGAGCCCACGCCTGAAGAAATTGCAGCGAAAATGGAATTACCCGTTGAGAAGGTTAGAAAAGTGCTCAAAATTGCAAAAGAACCTATTTCTTTGGAAACGCCTATTGGAGAGGAAGAAGATTCTCACTTGGGAGATTTCATCGAAGACAAGAGTGTGATCAATCCAAGTGAAGCGGTCATCAACCTCAACTTGTCTGAGCAAACACGAAAAGTTCTTGCAACTCTTACTCCTCGTGAGGAAAAGGTACTTCGTATGCGTTTTGGTATTGGGGAAGACTCTGATCACACTTTGGAAGAAGTGGGACAAGATTTCTCGGTCACACGTGAGCGTATTCGACAAATCGAGGCAAAGGCTTTGCGTAAGCTTCGTCACCCCAGTCGTTCGAAGCGCTTGAAGACTTTTGTTGAAAGCTAGTTTTTTACTGGCTGATCTTTGTCGATTTATTTTTGTATAAGCAGAGGGGCTTGTTTCAAGCCCTTTTCAAAAGTAGTTTATACTCGCATAGCTCGTAATTCTTACAAGCTTTGGGCCTATAGCTCAGTTGGTTAGAGCAGGAGACTCATAATCTCTTGGTCGGGGGTTCAAGTCCCTCTGGGCCCACCATATAAATAATAGCTTTTAATCAATGATGTCTTTATGAGTAGGTCTTGGTTTCCATGCTCGCTTAAGCTCTTTTTCTTGGCGGGATAGTTCTGCTATGTAAATTTGATAATTTGATAATACTAAGTAAGCAGCTTCTTTAATTTCTTCAGGAGAGTTTTTATTTTCTGTAAGTTCTAAAACTTCAGAAATTACGGAGCTAAAGATTTTAGGATCAAAAGGCCAGGAAGTTGTGTCACCACTAAATCTAGCTTCCTGAGCTTCAAGTATCATTTTAGCGACATGTAATTTTTCAGATCCCTTACTTTTAACGAGTTCAAGCCCTAAAAAATTAACAATTCCCAACATAAAATCTCCAGTAGGAAATTCACTATTAGGAAGACCATGAACTTTGCTCATTGTTTTTAAGAGTAGCTCTTTGTCGTGAAGGGAGGATTCTTTAAAAATTTCTTGAAAAATATCAATGGATCTATGCCAGTCAGATAACAACATAGATCGAATTGAAAAGGCTATTTCTTGATTTATTTTAGATAAAAGCAATTTTTTAAGTATCCTTTTTTGCTGGGCACTTCGAGAAAACCAAATAGAGTTTGAGTTCTTGCTTGTTGGAATGGAGCAGAAATTTATAATTCTTTCGTCTTCGTCTAAAAAAATATTTAGGTTGTAGCCTTCTTGAAGCGCTGTTTGAAATTCGAACTTGCGTGTTACTTCTCCGGAAGGTGCTCCAAAAAAAAGAATGATCTCAGGTCGCTCTTTAAGAGGATAAGTGGAATTGTTTTTTTGGATTCTAATGAATTCATCTAAAGTTGCACTGAGTGCACTTGTAGAGCTTCCGCCTGAACAAGCCCCATTAAAAATTTTTATTTTTGGTAAAAAACCATTTTTTTCATAAAAGATTGTAAGTTGTGAAAATATTCTATCAAAAATTATATCGTAACTGTAGGAATGAGTATCTTCGCGCTCTTTAGACCACATGCAACCGACGTCGCCATGGCTTTCGAGAAATATATTTAATTCTGAATCTTTTTTTCCATCTAACTTCTTGAGAGCGTTTTTGATACCAGGACCTAGTTTATTCAAAAAAGGTTCCTTAGTTTCGCTAAGAGAGTACTGAACGATTTCAAAATTTTCCTCAGGGATGTCAAAATTTCCAGGTATGCAGTGACTGTTTATTGCGAGTTGAGTGATGGCGTCTTTCTTACCTTCAATAAACTCATCTTTTACAAATCGATCTCGACTTGTGCCAAGCTCGTCAAAAGGTATCCATCCAAAGCCTGCTTTATGTGTTTGGGCTAGGGCATTGTTTATAAAAAGAATTTGTAGGAAAACAAAAAAAGTTTTTCGAATAAACCCATTGTAAATATTTTTCATTTTTGAATGTCTTTTCTAAAAGTGTCTTAGATGAAAAAGTCTAGAGGAGCCTTTAATAAGCTTATATATTTTGTAGCGCTAAGTTGTCGATAAAAAATGAACTGCGGGCGGTCGATTTTAAAGGGTGATCCGAGGAGCGAGTTAAGTAAATCTCAGATTAAAAAGAGATTGGATCAGCTACTTTTATTTTTAAAAAGGAATGGTTACTAAAGTAACACTGTAATTTTTCGGATTAAAATTAACAAATTAACTCTACCTAATAAACCCCCCCCCAGAGAGCAAAGTAAAGGCTTCTCTCTGGAGGGTGTGTGTGAGAATTGGCTTGAACTACTATTTTTAGTTTTGAAATCGAGATTTATTTTTAAGATGAGTTTTAGCTTCTTCTATAATTTTTATGTATTCAGGGTCTTTTATTGTTTTTTGACCAAAACTTAGAGATTCATTAAGTGAGTTTTTAAGATTTTCTTTATCAATTGCTGGAATGTAGGAATAGCCATTCACTATATCTAAAACATTTGAAACAAGATGTTTAAATGAATTTAGAAGACAAGAGGCAACAAATTTTAGATCTTCAGAATTGGAAGTATCTTCTAAATCAACAGCCGTTGCGATGACTCTTTGAAGAAGAGAACTTTCTCTAATTTCGAAATTATAATCTACTACTTCGAGGTTAAAGAATCCTCTATCAATATTCCAAGAGTATAAAATGACAGATTCATTTGGAAATACGACTTTTAGAATACCTTTCTTATGACCTTTCTTAAGGTTGTTGTTGATAAGGTTCTTTACATCAAATTTAAACCAGTCTCCATTATAAGAATTAACGTACGTAACCGCGCTTGTTAAAGATTCAATTTCTCCTTTACTATTCAAATTGGGATTTGCTTCGTTTGGTAAAGAATTTGCAAGTTGGTCTTTAAAAGCTTTTTTTAAGAAATCAGAGTTAATTTCTTTAAGTATTTTTCTGTCTTCGAGGGTTAATTGTGAGAAGTGGCTTACATTTGTAAATTCAGATATCTTTTTGTAAACATCCATGAATTCTTGTGGCACCTTAAAAAGAGTGTTGAGTTCTTCTAATCTTTTAAATTCAGAGGAGGCAGTTACTTTGCTAAAATTTCCGTCTGCGTCGGGATCCATGTTTTGAGCAAGCAATGCTTCGAGGTTAATCTCGGGAACGATTTTTTCTGCTAAAGCTTTTTCAAATACTGTTGCCTCTCCAAACATTAAGGAAGACATGATCTTCCAAGAGGTTGAGTTAATAGAGTTTGTTTTTACATTTGAAGAAGCTGAGAGAGAAGATGTAGTAGTTAAAAAAAAGAAAAAAGCTGAAAGTAAAAGTTTTAAATTTCGAGACATTTGAGATTTACCTTTCTTATGTCAGCCAAGATTGGCTTCAGACATATATAGATTTTTGAGGTAGCTTTTGTCGAGATAAATCGCTCTTTTTGAACTTTAGAAAAATAAAATCCCAATGATTATAAGGGCTTAGATTTTTTAAAACTTTTGAGTTCCATGAAAAGCATATCGGGGCGAATATCGTCTTTCCATTCAAGGGTATAACCAGCGTTTTCAGGGGTCATGGGGAATCGGGACGTGACTTCAAATCCATGACCTTCATAAAAATCCTTGAGAGGACCATCTGCGCAAATCAAAGAAGTGGCACCGTTAAGAAGAGCATTTTTGACAACAAGACTTCCCAGGCCTTTTGTTTCTTCAGTTTTAAATACAGAAATTAAAAGCCCGTCGTGTTTGATTCCATAGCCTGCGCTTTTATCACTTAGAAGAAAAAGCTGGCCTCCGTCTTCAATTATTTCCTGATACTCTCTGAGGGATCTTTTTCTAAGAAAAGGTTTGTCTGTAAGCTTTGAAACAACTGAATGAAAATCTTTGCTCGAAACATTCTCAAAGAAACCAAATCTTAAAGTATCTAGACAATGACGGTTGTCGATATTGCTAGCGCTAATGAAAGGTCTATAAGAAAAAAAAGAGTATATAAAATATACAACAAGCTTTAAAAAACTCGGGCCGTATTTTTTCATGGTTTATTGTGATTTTTTAACTTTAATTTTTTGCCCGTTCACAAGACGACCATTGACCATTTCAATAGCTTTTTGAGCCATGGCCTCATCGGTTATAACGACAAAGCCAAATCCTTTGGACTTTTGGGTCTTGGCATCTAAAACAAGAGTGCATTCTTGAAGAGGACCGAACTTTGAGAAAAGTTTTTCAAAGTCTTCTTTGTTTAAATTTCGGGCGATATTTGTAATGAGTAATTTCATTTTTTTTATTCAATTAATTATAACAAACGATGGTGGACCCTGCAGGGATCGAACCTGCGACCCGATGATTAAGAGTCATCTGCTCTACCAACTGAGCTAAGAGTCCACAAAAGATGTGAATTATCAAATAGCTGAGCCGGCCCTTTGAAGCAATAAATATTAGAAAGTATAAGTTTCATTAAAAAGAGAGGTCGACACAAAGCTGTTTTGGAGCGAAAATATATGTATGTCTTACAGTGAAGAATCTGTTGAAAAACGCGATATCAATTGGATCACAATCGCTTACCTCTTAGGCCTGCCTTTCTCGGCGCTTTTGTTTTTTTCAAAGGCTCAATCAGAGCATGTGTTTTTTTGGCCGATCATTATTTACGCGATTATTCATTATTCGATTGATTGCTTATCTATCACTGTTGGTTATCATCGTTTTATTTCTCACAAGGCTTTTGAAGCTCATCCTGCTGTGAAAGCGCTTATCTTGTTTGCAGGTGCAGGAGCTTTTCAAAACTCTGCTCTGGTTTGGGCACGTGATCATCGAGTTCATCATCGTGAAGTTGATACAGACCAAGATCCCTACTCAATTAATAAGGGTTTTTGGTACGCGCATTTTTTTTGGATGTTTCATAAAGACGCTAGAGGGATTGAAAAGAAAACACCACCTGATTTGCAAAAAGATTCTTTGATTCAACTTCAACATCGTTTCTATTTGCCTCTCGCAATACTTGTTGGATTTTTAATTCCTATGTTTGTGGGATATTTGATGGGTTCAGCTTTTGCGGGGCTATATGTGGGAGCAATTTTGCGCTTACTTTGTTCAGGTCACTGCACTTTTATGATTAATTCTGTGGCGCATGTTTTGGGAACGAGGCCTTATTCTGTAAATAACACCGCAAGAGATAATTGGTTTTTGTCTATTTTAACTTTTGGTGAAGGTTATCACAATTACCACCATCGTTTTCAGGCTGATTACCGGAATGGTCCGGCATGGTATGCCTGGGATCCTTCTAAGTGGATTATTTTTGTTCTTTCGAGATTGGGACTTGCTCATGGGCTGATACGTGTTGATGAAGAGAAAATTCGTTTTGCTAGGATGGAAGTTGCCGAGCAAAAACTCGAGCAAAAAGGTTTAGACATTGCAACTCTTGTGAAAAAAAGAATGGAAGTTTTGCAAATAGCTGAAAGACTTCAGGCCCTTCGAGAGGAACTTGAAAGAATGAAGGCTGAGGGAAAAGCCAAGATGGATCGATCTGAAAGAACTCTTGTCTACACATGTAAACGAAAGATAAAAGAAATGAAGCGTGCACGAAATAATGCTCTTAGGCAGTGGCAGGAGCAAAGAAAAGTTATTCAGTCTTTACCACGTCTTCAGTATTAATTTTTTGATGTTTTAAATTTCAAACCAAAGCCAAGGTATGCTTTCGATGTTATTTTTTCTTTTTGAAACAAATACAGTGTATTGTTTAGATTCTTCTCGTTTGAAAAACCAAACTTTTGATGCAGCATCATAGTCAATTTTTACGTTTTTACCAGCTCGTGTGCGAACTGAAAATTTCCACACAGCAGGATCTGCTGCAAAGCTTTTTGCTAAAACTTTAATAGTTACTTCGTCTTCTTTCACAAGGTTTATATGAAGGATGGGGTGCTTGTCTTTGATAACAAGGTTTCCTGACATTTCAGCTTTAAGTTCAACTGGCCATTCATTCGTAGTGCTAGGAGATTTTTTTACTTTAGCAGGGCTATTTTTTTTTGAAGTAGTTTTTGAAAAAGAATTGAACGTTATAAGGAAACTAGAAATCAATAAAAATTTTTTCATTTTCAATATCCTTTTCTAAATTTCTTTCTAATAAGAAATAAAGCCAAAGATCCAATGGCTAAGTTTGGAATGGATACAAGAATCCACATAAAGATCTCGTGATGAAGCCATGTTGATGAGCTACTCGTAGCCCAGCTAACGAGAGTGGAATAAATACCCCAGTAAAACATTGCTAAAAGAACCCCCGTGAGGATTGTGCGACTTTGTGCCGTTCGTTGATTTCTAAGACATAGAATAAAACATAAAGGAACAAAGAAAAAAATGGAGAGACTTATAAGAAATCTGCGTGCAATCTCTATCCAGAGCATCCTTACCCTAGAAATTTCAACAGGGGGATGGGCCCTTTTTTTTAGAAGTCCCTTGAGGTCTTGGCTTTCCATGGAATCTCTACTTTTGCCCTCAGCATATCGAAAATCAGCATTCAGCTTTGATTCATCAAATGAAATTCGCCAGATGAGATTTTCCTCTAAATTTTTTGATACCAGAGTACCTTCAAAAAGCTGCATGCTTGCCCAACCACTAGCATTTGCAGGATTCCACTGAGCTTCTTTTGCACTCATAACCCAACCCAAATTAAAATTAGGATTAGATTCATAGATGAAGATTTTTTTAAAGCGATTATCTCCTTTGGATTCTCCAATGTAGATGACATAATCTAAGAAATCTTCCGTAAAAGTACCTGCTTTAAGAGCACTCGCACCTTTTTTTGAAAGCGCTTCGTCGATTGACATCTCAAAAAGACGATTACCCAAGGGGCCAACATATAAAGCACAAATAAGAGTAAGGACAGACAATATAAAAGCTGCTCGATAGCAAGGACGCATTATTTGCCAAGGAGAGTATCCAAGACCTTGAAGAGCGATCAGTTCTCGATCGCTGCTCATTCTTCCAAAAACAGTAAGACTGCTAAAAATAAAGGCAATGGGGAGAATGATAGGTGTAAAACTTAGACTCAAACCACCAAAAAATTTTGAGATAATTGAAAGGTCTCCACCCGTTTTAATTATGAGGCCTCCAAGACGGACAACCTGAAGACTGACAAGGAGAACAAGCGCCAAAACAACGCCACTTAAAGTGGAATTGACGAGTGAAAAAAATAAATATCGATCCGAGCGACGCACATTTCCAGACTATCCGAAGAAAGAGCTTGGATCTACAATTGACCTATGAGGCTTTTCTTTTTGTTCTTTATGGGTGTTCCTCTTTTTGCTGCTGAAAGCCTTATTCACTATGCATTCAAGCAAGGATTTAAACAGGGTTCTCTTCTATTAAATGCTCAAAAAGTGGAGAAGATAATTGAAAATCCTCTTACTTCTCAAAATCTCATTCGCCCTCTAAAGTTAAGTCAGGAAATTCTTCACTACGCTCAAAACGTTTTAGGTATGAAGGTTGGTGCTTCTTACAGAAAATATATAGAACTTAATAGAGATTGGGTAACAAAGATTGTTATTGCTGCAAAAAAAGATCGACTAGAAATAAAAAAATTCGAATTTCCGATTGTAGGGGCTTTTCCGTATAAAGGATTTTTTGATGAAGAAGATGCTCAAGCTTTGAGTCAGGAGCTCTCTGATGAATATGATGTGTACCAAAGAAAAGCAATTGCTTTTTCTGGCATTGGTTGGTTTGACGATCCATTAACCTCTAATCTTTTGGCGCGAGATTCATTATTGATCGATACTCTTTTTCATGAGTTGGTCCATTTAAATTTTTATTTCGATGATCAGGGAGATTTTAATGAAGCTTTTGCAACTTGGTTTTCATATAAAGTGGCTCGAGATTTTATAGAAAAAAGTAAGCATGTGGAAAACAAGCGGAAAACTTTAGCGGAACTCGAAGCAGAAGAGAAAAGTGATTATGAGTTACATGCATTTATTCATGAGATTACAAAAAGAGGAGAAGAGTTTTATGAAAAAAAACCTCTTCAAAATCGAGATTTATATTTCTCATGGGTCACAGAGTGTTCAAAAAAATATCCTCAGTTAAAATCTCTGCAAAATGTAAAATGGAATAACGCAGCTATTTTGAGTTTATCAACTTATTTAAAACTTCTACCTGTGATTAATAAATATGCAGAGAAAGAAAATTTAAAACCACAGGACTTTTTAACAAAAGTAAAGATTGAAAAAGAATCGATTGTGAAAAAAATTGAAGATCAAAAGCAAGAGTCTATAGGCTTTCGTTGTATTGAAAAACTCCCATAACTTCGATGTGAGGAGTGTGCGGAAACATATCGAAAGAATAGAGTTTTTCAAAAGACCATTGAGAGGATAGTTTGCTAATATCTCTAAAAAATGTCATCGGGTCACATGAAAGATAGAAAATGCTTTTAAGATCTGGCATTTTATCTACCAAATGACAAAGATCCTTATATCCACTTCGTGGTGGATCGAGAAAAAGCCTTTCAGCCCCAGAATTTTTTTGGATGATTTTAGAAAGTGATTTATTTGAATATAAATTTAGACAGCTTGTTTCTGTGTTTGTCCAATTTTTCAACTTTATTTGGACTTTGATTTTTTTTAGTGCTTCTTCGTTCCCTTCAATACAAGCAAGAGTTGTGGAAAACTCTTGGATAACTTCACTAAAGTTTCCACTTCCACAAAACAATTCAAGAAAAGAAGATTTAGGAAATGTTTTTAATTCCTTTTTAAGAATTTCTTTGATTTGTGCGTTTTGGCCGGAGTTACCTTGGTTAAATTCTCCGGCATTTCCTTTTTGAATCCAGATTTCTTTTGATTCAGAGGGGTCTCTATTTTTAAAGTTTTTTATTTCTAAATTAATCCACTCTTCTACGGCAAGGCACTCTGAAAGCGGAGTAAACTTTAAACTTATAGGGTCTTTGTATCCAAGCTGATGGTTTTCTTGGTGAAGTTTGACTCTGTTTCGATAGTGAAATTCTTGAGGTGAGGGCAAAATAGGAAAAGTTTCTTTTGGTTGAACTTTAAATCGCTTCATGAGCGAATTTAACCTTTTATTTTTGGCTTCAAGTTGCTTGCTGTAATGGATTCCTACCCACGGGCAGGCGACACATCGCTGAGTCTGTGCATCTCGAGAGGGACAATTATTTTCCCGATGAGCAGAGGATCTAGTAATAATTTTTTCGAGTTTTCCAAGCGAAAATTTACCTCTGCTTTGAATACTGAATTCAATTTGATCACCAGGCCAAGCGCCTGGGACAAAAACAACTTCTCCTGCTTCAGTTCGAACAACTCCCCAACCTTCTGAATTAAGATCGCTGACAGTTGCGAGCGAAAATTTCATATGGCTTTTTAAGCGTGTGCCCCAATACTTTGTCTTTTGTTAAGCGACGCGAGTTGGCCGCAGGCTGCTGAGATATCTCTTCCTCGAGAACGTCTTAAGAAATTTAAAAGCCCATGTTTACGAAGAATTTTTTGAAATTCAAGAACAGATTCCTCGCTGGGTCGCTTGAAAGGAGTGTTGGGATTTTCGTTGTATTGAAGAAGATTTATCTTACAGGGAATTCCTTTTAGAATTTTTACAAGTTCTAGAGCATGCTCAGGAGCGTCGTTGAAATCTTTCATTAAAATATATTCAAAAGTAATTCCAAAATTTCTTCGAATTTTTCGAGGATAGGTTGGCGCCGAAATTCGTTTCATACAATCGAGAAGTTTTTCAACCGGGTAAGCACGGTTAATAGGCATGATCTGAGAGCGAATTTCATTATTAGGCGCATTGAGCGAAACAGCTAATTTGCATTTGGATTCTTGAACAAATCTTTCAATGGCAGGAATGAGGCCACTCGTTGAGACGGTGACGTGAGACGCTCCGATGCTTAATCCTTTTTGATCTGTGATTGTTGAGAGAGCGCCCATGAGATGATCGTAATTATCAAAGGGTTCTCCCATACCCATCACCACAACGTTTGTAATTTTTTCACGATTGGGAAGTAGAAGAAGCTGAGAGGCAATTTCGCCTGCACTAAGGTTTCGTTCAGTTTTTTGTTGAGCTGTTAAGCAAAACGTACAGCCCATTCGGCAGCCAACTTGGGTTGAGATGCAAACTGTGACTCGGCCCTGGTCTTCGCGTGGGATCCAAACGCTTTCAACAGTTTTTCCGTCTTCAAGTTGAATGAGGTATTTGATGGTTCCATCTGAACTTTTTTGTTCAAAAACAATTTTAGGAACGTTCAGAGTGCATTCAGCAATTAATTTTTCGCGAAAACTTTTGCTTAGATTACTCATTTGAGCAAAATCATAAATTCCTTTGTTCCAAATCCACTCAAATATTTGGTCTGCTCGAAAGGAGGGTTCGTTCCAAGATGTGATAAGTTGTTTGAGCTCGGATCGAGATAGGTGAATAAGGTTCATCGCGTGGCCTTTATTGATAGCGAAGGCCGGGGTTGAAGTCCAAAATTTTCTCTGTCCTCTCCGGCTTTGAGTGTGGATATATGCTCTCTATAAAGTGGGCGCTCCATTGAGAGGGGTGGGGGTTGAGAGCGAGTGCTTTGCGGACAACCCCTGCTAAGGAGTCGAGATTATAGGGATATTCGAGCTTGAGGAATTTTTCGAGAGCTTCATGGCGAATGTAATCTCGTTTGTTGGTGTATCGAAAAATAAAATCACCAATAAGATGAGAAAAGTCTTCGTGCCGGTCTTTGAGTCGTGGAAGAGAAAAGGAATAGAGCCGCAAGGATTGAACGATATCAAAGAGAATTTTTCCTCTTTGAACCATAAAGGCAAGGCTTTCTTGGCAACCAAAAATCAGGCGATAGGGCTGTTCTCTGAGATCTTGCAACTTGAGAATTTCAGAGAGAAGTTCTTGCTCTGCGAGGCTAAATGATTCAAGTGCAGTGAAATAGAAAATGACATTTTGATCGAGAGTTTCGTGGGGATTTTGTCTGCCAAGTGTTTTAAGTACATCTTCACGAGCTTCGGGGCTTACTTTGCAAAATCGAGCTTCTTCAACTCCAAGAAGTTTACGGTAAACATTTTCGAGCCGTACAAACTCTTGAACGATTCGATCTTTGCCAGTACCCGTTGCTCCTTCGAGTAAAAAACTTAGATTCGGATTGTCGATCAGAGAGCAAAGGCCCGCGAATATATTTCGTAATCTGAGGTGATGAGTAAAAAGTGCCCCAAAGTTTCCGTCTTGCCCTTGAGCAATTGAACGACGTCGAAAGTGGTCGGCGATTTCAGCTTTACGTTCCATGTGCGCCCGCTTGAACCAAACATGAGCAATTTTTGTTCCTAATGCCTATGGACGTAAGTTATTGAATTTAAATGGTTTAAATGCGTGTAGAGTGTGTGAGTTCTAGACACTTAGGGCTTTTTGTCAAAAAGTTTTTCGCTGAATTGACCTAGAGTTCATTCTCAATAGAATCATTCACAAGGAGAAATTATGAAAAAAATTATTTTATTGCTCTCTCTTTTTACGATTGTTGTTTTTGCTCAAGACTCACTTCCTGTGACTGAAGTGCCTGTCTCTGATTCAGCGCCTTCTATTGCACCGGCTTCTGTTCAACAAGAGTCAACTCAAGCAAATGCTTCAAAGTCAAATTCCTCTGAGAGATCTCCTGCAAGTACGAAGAAAAAAAAGAATACTAAAAAAATCATTAAGAAAAAGATTAGAAAAAAGAAAAAATAAATATAGTAAATAGGAGATTCTTATGGCCTTCAAACTTCCAGAATTAAGTTATTCGTACAATGCTCTTGAACCTTGGATCGATGCTCAAACGATGGAGATCCACCATACAAAGCATCACAACGCTTATGTCACAAACCTCAATAAAGCGCTTGAGGGGAATCCAGCAGCTGAGTGGACTCTTGAAAAGCTCATGGCTGATATTTCTAAATTTCCAGTGGCTGTGAGAAATAATGGCGGCGGTCATTATAATCACTCACTTTTTTGGAAAACGATGGGTCCAAAAAAAGGTGCAACCCCAGAGGGTGAATTAGCAAATGCCATTACTTCAACATGGGGAAGTTTTGATAAATTTAAGGACGCTTTTTCTACAGCGGGTGCCACTCGTTTTGGATCGGGTTGGGCCTGGCTTGTGAAAACAGCAGAGGGAAAACTGGTTGTTTCCTCAACTCCCAATCAAGATAATCCTTTGATGGATATTGCTGAAGTTAAAGGTACCCCACTTTTGGGCCTCGATGTGTGGGAACATGCCTACTATTTGAAGTACCAAAATAAGAGGCCAGACTACATCGCGGCTTGGTGGAATACCGTGAACTGGGATGAAGTGTCTCGTATTTGGAAATCTGTTTAAGATTTAATTAAATTAATTTAACT
>CAYOWH010000054.1:4164-15661 GCA_964407615.1 uncultured Bacteriovoracaceae bacterium | reverse complement strand
AAGGATTAAACGGAAAAGTTTTTAGTATTTTGGGTGCAGAACAAAACGCGTTGGAGATCTCTCGATTCGTTTTAAGAAATCAAGGAATAGCAAGAATTGTTTTGCCGGGTCTACCCGAAGATAAGCATGAACAAGCAAGAGCTATTTTTGAAGGGCTTGCTGTTGAATTTGAATTTGGTCCCATAGACCTAAGAATTTTTCAATCGTCAGCAATGGTGGTTGTCTGCGATGGATTTCCTATTGATCTTCGTGAGCTTGATGCCGCTCGCAATATGAACATCCCTGTTGTTTCAGAGTTGGAATTTGTTTCTCTACATTCTTCTGCAAATATGGTTGCCGTTGTGGGAACAAATGGAAAAAGCACAACAGCTCAAATTCTCAAATTAATTCTTGAAAAACAAAATGTGGGAGCTTTTGCAAATATTGATCGCCCCCTGAGCGCAGTGCTTAATGAAAGTACGGCTCCTGATTATATAATTGCGGCATGTTCTCCACAGCAGCTAGAGGGAACAAGAACCTTTAAGCCCAAAGGAATTTTATTTTTGAATTTGGCAGAAGACATGACGGATCGTTATCCAAATATCGAAAATTATTTTCAAGCCAATCGGGAAGTTCTTAAGAATGCTGATTCTGATACATGGGTTGTTTTTAATTCTCAAGACAATACAGTGGTTTCATTTGTGCAAAATCTTCAAGGCAAAACTTACCTTTTTGGAATGCAAGAAATCCCTTCTGGCTTTGAAGGAGCTTGGTGCCAAAAAAATAAAATTTCTGTTCGATGGAATGATAATCAACTTGTTGAATTAGATATTAGCCAATTAAAAATGCGAGGTTTTCATAATCGTGAAAATTTAATGGCAGCTTCTTTGGCAGCTTTGAATTTGGGTGTGAAGCCTGATGCAATTCAAAAAACAATTCTTGAATTGAAAGCGCTCCCTCACCGAGTTCAGTTTGTGAAGCGAATCAATGATGTAGCTTTTTATTCAGATGCTTATGCGACGAATCCTGCAGCCGTTATTCGTACTCTCGGATCTTTTGTAGAACCTGTAATTTTAATTATGGGTGGAAAAGATAAAGAAGTAAATTTTTCGCCCCTTGCTCCTCATATACGATTACGTGTGAAAAACTTGATTATCACGGGAGAAAGTAAAGAGAAGATCAATCGTTTTTTGGGAGACTACACAGAAACGTTTTTAGTGGGAACACTTGAAGAAGCCACTTTGCTTGCTTATCAAAAATCTCGGTCCGGTGATGTAGTACTTTTATCGCCAGGTTGTATGGGAACCGACAAGTTCCCTTCTCAGCAAGAAATGGGTGACTTTTTTGCAAAATTAGCCGTTACCTTGTCTCAGCCTCGAAAGCCAAACGTTCTCTAATTTGCTTTTTCAAAAGCTAAATTTTTTGAACCTTTATAGGAAGAGAGCTTGAGAGAAATCTTGTCTCCTGACTTAAATTGGCCCTCAAGAAATTTCTTTGAAAGAGGAACCTGGATTTCTCGGTAGATCACTCTTTTAAGAGGTCGAGCCCCGAATTCTGCAGAATACCCAAGATCTGCAAGATAATTTTTAGCTTCATCATTGAGTTCAACAGTGATGTTTTTCTCTTTCATAATTTTATTAAGATTATGAATTTGGACATCAACAACTTGCCTAATAAGTTCAAGAGCTAAAGAGTTAAAAATAATCATTTCATCTATTCTGTTAATAAATTCTGGGCGAAGATATTTTTTTAAATAGTCTGCGAGATCATTAGAAGTAAGTTTTTGAGTTCTTATTTCTTCAGCGCCCATGTTGCTTGTCATAATCAAAAGAGTATTTCTAAAATCTACAGTTCTTCCTTGCCCATCTGTGAGTCGACCATCATCAAAAACTTGAAGCAGCGTATTGAGAACATCAGGGTGAGCTTTTTCAATCTCATCAAAAAGTATGACAGAGTAAGGTCTTCTTCGAATAGCTTCTGTGAGTTGACCTCCTTCTTCATATCCTACATATCCTGGAGGGGCACCAATGAGCCTTGCGACAGAATGTTTTTCCATATACTCGCTCATATCCAAGCGAATCATATTTTGTTCGCTATCAAAAAGAACTTCCGCAAGTGATTTCGCTGTTTCTGTTTTTCCAACACCCGTAGGACCTAAAAAAAGAAAAACACCAATTGGTTTGTGCGGATCTTTAAGTCCGCTTCTTGATAATCGAACTGCATCAGAAACAGCATTGAGGGCTTGTTCTTGGCCACAGACTCTTTTTTTCAACAGCTCTTCAAGCTTGAGTAACTTTTGGTTTTCACCTTGCTCAAGGCGATCAAGGGGAATGCCCGTCCACTTCGAAACAACAGAAGCAATATCGTTTGGCGTTACTTCTTCGCTTAACATACGAGAAGATTTTTGCATTTCTGCTAGATCTTGTTGAGCTTGAAGCATGTTTTTATTTTTTTCAGGAATTTTTCCATATTTTAATTCTGCAGCCTCTCCAAGTCGGCCTTCTCTTTCAGCTGCTTCCAGGTCTTTATTGAGTTTTTCAATTTCTTCTTGAATATGGGCAACGGCAAGAATTGTGTTTTTTTCTTTTTCCCATTTGCTTTTTAATTCAGTAATAATTGCTTTTTCACTTTGAATTTCCTTTTCTATTTTTTGAAAACGTTCTTTACTTGCGGGATCGCTTTCTTTTTTGAGAGCTTCTCTCTCGATTTCTTTTTGTGTGAGAGTACGTATCTTTTCGTCTATCTCAACAGGCATAGAATCTATTTCGATGCGAATTTTAGAGGCGGCTTCATCAATTAAATCAATTGCTTTATCTGGAAGAAAGCGGTCTGAAATGTATCTATGAGATAACTGAGCTGCGGCAACAAGAGCATTGTCTTGAATGTGTACTCCATGGTGAATTTCGTATTTTTCTTTGAGCCCTCTCAAAATAGACACTGTATCTTCAACACTTGGCTCGCCTACAAAAACTTGTTGAAATCTTCTTTCAAGAGCAGGGTCTTTCTCGACATATTTTTTGTATTCGTTAAGTGTTGTCGCTCCAACGCATCTAAGCTCTCCTCGAGCAAGAGCGGGCTTGAGAAGATTTCCTGCGTCCATTGCGCCGTCGCTTTTCCCAGCACCTATAAGAGTATGAAGTTCATCAATAAATAAAATAATTTCTCCATTTGTGCTTTGAACTTCTTTTATGAAAGCCTTTAATCGTTCTTCAAATTCACCACGAAATTTCGCCCCTGCAATCATTGCTCCTAAATCCAGAGACAAAACTTTTTTATCTCGAAGCGTTTCAGGGATGTCACCAGCAATAATTCTTTGAGCAAGGCCTTCGGCAAGTGCTGTTTTGCCCACTCCTGGCTCCCCGATCAAAACAGGATTGTTTTTTGTTCTGCGAGAGAGAACCTGAATAACTCGTCTGATTTCTTCATCTCGTCCAATGACGGGGTCAAGCTTTCCATCTTTTGCCAATTCCGTTAGATCACGAGAGTATTTTTTTAGAGCTTGATATTTTTCTTCACTGTGAGGATCGTCTGCTTTTTGCGAGCCTCGAATTTTTTTTAATTCTTGTTCGATTGTTAATGGAGAAAGCCCTATTTTTTGTAGTTCTTGTGAAAGATTGCAGTCTTTATCCAGAAGAGAAAGGAATAGGTGCTCAAGAGCAATAAAGCTATCGCCCCATTTTTTTGAAATTCCTTCAGCGATAGAAAATAATTTTTGGAGGTTTTGCGAGATGTTTGTGTGTTGTTCGCTTGTTCCCTCAACAGAGGGAAGTTTTGAAATATGAATTTTAACAAATGAAGAAAGAGATTTGTGAAGATTTAAATTTTTTAAAAGCGATGAAATGGGCTCTTTTTCTTCAATTAAAGAGCTGAGTAGGTGGATAGGCTCAACGCTTGGATTCTTTTTTTGTTCAGCTAATGCATGAGCCTCTGCAATGCTTTGCTGAGAAAGAGCGGTTAATTTTTCTATTTTTAGCATTTAACACTCCTTAAGAATAAGGTGGTGTTGCTTTTGGATAAGTCAACCTTTAGAAAACTATATAGGTTTTAGGTGCTTAGATTGACAGAGTAGGCTTCATCAAAAATTTTTAGATCAAAAATTGAGAAAAATCCCTTAGAGTTTGTTTCCGTTTGAGGATAAAAATTTATTGAGGGATACATGAGTGATTCTTTGTTTGTACTATGAGAACGACCTAAAGCATGTCCCAATTCATGGGCACAAAGATATTTGTAATAGTACTGAGTTGAAGAACTTGCTCTTGAGGGATCGCCAAGTGCATTTTGTTTGATAAATATGTCAGCTTCTATAATTCCTTCATTCGAGTAGCGAGTAAGGGTGACGGCTAAAGAACCTGGAATTTTATTGGTCCATGGCCATTCTCCAGAAACATAATAAATTCCATTTATGCCATCACCGTTTAGAGAAGTGTAGTCGCTTCTGTAGGAAGGAGCACTTATGTTGCTTGGGTTTATAGAGAGTTTTGTATCCAATATAACATCATCGTAGGTCATAGAAGCTTCGCTCATAATTTCTCGGAGTGTTTCGGGTACCGATGAATCAAAAACAAAGCTAACAGTTTCTTGGTTCCACTTAATAATTGCTCCATCAGAGCACATAAACTCACCACATTGGTAAAGAGAAGGTTGTTTTGTACAAGCGGAAAGAATAACAACAGTGACAAATGTGGATAAGTAGCTGAAAACTCTTTCCATAGTAAGGGATGAATTGCAGGGAGCGTGCCGACACGCGAGCAAAGGGGGTTTTTAATAAAATCAAAAGCTTATACGCAATCTAAGTGTACAGCTTTTAAACAAAAGCTTGCGATTTTAAGCGTGAGCTTCGGGTTCTTTAGGTAATTCTTTTTCCTCAAAATTTTGTGATTCATCAAAAAAACGAGCTATTTCGTCATGCTCGATTGTTTCTTTTTCTAAAAGGACACGAGTCATCTTTTCTACAAGAGTTCGGTTTTCGTTTAAAATTTTGCAAGCATTTGCGAATTCTTCTTCTAGAATTTTTCGACTTTCATCATCGATTGCTTGAGAAACTTTTTCTGAAACAGAAGCATATTCATTTTTAATAAAAGGGTTACCTTGATACATTTGATTTTGAAGTCCAAGAGAAACAAGCCCCAGGCTTTGACTCATTCCGAATTCTGAAATCATTCTTCTTATTATTTCACTGGCTCTTTTTAAATCATCATGAGCACCTGTGGTAATTTCTCCTAAGAAAACATGTTCAGCAGCACGACCGCCAAGGAGTGTGCGAATTTTTATTTTCAGCTGTTTGTCAGTTAAAAGATGCCTTTCTTCTTCGGGTATGTGCATTGTGAAGCCCAGTGCGCCGCTGCTTCGAGGAATAATTGAAATGCGATGAACTCGGTCCTGAGATTGGCTCAGGTGTGCGACAACCGCATGGCCTACTTCGTGATAGGCAACAGTCTTCTTTTCTGATTCGGGAAGAACTCTGCTCTTAGTTGCAAGGCCAGCAATAATTCGGTCAATCGCATCTTCAAAACAGGCTCGAGGAACTTTTGTTAAACTTCTTCGAACAGCAAGAAGAGCCGCTTCGTTTACGAGATTTGCCAAATCGGCACCTGAAAACATGGGTGTGCGAGAGGCAATTTCTTTAAAATCAATGTTGTCTTCAAGTTTTACTCGGCTTGCATGAACTTTTAGGATTTCTTCACGTCCCTTGAGAGTGGGACGATCTACGAGAATTTGTCGATCAAAGCGCCCCGGTCTTAAGATTGCGGGGTCTAGAACCTCAGGTCTGTTGGTTGCAGCCATAATGATCACCCCTGAGTGATTATCAAAACCATCCATTTCAACTAAAATTTGGTTCAGAGTGCTTTCGCGTTCGTCGTTTGTGGAGAGGACTCCCGCTCCACGAGATTTTGCAACAGCATCGAGTTCATCAATGAAGACAATACAGGGAGCTTTTTTTTGAGCCTCTGCAAAAAGATCTCTGACACGAGCTGCGCCGACACCTACAAACATTTCAACAAAATCAGATCCTGAAATTTGAAAAAAACTAACGTTTGCCTCTCCTGCAACAGCACGTGCAATCAAAGTCTTACCTGTACCTGGAGGACCCATAAGGAGAACACCTTTGGGGATTTTTCCTCCGATTGCTAAATATTTCTCGGGGCTTTTGAGAAAGCTTATGATTTCTTGTAATTCTTCTTTGACTTCATCGTAGCCCGCAACATTTGCAAACGTTGTTTTTGACTGAGGGTCTTGTTCAACGAGTTTGGCCCTACTTTTACCAAAAGACATAATTCCAGTGGAGGCACCTTGTTTGAACATTCTCGAAAAAAAGAACTGCGTGATAAAAATTAAAAAAACAATAGGAAGAACCCAAGAGAGTAAAAAATCCTTGAGCCAATTATTTTGGAACCTTGATTCATAGGTTACATTTTTTTCTTCAAGAAGAGGAATGAGGCTTTGGTCTTCTCCAATTCTTTCTGCGATCCATTGAGTGTTCTTAGAATCGTTTAACTCAGCTCCTAGGATTTCATTATTCATCCAAATTTTTTTTATTTTTCCATCACGAACAGCTTGTTTGATTTCAGAGTAAGTTTTTTTTTCAATTCCAGAGGATTCTTCTAAAAAAGTTGCAAGAATCAATATAATTGCAATAAAGAAGCTTATTTTTGCAAGAGTTGAAAAGTTTCTTTTCTCTTTAGGTTTTAAATTTTTTTGTTTTGGGGCCATAATCGATTTCCTTTATAAGGAGGGTCTTAGATTTTAAAGTTTTATTCGTCGACTTCTTCTTCGCGTTCTTCTTCGCTTTTAGGAATAAAAACGCTATTCAAAGACGATTTCATATCTCCATCTTCTGAAATGGAGGATTTTAATGCTTCGTATTTTTCTGTTCTTCCAAGCTTTTCATAGCCTTTAAGAGCATAGCGGATTTTTCCTTGGGCTTCGGCATTAGCGGTTGCTTGAAGGAGCTCCGATTGATTTTCCTCATTAAGGATACGGAAAATTTTAAGGAGAAGAAAAACATTACCTTCTTCGATTATGACTTTTTTTATATTTTCGAGCTCAGTTTTGTTTTCTGTCAAAAAATCTATCGCATCAGAGGCCCATCCAGCATCTTTTAACGAAAGACCAATAAGTTCTTTTTGCTGGGGCGACAATTTTTTGCGTCCATGAAGAATATCTCTTTTTTCGATCGCGTCAGGAATTTGCTTCACTTTTTGATCCTCTATCCGAATGGAATCATAGAAGCATGGAGCTCTCAAGGAGGATATATATATGAAAAAGAAAGCTTGTACCAAAAAAACGAAAAAACAAACAGTTCAACAAAAATCTACGGTGCCTGTTCTTTATCAAAACATTGGAGGCGAAATTTACGCTTTTGCAGAAGTAGGACATGAAGTCTATTTTGCAAAAGTTCCCCTTAACGCACGTTCGCCCCAGGCTGTAAATGAAGCATTATTTGGGGAGGGTCTTGAAAAAGATGCCGCCTAGTCTAGGCTCGAGTTTGTCTTTTTCGAGCTTTGGACATTTTTTTCTTAAGTTTTGCTCTGTAACGAACGCTTTTTTTTCGGTTTTTGGTTTTTTGTTTTTTTGCCATGACCCTACTTATATCGTTAGAGAGGCGGATCATAAAGCTAAGGTCGAAGAATCTTTGTTCAGATGTCTAAAAATTAGGCTCTTTAAAAGGCAAAAAACACATATATTTCAAGCACTTAAGGTGTTTTTGGGGTTAAAATATTAAGTATGAAAGCGCCTTTAGTGTTTTCATTTTTATTTTTTGTCCTTCAGCAAGGATATTCTCAGACTCATGAAAGTTCTCAGAATACAAATAAAAATGATGGTGTTTATGGAAAGGCGGAAAAACAGGCTGAGTATCAGGAACGAAAACAGCTACAGTTATTTACTGTAAATTTATTAAAAGATTACGGATGCAGGGATTTTGAGCAAAAAGCGTTTGAAGCCATACTTGAAAATTTGCGACAAAATTCTCAACCAAGATTAAGTGCAAAAGATCGACACAAATCAATGATTTCGAGTTTAAGAGTTTACAACGAGACAGATCGACCTGCAGGTTCTTTTGAGCCTGCTAAAAAACAATTCTCTAGTTTATTGTTTCAGCTCACTAGCCTGACGACTGAAAAGCTTTTTTCTTACTACGTTGAGGAGTCGAATGGTAAATCCCTTCCGATGAATTCCTCTGATATTGCAAATATTTTGGAAACTGAAAAAGTATCTTCTTTTGAAACACCCAAGAAAAAAATTCTTGATATTTTACGAAAACTTAATTTTTTAGTGAGTGATAATCATTTGGATATTGGTTGTCGCAACGAGGAGAATAAAAACTTCTTAATGCTTAATCATCCTCTAGGTATTGTTAGCTTAAATGATTTTTATAGATACAAAAATTTAAAAAAAGAAGTGCCTCGAGAAGCGCAAAGAGATTTACCAAAAATAGATACTGTTAAACCTCAAGAAAATGAAAAACCTACAGCTTCCCCAGATTTGCCGGCACCCACTCAAGAAAAAGAAAAAATAGTAACAGAGAAACACGTTCCTTCCCCTGCTGTTTTGCCTCTTCCTTTTACTCCACCTGCTACTCCTCCCGTCACTCCTCCTGCCACGAAACCTTCAATGCCTACACCCACTTTAACGCCTTCTCCCTCTTCACCTCCTGTCGTTGTAAGACCCCCTATGAATCCACCACCTCAAAAAAATCCTCAGGTTCAGGAAACTCAACCACCACAAAAAACGCATGATCAATCTCAACCTGAAGCGCAAGTAAAGCCGAAGGCTCGTAAAGATAATCATGAAGATACTGTAAGAAAGTTTCTTTCTTTAGATAACGAAGAATTATTACCTTACATGAAGCGTGGGTGGAGCAAAGATTATGAAGCTTTTATCGTGGCGTTGATACTAGATGATCATAGAGATCTGTTAGATCAATTTCATCAATTCGAAAAGGTTTGTTATGATCTTTCTTCTTACGATTCTCCCCAGAAAAAGGCTCGTTTTATAGCAAAATTTTTTAAAGCTTTAGCTATCGTAGAAACGGATGCAGATCCTCGAATAGAAACTCTTGAAAGTTTTGAGCAAAAATACCGACCTCGATCTAAAGCTTTTCCAAAGGTCGCAGGAAAGCCTTATAAAGCTCACAGCTCAGGGTTGTTTCAGCTTGATGAGAATGATTATTTTAATTACGGGTGCCGTGAAATAAATTATGAGAGAGACGTTTCAATAGGGCACCCTTCCTCCAGGCAAATCAAAACAAATCACCATACTCATCCAGAGTTTATAGGAGATTCTCGAAAATCAATTTTAAATCCATTTGTAAATGCCTCTTGCGCTGTTAAAATTTTAGAAAAAAATATTTCCTCCGGAATTCCAAGTTCTAATTCTTATTGGTCTCCGCTTAAATCAGGTAGGAAATATGATGCAAGAAGAGAGAAGATGCAGAAGACTCTTGTTAAAGAAATCCCTTCTTGCAAATTTCCAGCTAAAAATAATTAGTAATCAATTGTTCTAAAATCGTACCCGTTATCGTAGTAAGATCTCAAGCCTCTGTCATAGGTGTAGATGTTACCTCGATCATATGAGTACCCATTAAAGTAATCGTAGTAGCGAGGATTATACATGTCGCTTCTTCTGATGACATCGTTATTACTCGCAGGTTGTCTCGTAAGAGTTTCTGCTGGAGCTCTTGATGTGTCATTACTTGTTACGGCTGTTGGTATCACGTCGGTATTTTTAACTCCTGGAGTTTGAAGAATTGCTTTTGATGTTTGAAGAAGAAGTGGGATGTTCCAATTGCTTCCCAAAAGAAGTTTATCTTTGTAAAAATGATCTTGAACTGCAAAGTAATCTAAGTTTGTAGGCATGTAGTTGTAGAAACCATCTCTTTCATACCCTCTTGCTCCTACCCACCCAGCATTGAAGCGCCTGTTCCAGGTATTACTTGGGTTACCAAATTTTACAATTAAACTTCCAAGATAAATTGATCGAGGACCTGCATTTTTTCTAAAAGTTGCGTAGTTAGAGGGAAGCTCTACAACGCGATTGCCGCAACGAACAGCATTGGCAGTAGCTTTCTCTTCTAGAATTTTTGAAACGAATATACCGTTTCTATCTATAGGCACTCGACCACCTTCGAAGTATACCGAGCAATTTCTGTAATTTTCTTTCCCGTCAACAACTGGAATAACGCGACCCCAAATCAAGACGTGACGATCGTCAAAATAGGGATCTATTCGTGCGAAACGTCGTGTCGTGCATGAACAAGTTAACATTAGGGCTACTATTGTTATGATTTTGTTCTTCATGTCAGAATATTCGGACACATTTTCTGACGTTTGAGAGAAATTTGATTACTTTATGAAAAATGAATTAAATCTTAAATAAAAATTGACTGTGTTGTTTTTTTGTTAGCTTAAGCTACAAGTAAAAGACGTTTTTTTACTTTTCCCATCCAAGGTTTCCAACTCGCTAATTCGTTATCTTTATTGTTAAAATTGTGTGAAGAATTAACAGAGCTAACAAAGATAATTGCTAATAAAATTAAAATCCGTTTCATACCTCTAAGGTTGCAAGGGGTATTCCATCTCTAAGATATTGAAATAGTTCATCTTAATTGAGTTAACGCTGACTAGATTTTAGGCACGATAAATAGAAGCTGACACTTTTTAAGGGTGAATTAAACCGCTTTGAAGATACCTTTGTTTTTATCTTTTAAAACATGGTCATATCGAAAATAACGACCGTTCATCGCGACATAAACCCCAGGCTTGAGTGTTTGTGCAAAGGCTAGGGAAGCTCCTAAATTAAAAAGACCATCAGAGCTTCCAAATTTGTAGGGAACCATGGCTCCTGTGAAAACAATTGTTTTGTTAAGTTGAGCTTGGCCAATCACTTTTGCGCTTTCGACCATCGTGTCGGTTCCGTGTGTGATAACGATGCGGTTCTCTTTGCAGTTCATACATTTTTTAAGAAGGTGTTTTCTGTGAGAAGTAGTCATCTCGAGGCTATCGATCATAAAAACTTTCTCAAGCTTTACCTTCAGCTTTGAGCGACCAAGCTTGAGCATTTCACTTACGTGTGAGTTACGAAAAAAAAGTTTTCCACTCAACTCATCATATTCTTTATCAAATGTTCCACCGCAGATGAGAATTCGAAGACTCATGTGTTGAGTTTATTCTCCTCTTTTTCGAAGTCTAGACTTTTTATAATCTTCCACAGCCTTAAGTGAGCTAAGCCAATTTCTTCCCTCTTTTTGTGCCTTAAGTATTCCCTTTCTTGCCAAAAGATTAAGGTATTTTGCTGAAAATTCAGTTTGATTTGCAATGTCAGACAATCGTAGGAGGTCTGTTTGGGGCGAACTTTTTACGAATGCCTTCAAGTAGATGTTAAGAGTTCTTTCTACAGCTTGTGCAACAATTCTAACGATTGATTGGTTTTTTCCTGAATCAGCTTGGTCAAGCGCTTGATAATATTTTAAACGATCATTTTTTTGAATGCTCGCAATCGGATAGGAGCTTCTCATTAG
>CAYOWH010000054.1:0-4154 GCA_964407615.1 uncultured Bacteriovoracaceae bacterium | reverse complement strand
CATAAGAAGTCTTCCGGTTCTCCCATTACCGTCTTCAAAAGGGTGAATGGCTACAAAACGATGGTGGGCTAAAGCTGCAAATTCTACGGGGTGAAATTTATTTTTGTTTTTATTGAGCCATTCAATGAATTTATTCATTTCCTGTTGAACCTGATATCCAGGTGTAGGCCGATGCTGTGAACCCAAAATTTGTACGTCCGTTTTTCGGTACGTACCAGCAATTTTGCTTTCTGTATCTTTTACAACAAGCTGGTGAAGTTGACGGATCAGATGGTGAGAAATTTGTAAGGTTTTCTTTGAGTCAACAACTTGAAACAAGAAGCTCATGGCTTCTTCATGGTTTTTTGCTTCGAGATGCTCTTGGAGATTTTTTCCTTTTACCGTGACTCCTTCGCGAAGGACAAGAAGTGTTTCTTTTAAGGTCAGCCGATTCCCTTCAATCGCATTCGAGTGATAAGTCATCTCAACGCTCAGTTGGTCGCGAAGCTTTTTGAGAATTGTGGGTTTAAGCGGGCGATGCTGATTAAGTTCTTTTAGTGAGTCTGTGAGACGTTTTAAGATTCGTGCGTCTAAAAGAGAAGGCATGTCTTATTATGGCATAACTTAAAAAAAATACCTATACCATATTAAAGGATTTTAGTGAATGTTTTGTTTTTTTTAAAAGAAATATGCGTAAGTAAGTTTAAGTTCATTTAAGCGACTCTTAAAGAGGTATCTATGTCCAACAAGTAGAGCACCCAATGAACCATCATAAATGACAGCATCCGTTGTTGCTCTTAATGTATTTTGAAACGAGCTTAAGGAATCTGTGTCTAGTTCAGTTTTGATTCTTGTCTGATTACTTATAAATGTGGATATATATAGCTTAAGACCAGTGTGAAATTTAGGGTTCCATTTTCCAAAGGAATCCGTGCTTGAGACCTCTAAATCGGAGACGTATCTCAAGGCAAAATGCGGAATAACTGCAAATTTAAAATTTGCTAATTTAAGAGCATAGCCAAATCCAAGCTTTAGGTCATAAGATTTGGTACTTGAAGAACTCGTCCACGTTCGATCGTAGTATGAAATATCAAAAAGTTTGACAGAACCATTGGTAACATATTCTTTCTCAGTGGTATTTTGAATTTTAAATAACGTAAATTGACTAAGCCTTAACATGCTTTTTGAGAAAGTCATTTCTGGTTTTAGCCCCTCAAGGTAGTTGTCTCTTGAGGAATCATTAAGAGTTGATAAGAAATCTCTTTGAAAAAATTGAATTGCTAGAGATTGAGAATGAGTTTTTCTTGAGAAAATATTTGAAAGTGAAATGTATTGTTCTTTGTTTATTTTAATTGGGTTTTGCGGATTTTCAAAAGCGTCAGAGTTTCTGAGAGAAGAGGAAAATTCTTTTTTTAATTTAAAGAAATGCTGAATGTTATTGTCGTCTGTTTCGTTGAGAATTTTATAATCGATTGCTTTTCCTAGAACTTGTTTTTCTTCGGAGTCTAAATGAGTGGTTTCTTGTTTAAAGAAAGGGTTAAAGGAATATTTTTCGATAACTTTTTTTTGTTTAGCATCAAGTTCATTAAATGCCTTTGAAAGCTGTTCTTGCTGAGAGGGAAAGTAATAGGATTCGTTAATCCTCGCCAAAAGATCTTTTCGTTTAAGGGACTGTATGGGCAGTGTAAGAAAGAGAGAATCCGTCCATTGTTTGGAGAGTGACAAGGGCTTTTGAATCAGCTCGTATATTTTATAGGCACAGTTTGTTCTTATAAAAGAATAGCGTTCTTTAAGATGATTTTTTTTTAAAATAAGTTTAGATAATGCAGTTTTTTCCTCTTCTGAAATTTTTATTCGGTAGGTCCATACTCCTCTATCTTCAAGATTGTATTCTCTGAGTTTGTCATAGAATCTTCTGTAATTATAATAGCCTTCAACAGAGCTAAGTAAGGCGCTGAAAATGCCGTTCTCTCTTGATATGTCTCCAACAAACTCTATCGCGATGGATTCAAGTTCGGGCTTGGGTTGATTGTGCGCAACGAGAAATGTGTGTCCAAAAAAAGAAACGGGGCTTTTATATGATTGCGAGGCAAAGCCTATAGAAAGAAATTTATATTTTGCAATTTCGAGAGACTTTTCGGGCTCGATAAATGCTTGAGAAAAAAGCCGGCAGTTTATCATCAGTATAAAAAAAATTTGATGATATCTTTTGTTCACGTTTATTTTATAAGGCTTGCCTGACAGGCAAAGTCTTTCCAGCTTGAAGATTGATTGAGGGATATGCGCAGTTTCTCTAAATATTTGGGATAACTTAGCTGTATTTTATAAAATCTATGGGCCGAAAGAGTAAGTTCTCCGCCAGACCCATTAATTTCATTTAAAATAAGCGAACCAGAAAACAAAAATAGCGAATATAGACCGGCTACGCAGTCCCTATTTACTTTCCCTTTTTTTCTTCTAAGTCGACATTAATAGTTGCAGGATTGTATTTGTAAAGAGCCCCTGTTCCGTAGTCAGTAGAAGAGCCTAGGAATCCACCGACGATGATGTTTCCCCAAAAAATAGGTTCGATATCTGAATTTAGAATTATATTTTTGGGAATATAACCAGGTTTTGAAATATAGACTTGAGTAGAGGAACCTCTAGAAATTTTACCAGTGAAGGGGGTCGATCCAACGCTAGTACCGTTTATGTTGATATCAGCGCCTCTGACGTTTGAATCAATTGTAACAGTTTGTTTTGTTCCATTGATAATGGAAGAACATGAAGTTGTTAAAAGAAGCAGACCTATTGAACCTTTAAATATGTTTTTCATACTAAAAGTGTTAATAAACTGTTTCTTTTTTGAGAACAAGATTATTTAGTGGTTTTTATAAAATCTGGGGTGACTGACGGGCCTCGAACCCGCGACCTCTAGAACCACAATCTAGCGCTCTAACCAACTGAGCTACAATCACCGTTGATGAATAGACTTTTACTCAAAATGCGTCGGCAATCAACAATTCATCGCTTAAGAGAGACCACTTTTTAGCGACCAAGTAGAGTTTTCGGCTCCATCCATTACCAAAACCCCCGAATCTTCGAGTTCTTTGCGGATTTTATCAGCCGTTGCAAAGTCTTTTTGGGCTCTTAGGCGCACACGTTCTTCAAGCTTTGATTCTATTTCTTGGGCACGCGCTTCAGTGATTCCAAGCCGCCTAAGCTTGCGATTGTGAATTTCAGCAATTACAGAATCAGGGTCTCTCTCCAAAATTCCGTAAACTTCACTAAAATATTTCAAAGCAGGCACCCAAGCCTTCCAGCTTTCTGCGGTATTTTGTTTGAAGGCCTCTCGAAGGTTCTTCATCATAACTCCCAGAGCTTTGGCTGTGTTGAAGTCATCATACAAAGCTGTTTCAATCTCGGAAACTTTTTCTAAGGATTGAGCATTGAGGGGTCCCAAAATCTCCAATGCTTTTTTCTTGGCAGCATAAAGTTTTGAAAGAAGAGCTTCTGTGCGACACAAATTTTCTTCACTAAAATCTATAGGGCTTCTGTAATGGTGTTGATAAATAAACAATCGCAAAACTTCTGCGCCGTAATTTTTTAAAAATTCTTCTGCGGTAAAAATGTTTCCAAGGCTTTTCGACATTTTTTCGCGTTCAATTGTGAGCAGGTTGTTATGAATCCAGTAGCGAGCAAATTTATGATCAAGACACGCTTCACTTTGAGCGATTTCATTTTCATGATGCGGAAAAATCAAATCCAATCCACCCATGTGAATATCAATTCCAGCAGGAAAATGTTTGTGAATCATAGCCGAGCATTCAATGTGCCAGCCAGGGCGACCTTCGCCCCAAGGACTTGTCCAAGAAGGCTCGCCAGGTTTTGCTGCTTTCCAAAGAGCAAAGTCCAAACCGTCTTCTTTGCTTTCTCCGGGCTCAATGCGCGCTCCTGTTTGAAGCTCGTCTAGGTTTTTGTTTGAAAGTTTTCCGTAATTTTTAAATTTACGAACTCGAAAGTAAACATCTTTTCCAAAAGGAGTTTCGGCAGCGTAGGCAAAGCCTTTTTCAATCAAGGATTGAATCATAGAAAGCATATCGGGGATGCTTTCCGTGGCTTTTGGTCTGTGAGTGGGAGATTGAACGTTGAGTTCGTTCATCTCGTTTAAATAAATTTCTGTAAAACGAGCGGCA
>CAYOWH010000053.1:0-15751 GCA_964407615.1 uncultured Bacteriovoracaceae bacterium | reverse complement strand
TCACATGTTGTAAGTAAATCACTTTTGTATTGTGGAGCAATATTATTTATATTTTTAGTAGAGAAACATATAGCTGCTGATTTATTGGCTCACTTTATAGCAGTTGATCTTGTAATGACAAAGATTGTAGCTTTCTTTTGTGTTGCTGTAGAGATTAAATCTATTAATGAGAGTTACGAATCAGTTACTGGTAAAAATCTTCTTAAATCATTAAGAGAGTTTGTAACAAGAGCCAAAGAAGAAGCTGATAAGTTAACATGAATCCATTTGTTGTTTTTATCCTTATATTTGTAGCAGGAATAGTCGTAAACTATATTATAAGGAAATGGAGTTAGATACAACAAAAATCGTTCAGGCTAGATTAAAAACTAGTCAATATTTTCAAGAAGAAACACCTAAAAATCAGATTTATCTTCATCATACTGCTGGAGGTGGGAATGCTGTTGCTGTATCTAAATATTGGGATACTACAAAAGATAGAGTTGCTACTGCATTTGTAATAGGTAGCAGGGGTACTATTGTTCAGTGTTTTTCATCTAGAGAGTGGGCTTATCATTTAGGTCTCAAGAACGCTCCATTTTCAAATATGGGATTACCTTACAAAGCACTTGACAAAAATTCAGTTGGTATTGAGGTATGTAATTATGGTCCTTTAAAAGAAAAGAATGGTAAGTTTTATAATTATGTTGGTGGAGTTATTGATCCAAGTGATGTTACTACACTAGACAAACCATTTAAAGGGCATATTCATTGGCAGAAATATACTGATGAGCAAATTGAGAGTTTACGTCAATTGGTAGTTTATCTTTGCAAAACTTATGACATTCCAAAAGATTATGATGATGATATTTGGGATTTATCAAAACGAGCCATGAAAGGTGATCGTGGTATATTCACACATAACTCAGTAAGAAAAGATAAGTCTGACATGTATCCATGTCCAAGAGTAATTGAGATGTTAAAGAGTTTGTGATGAAAAAACAGAAGGATATATCATCATTTATAGCAAAGTCAAAGGTTAAACGCCCTGGTGTTCATGCTAAGACAAAGACAAGTAAGACAAAGACGAGTAAGAATTACAAAAAACAATATAAAGGACAAGGAAAATGAAAGTAAATAATTATCCATTAAAGACTCCATCAACAGGAGATAAACTATTTGGAAGTGATTCAAATGGTGATCAGAAACAGTTTGATATGTCTGCTGTTAGTAGCAATGTATTTGAATATGAGATAGGTGAGTATGTTGAGGATAAGGGTGGAGTAATATTTCATAGATATTTAGATGGTAATACTCAGAATTATTTAGTTGTTTCAATTACTGATCAAAGCACTGGACAGGCTTGGAGCAATGTTACATCCACATTAATTGGTTCAACTGCTCAAAGCACATGGAATGGTTTAAGCAATAGTAATGCGATTGTAGGACAAGTAGGATTTACAAATGGTGCTGCATTAACTTGTTTAAACTATTCAGTTGGTTTAATTGATGATTGGTATTTACCTGCTATTGATGAATTAATTTTGCTTTGGCAAAACAGATTTAATGTAAATAGAACTTTATCAGGTGGTTCAAGTTTTGGTATAATAACTGGTGCTTCACAAATATCATTAGCTAATTATTGGAGTAGTACGGAGTCAGGCAATAGTTTTGCATGGGCCTTTAAGTTCGAATATTCGAGTACTGACGGATACAATAAGATTAGTCTAAACTATGTCCGCGCAATAAGAAAATTCAGCATATAATTACTATATTTGCAATATAAAATTTAATAAAATGAAAAAAATTGAACAAGACGAACTGTCTAAATTGACAGAATTAAATCGCAACTTTAGAGATTTGAAGTTTGAAGTAGCTGACATAGAACTTTCGTTCGAAAGATTAAAAAGCAAAAAACAATCTACTCTAGCAAACTTAGAGATTGCAGCACATGATTTAGCCAAATATCAAGAAGAGATAATTGCTAAATATGGCGATATAACTATCAACCTACAGACAGGTGAATATCATTAGAAAAATATCGATTGGTCCAGACTATATGAAATCAATGAACTATACTGTTGGACAGGAAGTTCTTGATAAAAGTTATTCTATCTATCAGATAATAAGAAATGAAGATGGAATTAAACTTTATATCATTAAGGATAGAGAGATTGTTTTATGGAAAGAGTTCTCAAATACTGTTCCTGTATCAATTGAATATAATATAAATTTTTAATGAAAGCACCATACTGTTTTATCATCAAAGCTGTTGATGGTAGGAGGTATGACAACATAAGAACTTACGGAGACAAAGAGTTCATTATAAGTACCTCCCAAGAAGATCACACAGTTTCAAATAGATTTGCTGAGGTAATATCTGTTCCAATTTATTACGATGGACCTATTACTGCTGGTGATATTGTTGTCGTACACCATAATGTATTTAAGTTTTACTATGACATGAGGGGTAGGCAAAAAAGCAGTTGGCATCACTTAAAGGACGACCTGTTTGTTGTTGAGCCTGAGCAGGTGTATTTGTATACCAAAGATAAAAACCTTTGGCATGCACCATCTCCATTTGTTTTCATTCGGCCTGTGCCATCTGAGGATAAGATATTTAATTCATTAGGCACATTTGAAGAACTTTGGGGTGAGGTTGTATTTAAGAATGATGATATGACAGAAGTTGAGGTTGGTGATGTCGTTTCATTCACTCCAGATAGTGAATATGAGTTTAAAATAAATAATGAAGTTCTTTATAGAATGTATAATCGAAATATATGTCTAAAAAAGTAGAGATATTAGAGGCAGCAAAAGTTGCTATTGATGAGTTGATAAAGGTATTGAAAGAACCAATTATCACTCGATCTGAAGATGATATATCAGCAGATAAATTAAAGAACGCTGCATCGGCTAAAAGGTTGGCTTTTGAGGATGCATTAAACATGTTGCAGAAGATTGAGGAGGAAGAGAATAAAAGTTCAGAGTTACCTACAATAAATGTGGGTAATGGTGGATTCGCTGAAGGTAGGGCAAAGAAGAAATAATGGAAAATAATCTTTACGTTATACTAGATGATTACATTTCTAAGAATGTATTGACAACTAAAAATAGATATAAGTCTTGGGAGTATGGTTACAATAAAGATTATGATGTAGTTGTTATATCAAAAGACGGAACTATTGGTCAGATATATGAAATAAATAGTGTAAGGATTGCATTACCATCATTACCTGAAAAAGTTACCGATTACGGCAACAAATGGGTAGCACAAGAGTATCCATCTGAACTACAAAAAATCAAGACAATATTTGATTGGAATAGGCGAGATAATGCTTTTAAGTCAAATTATGTTGACTTAATTGAAGCAGAATTTGATAAACGAGATAATGGTCATTGGTTTATAAATAATGGTAAGCCAACCTATATAACAGGCACGCACTACATGTATTTGCAGTGGACAAAAATTGATATTGGTCTACCTGACTTCAGAGAGTCAAATAGGATATTCTATATTTATTGGGAGGCATGTAAGTCAGACAACAGATCGTTTGGTATGGACTACTTAAAAAACAGACGTTCTGGATTTTCGTTTATGTCTAGTTCAGAGATATGTAATACTGGTACAATAGTTCGTGATTCACGTATTGGTATATTGTCAAAAACTGGTAGTGATGCCAAGAAGATGTTTACTGATAAGGTTGTTCCTATTGTAAGAAACTATCCGTTCTTCTTTAAACCTATTCAGGATGGTATGGACAATCCAAAAACTGAATTGGCTTTTCGTGTTCCTGCAAGTAAGATTACACGTAAGAATATGGATCAAGAAAATCAAGATGAAATTGATGGTCTTGACACAACTATTGACTGGAAGAATACAGCTGACAACAGTTATGACGGTGAGAAACTTTTACTACTTGTACATGACGAAAGTGGTAAATGGGAAAAGCCTGAAAATATATTAAACAACTGGCGTGTAACAAAAACATGTTTAAGGTTAGGTAGTAAGATTGTTGGTAAATGTATGATGGGTTCTACTTCAAATGCATTGAATAAAGGTGGAGAGAACTTTAAGAAGTTGTATAACGACAGCAACCCTAGAACAAGGTCAGCCAATGGTCAGACTAAGAGTGGGCTTTATTCATTATTTATTCCTATGGAGTGGAATATTGAAGGATATATTGATGAATTTGGTTGGCCTGTATTTGAAGATCCTGAGAAACCTGTTAAAGGTATTGATGGAGAAATGATAACGCAAGGCGTAATTACTTGGTGGAATAATGAAGTGGCCGCATTGAAAAGTGATTCTGATGCATTGAATGAATTTTACCGACAGTTTCCAAGAAGCGAATCACATGCATTTAGAGATGAGTCTAAGCAGTCTGTTTTCAACTTAACAAAGATATATCAGCAGATTGACTATAATGATTCATTAATTAAGGATCAAGTATTAACTAGAGGATATTTCCATTGGAAGAATGGTGTAAAAGATAGTGAGGTTATTTGGACTCCTGATAAGAATGGTAGATTCTTAGTGTCATGGATACCTAATAGCAGATTACGTAATAATGTTATAACAAGAGGCGGAAAGAAGTATCCTGGTAATGAGCATTTAGGTGCATTTGGATGTGACCCTTATGATATATCAGGAGTAGTTGGTGGTGGTGGATCTAATGGTGCATTGCATGGAATGACTAAATTTCACATGGAAGAAGCACCAACAAATGAGTTCTTTTTAGAATATATAGCAAGACCACAAACTGCTGAGATATTTTTTGAGGATGTTTTAATGGCTTGTGTTTTTTACGGTATGCCAATATTGGCTGAAAATAACAAGGCTAGATTATTGTATCATTTTAAAAATAGAGGATACAGAGCATTTTCAATGAACAGACCTGATAAGCATAAGACTAAATTATCTAAGACTGAGATAGAGATAGGTGGTATACCTAACTCATCTGAAGATGTAAGACAAGCACATGCATCAGCGATTGAGACATATATTGAGGAGTATGTTGGATTAGATACTGAGGGAACATATAGAGATCCTGAATGTATGGGATCAATGTATTTTACAAAGACACTAGAAGATTGGGCTAGATTTGATCCAAATAATAGAACTAAACATGATGCATCTATTAGTTCAGGTTTGGCTATAATGGCTACACGTAAGCATTTATTTGATATAGAGAAAAAAGAATCGAAAATAAGTATTAAATTTGTAAAATACGACAATCGTGGAATTAGAAGCGAAATACTAAAATAATGGAGAAATTATCAGTTGCAATTTATCAATCACCCTTTCCAAACCAAATGGCTAGCGATGAAGAAAAAGCCACTACAGAATATGGTTTAAAGGTAGCAAAGTCAATTGAGGGTGAATGGTTTAAACGTAAAGCAAATACATGTCGGTTCTATGATCAATGGGGTGAATTCCATCGTTTAAGATTATATGCAAGAGGTGAGCAACCTGTACAAAAATATAAAGATGAATTAGCAGTAAATGGAGATATGTCTATGTTAAATTTAGACTGGACTCCAATACCTATCATTCCTAAGTTTGTTGACATTGTTGTTAATGGAATGAATGATAGATTGTTTAGTATTAAGGCTGAGGCTCAAGATGTGATGTCTGCTGAAAAGAAAAACATATTTCAAGATATGATTGAAGCGGATATGGTAGCCAAAGATTTTTTGCAAATGACAAAAGATCAATTTGGTATCGATGCTTTTAATGTCAATCCTGATGAACTTCCAGAGAACGATGAGGAACTCTCGTTGTATATGCAAATGAAATATAAGCCGTCAATTGAAATTGCTGAAGAAGTTGCTATTGACACTATTCTTAAAATGAATGAATATCCTAAACTAAAAAAGTTAATTGATTATGATTTAACAGTTTTAGGTAAGGCTATTGTAAGACACACTTTCTTAGTAAATGATGGATTAAAAGTTGACTATGTAGATCCTGCTAACTTTATTCATAGTTATACTGAACTTAATGATTTTTCAGATTGTTATTATTTTGGAGAAGTAAAGCAAGTTCATTATACTGAACTATTAAAAATAAATCCAAATTTAACTGATGAGCAATTAAAAGAAATTCGTAATGCCTCATCTGCTTGGTATAGTTATTTTCCAATTATACGAAATTATCAAGATGATGCATTTTTAAATGAGGTAGTTACATTGCTTTACTTTAATTATAAAACCACTAAGAGATTTGTTTGGAAAAAGAAGATTCTTGAAAATGGTGGCGAAAGAGTAATTAGAAAGAATGACACATTTAATCCTCCAGTAGAGGAAGGTATGATGTTTGAAAAAGTTGAGGCAGTTCGTGACGTTTGGTATGAAGGTATATTAGTAGGTGGATCTGAAATCATGTTGAAGTGGGATATGATGAAAAACATGGTTAGGCCTAAATCAGCTACACAAAACGCACTTCCTAACTATGTAATGTTTGCACCTAGAATGTACAAAGGAAATACGGAGTCATTAGTAAGACGTATGATTCCTTTTGCAGATCAGATACAACTTACTCACTTAAAGTTACAACAAGTAATGGCAAGAGTAGTTCCTGATGGTGTATTTATTGATGCTGATGGTATTAATGAAGTTGACCTTGGCACAGGAGCAGCATACAATCCAGAGGATGCATTAAAGTTATATTTCCAAACTGGTAGTGTTATTGGTAGAAGTTACACCCAAGATGGTGAGTTTAATAATGCTAGAGTTCCTATTCAAGAGTTAAATTCAAATAGCGGTCAATCTAAAATGGCTGCATTGATTGGTAACTATAATCACTATCTAAATATGATACGTGACGTTACTGGTATTAATGAAGTAAGGGATGGATCAACTCCAAGTCCTGATGCATTAGTTGGTGTTCAGAAGTTGGCTGCATTAAATTCAAATACAGCTACTAGACATATATTAGAAGGTGGACTTAACATAACTAAAAAATTAGCTGAATGTTTATCAATACGAATTGCTGACATATTAGAGTATTCTGACTTTGCTGAAGAGTTCGCTATGCAGATAGGTAAATACAATGTTGCAATTTTGGATGACATTAAAGATCTTTACCTGCATGATTTTGGTATATTCATTGAATTAGCACCAGATGAGGAACAAAGACAAATGCTTGAGGCAAATATTCAAGTATCTCTGCAACAACAAACAATTGACCTTGAGGATGCTATTGATATTAGAATGATAAATAATATTAAGTTGGCTAATGAGTTATTGAAGTTGAAGAGAAGAAAGAGAATAGAACAAAAGCAGAAGGAGCAAGAAATGCAGTTCCAAATGCAAATGCAAAGTAATATTCAATCTCAACAGGCTGCTGCTGAATCTAAAGCACAGTTAGTTCAACTTGAGGCTCAGTCTAAGATACAATTAAGAGAGGCTGAGATGAATTTTGCAGTTCAACAAATGCAAGCTGAAGCGGCTATTAAGGCTCAATTGATGGATAAAGAATTCCAATACAATATGCAATTAAAAGGTATTGAGACTGATAACTTGATGAAGCGTGAAGAGAAAAAAGAAGAGGCTAAAGATAAGCGAGTTGATCTTCAAGCAACAAGACAATCTGAGTTAATTAATCAAAGAAAGAATAACTTACCTCCATTGAATTTTGAAAGTACAGAAGATTCTCTTGATGGTTTTGATTTAGAATCATTTGGGCCTAAATAATGGCATATATAGAACACAATTTCTTCCCTTTAAAAGTATTCGTTAGAAATGAATACATGTATCAATTTAAAAAAGGACATGGTGAATTTACTGAAGGTGTAATTATTTCAGTAAGATGTATGCCAGGTCAAGCGGCATTATTTCAAGTTCTTCTTGACAATGGTGTAATGAGAGACAAGTTACCTAGCCATGCTTTGTTAACTGAAGCCGAGTTACCTGATCCTGACTTACCATTTCATTATTTACAAATATGGAATTGTTTTAGTTATCGTTTTACTTTAACACAATTATCTTATGTATATGACACAAATGTTGAGGTATACATGAAAGATAGGCAATGGCACAAAGGAAATTATTACGCTACAATAAATTGGGGATCAAACGATATAAATACTGATATAACATTAGCAGAAGATCCACTAGAACATAAGTCGCACCATATTATATTACTTGATAATGGTCAAATAGCCTTACAGCCAAACAATAGAGTACGTTGGTATGAGCCATCTTTTGTAACGAAGGAGTTCCCATCTAAGCCTGATTACTTAGTTAATAATGCTTGGTTTAACTGCGAAGGGTTTGACAAGTGGCATACTGAGGATTCAGATGCTATGTTTTATGACAACGTAGACTTAGATTAATCGAATTTTTACCGATTATTTGCTTGCAAAATTGCATGAATTTTTCCAAATTTTGCAACTGAATAGCAGCCAAAACTTCAAAAAAATCGTTGTTTTGGCTCTCATTAATACAAAAATAAAGATCAATATATTAGTCATTTGAGCCATATTTATATGCTTTTGCATAATATATTAGCCATATTTAATGTTTTATATGTAATAAAATATAATTATTATCTTTGTAAAAAATAAATTAAATAAAATGGAAGGTGAATTTAAAGTAAGGGCAGTAGAGTTCGAAGAAAAGTCTGTTGCCGAAGTAGAAGAACAGTTGCTTAAAGAGCACGAAGAAAAGACAGGTTTGGTATCTACAGATGAACCTCCTGTTGATAAATTAGTAATTGAAGAAACACAACCTCAAAATGAGGCAGTAGTTGAACCTCAAGAAATTGAGATAGACGACAACAAAGTTCTTTCATATATTGGAAAAAGATATAACAAAGAGATTAGCAATCTTGATGAGTTGTTTGAACAAAGATTAAGTAATGAGGAATTAGATCCAGAGGTTGCTACCTATTTGAAATATAAAAAAGAGACTGGTCGTGGAATCGAGGACTTTATGAAATTAAATAAGGACTATGATTCTATGGATCAAGACCAATTGTTATTTGAATATCGCAAGAATAAAGATAAAGATCTTGACATTGATGATATTAAGTTCGATCTTGAAACTCAGTTTGGATATGATCCTGACTTTGAAGATGAGAAAGAAATTAAGAAAAAGCAATTGGCTAAGAAAAAAGAACTCAGTAAAGCCAAGGAATATTTTAATTCTTTAAAAGAACAGTATAAAGTTCCTCTTGAGTCAAGAGAATCTTTTGTTCCGCAAGAAGAGAAAGAAACCTATGAGGCTTATAAGAGTTATAAACAAGCTACGACTCAAGCGGAGGAAGAGCAAGCGAGAAGGTCAAAGTATTTTGCTGATAAAACTTCTGAGTTGTTTTCTGAGAAATTCGAAGGTTTCGGATTTAGTTTAGATGATAACAAAAAGTTAGTTTATAAACCAGCTGAAACACCTGACTTACTGAAAGAGCAATCAAATCTTCAGAACTTTGTATCAAAGTTTTTGAACGATGAAGGCTACTTAAAGGATGCTGAATCTTTCCATCGTGCTATTGCAGTGGCTTCGAATCCAGAGAAGTTTGCTAAGTTCTTCTATGAAAAGGGCATGGCAGATGCGGTTGACAATGTTGCTAAAGAGTCTAAAAATATAGACATGACTCGGCAAGCAACACAAGTTACACCAACTTCAGGTTTCAGAGTTACAGCTATAGATGATAGTCGCGGCAGCAGATTAGTAATTAAAAACAAAAACAAAAACTAAAAAAAAATGTCTGGAACATTACAAGCGAGTCCTGGTGTTGCAATTACACCTAGCTCAGTAAAGGCAACATTGCCTACAAACTACATCACTAACTTTGATTTCTTGAATCAGTATCTTCCTGATACTTATGAGCAAGAATTCGAGCGTTATGGTAACCGATCTATTGCATCTTTCTTGCGTATGGTTGGTGCTGAAATTCCTTCTAACTCTGACTTAATTAAATGGGCGGAGCAAGGTCGTTTACATACTAAGTACACTGCTGTTACTGCTGTTTCTGCAACAGGTGGTGACGATTCAGTTACTTTTGATATCGGTACTGGAACTTGTGTTTTTAGAATTGGTCAAACTGTATTCCTTTCTAATAATGCATCTGCATCTTCTTCTTACAAAGGAATTATCACTGCTTTGCCTGCTGCTGATCGTTTTACGGTAGCTTTCTATAATGCTGGTGGTATTGCATCAGGTGATACAGGCGCTACATTTACGGCATTCGTTTATGGTTCTGAGTTCAAAAAAGGAGCTAATGGAATGAGTGGTTCTTTGGAGGCTCAAGATAGCATTTTCGAAGTATCTCCTATCATCATCAAAGATAAGTATGTTGTATCTGGATCTGATATGGCTCAAATTGGATGGGTTGAAGTAACTACTGAAAATGGTGCTACAGGTTATTTGTGGTATTTAAAATCAGAGCATGAAACTCGTTTACGTTTTGAGGATTATCTTGAAATGGCAATGGTAGAGGGAGTTGTTGCTGAAGCTGGATCTGGTGCAATTGCAGCAACTGGTGATTTAGGTAACAAAGGAACTCAAGGTTTATTTAGTTCAATTGAATCAAGAGGAAATGTATGGGCTGGTGGTAATCCATCTGCTTTGGCTGACTTTGATACTATCGTACAACGTCTTGATAAGCAAGGAGCTATCGCTGAGAACGCATTGTTCTTGAATCGTCAGTTCTCTTTCGATATCGATGATATGTTAGCTGCTCAAAACTCTTATGGAGTTGGTGGAACATCTTATGGTTTATTCGATAACAGCGAGCAAATGGCTTTGAACCTTGGATTTACAGGATTCCGTAGAGGTTATGAGTTCTACAAAACTGACTGGAAATATCTTAACGATGCTACTCTTCGTGGCGGTCTAGTTGGTGGAGCTGTTAACGGAGTATTAGTTCCTGCTGGTACAACTACAGTTTATGACCAAATTCTTGGTAAAAATGCAAAACGTCCATTCTTACACGTTCGTTACCGAGCTTCAGAAGCAGAGAACAGACGTTATAAAACTTGGATGACTGGTTCTGCTGGTGGTGCTGCAACTAGCGATCTTGATGCAATGGAGGTTAACTTCTTGTCTGAAAGAGCTCTTTGTACACTTGGTGCAAACAACTTCTTTATCTTCAAAGGATAAGAATAAATACAGAGAGGGTGTAAAAACCCTCTCTATTTTTTAAAAATTTAAATTATATAAAATGGAAAAGTTACAAATTAAAAGAGTTAATCTCGAACCGAAAGACAGAACTTATATTCTGCGAAACAATCAATCACCTTTGTCTTATTATATAGCATCAAAGGATACACCTAGACAGCGTTTGCTTTATTATTGTACTGAAACAAATACAAATCATCCACTACGTTACGCTCGAAATACAAATACTCCTTTTCAGGAAGAGCAAGATCAAAATGTGATAGTCGAACCTATTGTTTTTGAAGATGGGGTTTTAACAGTACCTAGAACAAATCCAGTATTACAACAATTTTTACATTATCATCCTGGTAATGGTAGTGAATTTTTTGAATTTGATAACGAAAAAGATGCTGAAGAAGATATTCAATCAATGTACTCTGAACTTGATGCACAGTTGGCCGCTAGAGATTTGGCTGCAAATGACTTTAATACATTAGAAGCTGTTGCTCGTATATTAATAGGAGGTCAAGTTGATAAGATGAGTAGTGCTGAAATCAAGAGAGATATGATGATTTATGCAAAAAGATATCCGCAAGATTTCTTGGAAGCAGTAAATGATCCATCATTAAAAATAAATAATATAGCTGCAAGAGCAATATCTGATGGTTATTTAGTATTAAAAAATCATGGTAAGGATTTATATTTTAACTTAAAAGAAAATAAAAAGAAATTGCTTACAGTTCCATATGGTGCAAACGCTACTACAGTGTTAGCCTCATATTTACAATCAGACGAAGGTGTTGAGTTGTATCAATTCTTAGAAGATAAATTATCAAATAATTAGTATATTTGCGTTGTTATTAATAATTAAAACGTTTTAAGATGAACAGAAAATTTTTACAATTTACGATTGGAGCTGCTGATGCACTTCCAAAAGCGTTGATTTCAGCGAATGCTGATTATTTGATTACAATGCCAACTAATGCAACATTGGTATTAACTGCAATTGGTGGTGTTGCTACTGCTGATGTAATTACTATTACATTTACTACTGCTGATGCTACTTATGCATCTCATTATGCAGTTGTTAATGCATTGGCTTTGGCTAATAGTGCAGCTTCAAATCCTGATGCTATTATCGTGCCTGCATTACCATTGGTTGGTGCTACACAGCAATTAATCACATCTGTTGCAATCGCTTAATAAGCAATCAAACTAAAAGGAAGAGGCACTTATTGTAAGTGCCTTTTTTTATTTATCTTTGTAAGTATGATAAACGAAGTTAGAAATACAGTTCTGTCTATATTAGCAAAAGACAACAGGGGATATGTTACTCCATTTGAGTTCAACCTATATGCTAAACAAGCACAGTTAGACATATTTGAACGATATATCTATCTATATAGCAATGCAATTATCAAGCAAAATCAAAGAATGCATGGTGAAGGTTATTCAGATGTTCCTAAAAAACTATCTGAAGTCTTAGATACTTTTTATAAGGTCGATTCACTTACCTATACAGCACCATATTTTGAGGCTCCAGCAGATAGTTATTTCATTCAGAAGTTAGTTTTAAATAACAAAGAGATAGAAAAGGTAAGCCAACAGAAAGTGCTTTACTTATTGGCATCAAATCTAACTGCACCAACTGTTGCTTATCCTGTTTATACATTGATGGATAATGATGGAACAACTACATCAAGATCTAACTTTACTGTTTATCCTAACACGATAACGGCTAGTGTTGATGCTCACTATTTAAGGTACCCAAAAGAGCCTAAATGGACGTACACTTCGGTTGGCGGTGATCCATTATTTAATCCATCGCCATCACTAGGGTATCAAGACTTTGAACTACCAATGAGTGACTTCTCTGATTTAGTAGTTAAGATATTACAATATGCTGGCGTATCAATAAGAGAACAAGAAGTTATGGCAGCAGCTAAGGCTGAGGAACTACAAGAAATACAACAAAAACAATAATAAATGGCATACATTACTAACTATCAATATTATACTAATAATGGTATAATACCTGAAGATACGAACTGGGGTTCATATCAATACGTTAGCCTTGCTGATATAGTTAACAATTTTATGCTTATGTATGTTGGCAATGATAAACTTGTCAATAATGTTGAGCGATATACTGTTTTGTTTCATGCGAAAAGAGCTATACAGGAATTAAATTATGATGCATTAAGAAATATAAAAGTTCTTGAATTGCATTTAGATGATAGTTTAAAAATGGTACTACCTCCTGACTATGTTAACTATGTAAGAATATCATTATTAAGAGAGGGTGTATTATTGCAATTGACTGAAAATAGAACAATACTTTCGGCTACTGCATATTTGCAAGATAATAATTATAATATCATTTTTGATATAAATGGAGAGGTTGTAACTGGTACATCAAAAGTTGACATGATGAGACTTGATAAACAACTTTATACAGGTCCAGGTCCATATAACGGATATTACGGATGGAATTATAATGGTGATTGGTACTTTGGGTATAATATGGGAGGTCGTTATGGTTTAGCTACTGATGAAGCAAATAGAAATCCTAAATTTACTATAAACAAGGCTGCTGGTGTAATTGACTTTTCTACTGGTGTTGAAGATGGTTATATTGTACTTGAGTACATTTCAGACGGAATGGAAAATGGTGATGATTCTCTTATCACAATCAACAAATTAGCAGAGGAATATATTTATAATTATTTGAAATGGGCTATATTAAGCAACAAGACTATGGTTCAAGAGTACTTAGTAAATAGAGTTCAAAAGGCTAAAACAGCATCATTACGAAATACAAAAATAAGATTAAGTAATTTACATCCAGCAAGACTACTTATGTCATTGAGAGGTCGCGATAAAATTATAAAATAATGGAATTAAAAAAGACTTTTATTGCAGGGAAAATGAATAAAGATCTCGATGAGAGACTTGTTCCTGACGGTGAATATATTGATGCATTAAACGTAACTATTGATACCACATCTGGTTCAAACATAGGAGCTGTATCAAATTCACTCGGCAATACATTAGTTTCAAATATTCAAACATTAGTAGAGAATGAAGGTGTAACTTATGTTGGGTCAAATGCTAAAACAATTGGAGCAGTTACTTATGAGGCTGACAACCTAATATATTGGTTGGTTACTAGTGATAATTTTGATGCAATATTTGAATACAGTGAGATATTTCAATTTACAAGTATAGTTTTATTGTGTACTCAAGGTCAATTGAATTTCAGTAAAAACTATCCTGTAACTGGTATTAATTTTATTCCTGCATCTAAAGGTGAAGGTCCATTTATCTATTGGACTGATGGTTTAAATCCACCAAGAAGAATAAATGTTGCTAGATCGAAAAGTTATATTACTGATGATCCTAGAATAGTTGAAGATATAAATGTTATTTTAAGACCGCCTTTATATAGTCCTAAGATTGATTTGAGTTTTGATGCCAGTATTGACACATCTAATAATATACAAGAAAAGTTTATTTATTTTTCATATAGGTTCAAATACAAAGACAATCAATATAGTTCTTTAGCTCCATTTTCATCTGTAGCTTTTCATGCAAATGGATTTGCTTATGATTATAATACAGGTGATAATAAGGGAATGCTTAATAAGTATAATAAAGTTGATGTTACATTTGATACTGGAAATGAATTTGTTGAAGAAATACAAGTATTATATTTTGATACATACAAATTAAATGTTTATATAGTAGACAATTATAATAAAGCAGATATACCAATATCTGACGATTCAAAATATACTATAACATTTTCAGCTAATAAAATATACACACCATTAGAATCAAGCGAGGTAACAAGACTATTTGACAATGTGCCTTTAACTGCGAAAGCTCAAGAAATAATTGGTAATAGATTAGTATATGGTAACTATGTTCAATTTAGAGATATTATAAATGCTAATGGTATAAAAATTATTCCTGATTACACTTTATCTCTTGAAGATGAAGTTATAACAACTGAGCCTAAAAAGACATTCAGAAGTGATCGTGATTATGAAATAGGTATTGTTTATTTAGATGAGTATGGTAGAATGACTACTGCTTTAACAAGTAAAACAAATACATTATATATTCCTTCAACTAATTCTGATACAGCAAATTCAATTAAAGTAACTTTAAATAATGAAGCGCCATTTTGGGCTACAAATTATAGATTTGTAATAAAGCAAGCTCAAGGTGATTATTATAATATATTTCCTAGAACTTTTGTGGTTGATGGGGTATTTAGATATTTCTTGATTAATGAGTCAGATAGAGATAAAATAACTGTTGGTGGATATATTATATTTAAAACTGCAAATGGTATAGCCACTCATTCAAACAAACAATTCAAAGTTCTTGAACTTGAATATAAACAAGCTAGTTCACCATTCACAATTGAAGGATTATATTTTAAAGTTAAGGCAGATCCAATTGATGTGTTTTTAGATGTTCCTTCACAACAGAGTATTAGTGCATTTGGACAAGGAAGAGGGCCTAGACCTAGCGGTTGTGGCGGAGGGGATGAAACTGTGACTCCTGTTCAAAATAGAACTAGTGACATAATATTTGAAAAATCTTACTATGCAAATAATGGTGATAATACATTAATATATCCATATCAAAATGGAGCTGC
>CAYOWH010000052.1:0-16347 GCA_964407615.1 uncultured Bacteriovoracaceae bacterium | reverse complement strand
GGAAGAGCTTTTGATTGAAAAAATTCTTGAGGAGCCTGAAAGTCGCAGGCATCTTCAACGCACATGCAGGCAGATCCGGGAGTGTGTCCGGGAGTTTTAAAAGAAATGAGCTCAGGTAATTCGATAGTTGTTTTTCGTACCAATAAATCTGTGGGAGCCATCACTTCAAAAGGATCAAAGCCCAAAAGCTGACACTGAGTAGGAACATTTTTGTAGAGCCATAAATCATCCTGATAGAGATAAACTTTAGGAGCTGCATGGTCTTTTGCTTTATTCCAAGCTTCACATTTTTCAAAAAGTTTTTTGGTAGCCCCGATGTGATCGAGGTGAGCGTGAGTGTGCCATAAAGCTTTCACGGGATATTCATAAGCTTTTAAACAATCAAAAATTGTTTCAGCATCATCGCCTGGGTCCACCACCACAGCACTGCGCGTGGGACTATGAAAAAGTATAGAGCAATTGCATTGCAAGGCCCCTACGGGAAAGGTTACAATTTCAAAGTTGGCCATGATTCAAAGCTACTCTTTTGAAGAGCTCCTTCAAAGTCTTAAAAAAAGTATTGGTTCTGAGCATCACTTAATTTTTGATTGTGATGGAACACTTTTAGATGGGGATGTTTCCACCATCACCGGTTGGCTTTTGATGAAGCACGGTATGGTTGATCAGGAGCTTATTCCCAAAGCTTTTCGCTCAGAGAGTTTTTATGTAAATATGAACCTGCTTGATTATGAGCGAGTTCGAGAACAAATTGAGCGAGAATTTGGTTTAGGTTATGCGCTCGAGTGGGAAGTTTTGATTCAATCGGGACTCCCTCAAGAAACAGTCGTTGAATACGCCGAAAAAGCACTTGAATTATCTCTTCAGAATAATTGGGTAAGACTTGTAAATCATTTACCTCATTTACTGAGATCTTTTTCAAAGCAATCGTGGATTGTGAGCGGATCTTCACGCCCAACAGTGATGGCTTTAGCTCGTAAAGTCGGTGTTCACGATGAAAGAGTCATTGCGACAGAGCTTGAAATACTTGATGGCATTTATATGAAGCGTTTTGCAGAGCCTGGTTTTGTTTGGGAAGAAAATAAGGCAAGCTCTTTGAAGAAAAAAGGGGTTTCGCACCCTCTTTTTGTTGCAGGAGATTCCCCAGGTGATTGGCACATGATGGAAATGGCCACCGAGTGGGTTTGGTGCGTCTTGTGGCCTGAGACAAGAGTTGGAGCAAAGCGCTATAGGAGATTTCTTGAAGAAAAGCTTCCTTTTGCTCACGAAATACCCCGGCAAAAAGGCCATTATAAAGCGTCTTGGCAGAATAAAAATTGGATTTTTGAAGTCGTCTAATTTAGGGAAGCATTCTAAGCTGCTTTCATGCAAACTTACTTAAATCTTTTGCAGCATATTCTTGATCACGGTGTGAGCAAAGAAGATCGTACGGGAACAGGCACTCTTTCGTGTTTTGGTTTTCAATCGCGCTACGATTTATCTAAGGGCTTTCCTCTTTTAACAACCAAAAAAGTTCACTGGAAATCAGTTGTTCATGAGCTCTTATGGTTTATTAAAGGTGATACTAATATCGCTTATCTAAAAGAAAATGGAGTAAGCATTTGGGATGAGTGGGCTGATGATAATGGAAACTTGGGGCCTGTTTATGGTTCTCAGTGGCGATCTTGGCCAGACCAAGAGGGTGGAGTGATAGATCAGCTTGCCTTGCTTGAGAAAAATTTGAAAGAAGATCCCGATTCAAGACGCTTAATTGTGAGTGCATGGAACGTGGGTGCCCTAAAGAAAATGAAGCTTCCTCCTTGTCATGCTTTCTTCCAATTTTATGTCGCCAATGGAAAGCTGTCTTGTCAGCTTTACCAGAGAAGTGCGGATGTCTTTCTCGGAGTCCCTTTTAATATCGCAAGTTATGCTCTTCTAACTTTTATGTTGGCTCAAACTTGTGGCTATCAGGTGGGGGATTTTGTTCACACTCTTGGAGATGCGCATCTTTATAAGAATCACTTGGATCAAGCTAGATTACAGCTCACTCGAACACCAGGTCCGCGACCAAGGCTTATGCTAAATCCTGATATTAAATCTGTTTTTGATTTTAAATATGAGGATATTCAGCTTCTTGAGTACAATCCACAACCTGGTATTCGAGCACCCGTGGCAATTTAAATAAGGATGAGATGATTGTGAATACCAAGCTCTGTGGAATAGTGGCAATGACCCGGCAGTCTCAAGTGATGGGTAAAAACAATCAGCTTCCCTGGAATCTACCAGGAGATTTAAAGTTTTTTCGAAGCACAACTCTTGGTCATCGCCTTATTATGGGACGTAAAACTTTTGAATCCATTGGCTCAAAGCCTCTTCCTAAAAGAGAGCACTGGGTTTTAAGTTCTAAACTTTGCGCAGATAATTTAAGTCAGCGAAGTGACGTTCGTTATTTTCAAACAAAAGACGAAATTCTAAAAGCTCTTGAGAAAGATTCATCAGGACTTAAAAACTTTATTATTGGCGGCGCTCAAATATTTGAAATTTTTTGGAAAAATACAGACGAGTTTTTTGTCACCTGGATAGACCATGATTTTCAAGGTGACATATTTTTTCCGCGAGTAAACTGGGATGAGTTTCAGCTTTTGCAGGAGCGACGAGAAATTGATCCGGTCCCTCATAGTTTTTGTCACCTCATTCGAAAAAAACTTTAATTGACGCGAAAAAATTAAAATACTTTGTTTCAATGAATTATGGGGGAGATGTGAAGAAAGGATATTTCATTCTTTTTTTTCAGATCTGCAATTTATTTGCAGAGGAGAAAAGTTTTTCAAAGTTGTTTTCTGAATTTCATTCTTCGAACGATTCACTCCAGAAAGTAATTGAAGAAAGAATAGAACAAAATATCGCGAAGTTTAGATCAGTTGAAGCTTCAAAAGTTATTCTTCCTTTACGTGATATTCAAAGTCAAGAATCGCTTTGGGGCGTTGTAGATCCTAGAGTTGTAAATGTTGATGTTTTTTTAAAACTCAAAAAAAGAAAGCGCCTTACTCTGAACGAATATAGAGGAATATCGGATCTTGTAAGTTCAAGTCTTGCAGAAAAGAATCAGGTTATTCAAGTGAACATAAAAGACGATGAGGGGTTTAGGTGGAATGAAGAGAGCGAAGACTGTAAACCCTTATTTAAAGCCACTGAAATTGAACAAGAAATTCAATCTTTTCTTAAAGATCATCTCGTAAATAGAGAAATAGTTTGGACACAAGTTAATGTCTCAGAAAAAGATTTTTCATGTATAGTAGAGGGATCTCATGACTCAGCTAAAACTAGCCATTTAGAATCTCGCAAAGAATTGATGAACTTTTTAAGTGATTTATGTGCTTCATCCAAAATAAAAATCCTTCCAAGAACTTTAAAAGCTGAAAATCAAAATAAAGAAACATTTTTCATTTGGGCAGAAAGAGCATCTTTTTTGATTGTCGGATTTGTTTTATGTGCTTTTGCCTTAGAGATGAGAAAGAAAAAAAAGAAGAAAATAAATCTTTCCCAAAATTCTGAAAGCATAGAGGGCGCCATTGTTTTGACGAAAATAGTTGAGCGAAGCCCCGATGAAGCAGCAAAGTGGATGGTGCGAACCCTCATGTCAGAGCCAGAAGAAAATAAATCTCAGTCAAGAATAATTGACGATTCTCTTTAGCTACTTTCCCCTGACAATAATTATAGGTTCAAAATGAATATTGGAATTTTTGCTCTTTTATTATTATTTCCGCTTTTTTTATTAGCAACATCCTTTACAAGAGTTTTCATCGTCTTAAGTTTTCTTAGAAAAGGTCTTGGAGAAATCGCTGTTCCCTCTGGTCAAATCATGTTTGGTCTTTCTCTACTTTTTTCTTTTCTTATAATGAACGAACCTTTTCAAAAGATATATGACAATGCATTTGTCCCTTACTTAGAAGGAAAAATTAATTCATCCAAAACAATGAGAGAAGTAGAAGCTCCTTTAAGAGCGTTTATGTCTACTCAGGTGACTCAATCTGATTTGGAATTTGTCATACAATATACCAAAATATCATCTCTGCAGACGAAACAAGTTGTTCCCTTTTTTGTTCTCTTGGGTGCTTTTTCGCTGAGCGAGCTAAAAAAAGGACTTTTTCTAGGATTTATACTGTGGGTTCCTTTTTTAATAATTGATTTATTATGTTCATTCTTTATATCGGCTCTATCTTTTCATAATTTGAATATACAAGTTGTCTCGATTCCCCTCAAAATTCTTCTATTTTTAGCAATGGATGGCTGGAAGTTACTTTTTGGATCAATTGCAGAGAGTTATTGGGTGAGATGATGTCTATACAAAACTTGAGTCAACTTGGGTTACAGAGCTTAGAAATTTCTCAAAGCATTCTTTTTCCTGTTTTGGGTCTCTGTCTTGCTGTTTCTGTTGTTTTTTTTATTCTCCAGATTATTTTTTCCTTCCATGATTTTAATTTACAGTTCCTTGTTAAAATCGTTTTTGTTTTTGCTCTTTGCGCTTTTATGGCAAAAAGCATTTCTGAGAAATACTTGGAATATACGAAAACTGTCTTTAAGTCGGCTGCGGGTATGGTGAGATAAAATGTTTATCGAAACATTTTCAGTTGAGATTTTTTTAAAAGCTCTCCTAAGAGTGTTTCCATTTTTTTTGTTTTTCAAAACTCCGGAAGAAATTAAAATTGGCTTTTATGCAAAGGTTTTTCTAGCGCTTGCTTTGTCTGTGCCTATTTACGCTCGCTTGGTAAATGAAAATGTAGAGCCGAGACATTTCTTTTTTGATTTTTTGATGGGACTTGGCTTTGCTACGTTTATAAGTTTATTTTTTTCTGCCACTCTTAATTTGACATATTTTTTTTCAAAAACATATGATGTTGCAAAATGTGACTCATGGAAAAGTATTCTCGATATATTTTCTTTTATTCTTCTTATTCTTTTCCTAGCTCATTTGAAAATTGAAAGATCTATTTTAAATCTTCTTGTTGCAACTGATATTGACGATAGATTTTTTAGCAAACTTTTAAGCATTGATTACTGGGGTAATTTTTTAAAGCATGTTTCCCTGCTAGGACTTAAGGTTTCGGGTCTTGGCTTTGTTTTTGTTTTATCAAAAAAAACTTTTGATGAAATTTACATGAGGATCGGAGGAGAGAGTATGAGAATAGTTTTTTCTTTTGCTTTTTTTATTCTCCTTCTTGCAATGAGTCCGCTAATTATTCCTTCGGCAGGTATTTTTTTAATTAGTATTTTATCAAGTTTTTGGAAGGTATGGTTCGGATTTTAAATGGCTAAGAAATACCTAAAGCCCTATCCCCTTGTTTATTTAATGGCTCTTTTTTTTGGTCTTTTGTTAATTTTTTTCATTTTTATTACTTTTTTAAAATTTTCTAGTGGCAATTTTATTTTTGGTTTTTCTTTGGTTTTTATTTCCTTTTTATTCCTTTCTTCGTTTGTTGCTTGGGTTCAAAAAGTTGAAGATTTAAAGCTAAAAGAAAAAAGTGAAAAGAAAGTAACTAATAAGTCTTTTTATAAGGGGCGAATTGAATGATAAGAAAATCTTTTGAAAACAATAAAGCACGATCACAGCTTTTAGCTCAATTGACGTGTTCTGATACTTTTTTAAGTCTTGCGGTTGTAGGCTTGCTTGTTTTAATGGTTGTTCCGATGACCGCCGGAATTCTTGATTTTTTAATTGCACTTTCCATAGCTGCTTCTCTTGGAATACTTTTAATGGCGATTTTTAATAAACAGTCGAGTGATTTTAGTATTTTTCCATCACTTTTACTTTTAGTAACCCTTTATAGGTTAGCTTTGAACGTTGCTTCTACTCGTTTAATTCTTACAAACGGAAAGAGTGGTGTGAAAGCAGCGGGCGAGCTTATAGCTGCTTTTGGAGAAGTTGTTGTTCGTGGAAATACGTTTGTAGGAATTCTTGTTTTCGTTATTTTAAATGTCATTAATTTTATTGTGATTACTAAGGGCGCTGGAAGGATTTCGGAAGTGGCTGCTCGCTTTATGCTTGATTCTTTACCAGGACGCCAGATGTCGGTTGATTCTGATTTGAAGTCTGGTGCTATAAGTCCTGAGACTGCTCAGGCACGAAGAGCAGAAATTGATCAGCAGGCTGATTTTTATGGTGCTATGGATGGAGCTTCAAAGTTCGTTAAGGGAGATGCGATTGCGTGTTTGGTGATTGTTGCGATTAATATTTTGGGGGGGTTGTTTGTTGGTATTGCTCAAGAGGGAATGTCTTTTGCACAAGCAATTAAAACTTATACCTTACTAACGGTAGGGGAGGGTCTTGTTGCGCAATTTCCTGCATTAATTATTTCAACCGCAGCAGGAATTGTTATTACGAAAGCGGGATCATCAAAAAAGGCACTCGGGCAGGATTTTGCAGATCAAATGACTGCACATCCAAAGGTGTTCTGGATACTGAGTGGGCTTCTTTTTTGTTTGGGTCTTTTTGTAAAGTCAGCAATTTTAGCTTTCTGGACTTTAAGCTTTATGTGTTTTGCGTTTGCTTTTTATATCAATAAAAAATTAAAAAATAAATCTATTGTTGAAAGAGAATTTCTAAAATCTCTAGACCTTTCTGATCAAAAAAGTCCCCAAAGTTTTTTTGAAGTAAGAGTAGGATTAGCTTTAGCAAATCAACTAACTCGTGATCCTCATCTTCATGACGATTTGGATCGTTTCGTTAATGATTTATCTAAAAAAAATAATAAAGAGCTTCCTTTTATAAAACTTGAGGATTCTTCTGAGTCCGGATTGTTTGAATATTCTTTTTTTAGCCCTGAGGGGGAGCTTATTTTTGAAGGAAAACTTCAAGACCGAGATTTCTACATTGTAGGTAGTCCAGATTTAAAAGATTTTGATGATCGTTTTGTACATGATCCCCTTTTGTCTCGTCCGTGTGCTTGGATTTCTTCTAAGGAACGGGATGAGTTAGTTCAAAGAGGTATGGTCGTTGTCAATTCTGGAGAGCTTTTTAGGTGGCATTTGTTTCTGGCTTATAGAAAAAATTTAAATCATGAAGTGAAAAATCAATTAGATAAAGGAGCTCAACTAAGTAATGGAAACTAAAACTTTTGAAGCCCCAACTCTTGAGGAAGCCCTGACTGCTGCTAGAAGAGAGCTCGGTCCAAATGCAATTGTCATTGAAACAAAACAACGCAAACATGGTTTTGGTTTAATGAATAAAGTAAGTTTTCAGGTAAAGGCTACTCTGCCGCCTAAAATTAGTTCCATATCTTCAACAAGAGTTATTTCTAGAAAATCAGAGTTAGAAGATTATTTGGCCACACTTTTATCGAGACTTATTCGAGCGGGTGTAAGTCAAAAAAACACAAAACTTATTGCAGATGGATTGATACCTTTTTTTAAAGAAGGAGTTCTTAGAAGTGAGGGCGAGATTCTTGCAAAGATGGCCGAATGTATTCGCTCTTATATTAAGGTAGCCCCCAGTTTAGTTGAAAGAGTTCAAAGAGGTCAAAACTCTAAAGTTATAACTTTTGTAGGACCAACTGGAGTTGGAAAAACAACAACTCTCGCAAAAGTAGCAGCTGAAACTCTGAAAGCTCGACGCCATAGAATTATTCTTGCAACCATGGATACCTTCAAGGTGGGAGCCATTGAGCATTTAGAGAGTTATGCAAAGTTATTGGGGCTTCCTTTTGCGGTTTGCCGATCAACTTCTGAAGCTCTCGCTTTGGTTGGAAGATTAAGAGACAACGATTTGCTTTTTTTAGATACTTTAGGGGCTGGTCCAAGAGAGAACATTAAGCTTTCGGAGATGAGTCTTTTATTTTCTCAAATTGAAGCAGAAACTCACTTGTGTGTTTCTGTCACAACTCAAGAAAGAGACATGAAAGACATCCTTTCGAGGTTTTCTTTGTTTCGACCAAATTATTTGTTAGCTACAAAGCTTGATGAAACTTATGCACTGGGAGAATTTTTTAATGCCTACGTTAATCAGCCTATGCCCATGTCTTATTTTACTCTTGGACAACGCGTCCCTCAGGATATTGAGCCAGCAAGAAAAGAAGCCTTTGTTGATAGATTGCTAAGCTTGATTTAGGTCGTATCGGATTATTTTTTTGGCGCTTTGTAAAAATTTGGTTAAGTCCTTTCGTGATTGTCTTTTTTATGTACGATTATTGACGGAAGACAATAAGAATTGATCAGAGTTTAGTCATTGAGGTCAAAGATTTATTCAGAAATCTCATCTTTGTTATGAAATAATAAATAAATGTTGGGGGAGTGCTAAGGGAATGAATGATTCTCTGATTAAAAAATTTAAGGCCAATTCAAAGAAGAAAAAGGTGAACCTTGCTCAAAAAAAGAAAATTATTGAGCAGTACGCTCCCTTGGTAAAGTTTATAGCTCAAAAAATTGCTGTTCGTTTGCCCGCAAACGTGGAACTTGACGACTTATTAAGCGCAGGTGTTATCGGGCTTATGGATGCTATTGATAAATATGATCCAAGTCGTGACAACAAATTTAAAACTTATGCAGAATTTAGAATTCGTGGATCAATTCTTGATGAATTAAGGGCTCAGGATTGGATTCCGCGCTCCATGAGGGAAAAAGCAAAGTTCGTCGAAAAAGCGATCAATCGGGTGGAGCAACGTAATGGCTGTACGGCTTCTGAAGAAGACATTGCTCAAGAAGTAAAGATGGAACTTGGAGAGTTTCGGGATCTCCTCAACCAATGCAAATCGATTTCTTTGATTTCTTTGGATGATACAGGAAGTTTTGCGACGGGAGAGAGAAAAAGCCTTCTTTCAGTTTTAGAGGCGGGACCTGAAAATAATCCCCTTGATCAGCTCACTCAGCGCGAATTGAAAGATCAGCTTAGCAAATTTATCGAAGAACTTCCTGAAAAACAGCGTCTTGTATTATCGCTTTATTATTTTGAAGAATTAAATTTAAAGGAAATCGGGCAAGTTTTAGAAGTAACCGAAAGCCGCGTTTCTCAACTTCACACTCAAGCGGTTTTGAGATTGAGGGCTAAGCTGCTCGGAAGTGGAATACTTAACAAGGCTCGCTCTAACAGAGCTGCAAATTGCTAATTATTTATTTCTTTTCGTTTTCTAAGTAAAATTGGACTGTTTGATTGACACCTTTTTCAAAATTCCAAGCTGGAGACCATCCTAGTTTTTTAAGTTTTGAAATATCTAGACAGGATTTTTCTAGTTCTCCAGGTCTCAAAGGGGAATGTTTAGGCTCTTTTACGGTTGTCTTATCTTTCATAGATAATAAAACATTTTTAAAAACATCTTGAGTCTGGGTTCCAATACTTGTTCCTACATTAAAAGCTTCGTCTACTTTTTCTTTTTGTTGTCTTTCAAAGACAGTCATGAAAGCAGATACAACATCATCAACATGAACATAATCGCGTGTCTCTTTGCCGCTTCCAAAAATTGTCGGGGATTCCTGAGAAAAAAGTTTTTCAATGAAGATGGGAACTACTCCTGCCTCTCCTTTTGTAATTTGTCGAGGACCATAGACATTTCCAAGTCTGAGTGAAGCCCAAGAAAAATAATGTTGGTTACTTGGATCGTTAGACCATTTTTTTTCCATTTTAAGGCTTTCTGTTAAAGCCCTAATGTAAGTTTCGAGAAAGGATTTTGTTGCACCATAGGGGCAAATGGGATGAAGGGGCTGTGTTTCGTTGGTTGGAATAACTTCAGGTATTCCGTATAAGGCACCCGCGGTATTTGAATAGAGAAGGTAGTTCGTTCTATTTTTTTTGATATATTCAACAAGATATTTCGCAGCCAAAATATTCCATGAAAAATCTCTATCACTTTCTAAGACACTTGCGGTGACAGAGGTTTGTGCTGCTATATGAAAAATAGCCTGAGTGGATGGAAGCTCTTTCCAAGTTTTTTCATTTGATATGTCCGCTTTTACGATGCTTAATTCAACATTTTTTTCATGAGCAATTTTTTTTGCATTTAAAAGGTTTTTTTCTCGACCAGAATAAAAGTTATCAACGACTATTACGTCATGTTTTCTTTTGAGAAGAGCATCAACAATATGACTTCCAATAAAGCCTGCACCACCCGTAACAAGTATTTTCATTTTTTTAGTTTAGCAGTAAATTTTGGCTCTTAGTAGAATCACTTTCTACTTTTCTGTTTTGCATTTGTAGAGAGTGAAGGGTTCCCCTAGTGGATCTGCTTTTACAAAAGATTGACGAAGTTCACATCTTTTATTTTCAGGAGCACTTTCTCCTTTTTTGAGAAACCAATAGTCTTTTAAATAATTAGGAATAAAATTGGTTTCAAAGTGAAACTGTGACACTGATTTCTGAGGAATTTTATCTATCTTAAGTCTATCTTTTAATCTTTCCTCGACACTCACACTTTTGTCATAAAACAGAAGAGGAGATAAAAGGTGATATTTTTCTACGATGATCGGGTCTTGATCAATCAAAGTAAATTCAAAAAGTAAATTTCTTAAATTTTGCCATCCCCTAAACTCTTCAATACGTGAAACTTTTTGTTGAAGCTTTTCACCAATCTCCTTGTGGAAAGGAGCAATGAGTTTTCCAACAAAAGATTGATTCAAGAGAGCCCACAAAGCCACTATGACTAAAAAATAATGAAGTGCGGTATACCAGAATAATCGAATGGGTCTTTTTCCTAGCCGCGCAATGATATAGATTGAGAGCGCTATTCCTCCTACTGCTGGCCAATTGGCTTCTGGTCTATTGCGAAGACCTGTTATGGAGAAAAAAATAAGGGGTAGAAAAATCCATGAGCCCATAGACCAAGACATTACTTTTTTAGATCGAATTCTAAGTAGGTAATCAAAACAAAAAGCAGGACTCCACAAAAGAAATTGCGAAGCCCATAGATCTCCAACCCAGTTTAAGTGAATCGTTGTTCCGTGTAGATTTGTTCCTCTGTCAATTTGATAAAAAATTCCCATTTTATTTTCAAGGGCAGTCGTGAGTGTCCAGTAGATGTATGGTGTAAAAAGAACAAGGCTAGTGATTCCAGCCCCAAGTAAATTCCAAAAACCAATTCCTGAAATTATAAAGAGAAGAGGAAGAAATATGGCCGTGTACTTTGAGTAACCTCCAAGAGCCCATAAAATTCCTATAACTAAACTGTATTCCAAAGAAAAGGGAGTGGGGTTTTTAGGTTCAAGGTTTTTTCTAAAAGTTCTCTTCATTTTGAGAGAAACTAAAAAGGAGGCCGTCCAAACAATAAAAAGTGGAAGGTCAGGTGTAACGATTTGAGCTCCAAAGAGAATAACAGGCGTTGAGAGAATTCCAAATACTTGAGAAAGAGTTAGGTTTTTTTGTTGGTATTCACGAATGCATAACCCTAAAAGGCATGGAAGTACGATGAAACCTAAAACATCAGGAAGCCACCGAAAGCTGAAAAAAAGTTGAGTTTTGGCTCCAGAATAATCTTTTCCCCAAAAAACTTCGAAAATTTCTTGTCCTAGTCGGATGATGTAAGAAATGAGGGGAGGGTGGTCGTAATATCCAAGGTGTAATTTTTGTGCCCAAGTCCAGTAATAGGCCTCATCTGGATGCAATCCCCCGTACAAGGAAAGCCAAAGCCTTAAGAGGCACAGTAGAGAAGACATCCAAAACAAAAAAGCCACTGTGATATAGGCTAGGGCCGCTTCAGCCTCCTGCCAAGTTTAAATAACAGAAAAGTTTTATGAATAACTAATGAGAAGCTTTAGACCAAGTTTTTCCGCCATCTTTTGTGTGGAGAAGTAAAACTTTTTCTTCTTTTTCGATTTGTATAGTACCCAAAAGAGGAGTGGAGAATTTTATTTCTTTAATAAAATCGCTAAAGTGCGTTTTTTTAATTTTAGAAACTTCCATCCACGACTGACCATTGTCGTTAGATTTTAGGAGGGGAACTTCTGCAAGTCCTCCCTCTATACCATAGTCAAAAATGACAAAGAAAGTTTTTGAATGAGGAACTTTTACGGCATCTTTAATTTCGTAGTGGAGGTATTTTTTATCAAAAAATTGAATGTATTCAGTGTTTTTAACTTGGCATTTAATAAAGGGAGCGAAATTATATTTGCGATCAACATCTGCTTTGACTCTTATGGATTTTTCTTCACTAAAGACGCAGTTATCTCGGGCAAATATTTTTTTTTCTTCTAAAGAAGAAGTACTTTTGTTTGTAAAGATAGAGCAAGCGGTGATCAAAGTTAGAATTAAATAAATAATTCTTTTACTTAGAGATTCCATGTCAATTTAAGATCTCGGGCAGCTTTTGTTTCATCAATTTTGGAAAAGGGGAGTGTTTTGGGAGACCCTACGAAATATTTTTCGTGACTTCCTTCCTCGCTTGTTTCTTTTGCAATTTGTTCCATGACTTTACAGAACTCTTCAACCGTATCGAGAGTTTCTGTTTCAGTTGGCTCGATCATAATGGCTCCAGGAACGATAAGAGGAAAGTAAACTGTGGGAGGATGAAATCCAAAATCAAGCAAGCGTTTTGCAATGTCGAGAGTTTTCACTCCATTTTTTTGTTGTCGTTTATCACTAAAAACAACTTCATGCATGCAGGGTCTAGGATAGGCAACCTCGTAGCTTGAGCTGAGTCGCACACGAACATAGTTTGCTAAAAGAACAGCATGACGTCCAATTTTTGAAATGCCTTCTGCTCCAAGTTCTCGAATGTAAGTGTAAGATCGAAGCATCATCATAAAGTGACCTTGAAAATCTTTGATAGGACCAATGCTTTGAGGGGCCGTACTGTTTAGTTTGAATTTCTCACCGTTTTTTTCGAGAATCGGGGTGGGTAGAAAACTCACAAGTTTTGCACAAACACCTACCGCTCCACACCCCGGACCTCCGCCACCATGAGGAGTCGTAAAAGTTTTGTGTTGGTTAAAGTGCATGATGTCTACACCTGCGTCGCCTGGGCGAGTAAGTCCCACCATGGCATTCATGTTGGCACCATCGCAATAAACAAGAGCATCGTGATCATGCATGATTTTACAAATTGTTTGAATTTCTTTTTCAAAAAGTCCCAAGGTATTTGGGTTAGTAACCATTAATCCCGCGACGTCGCCCTCTTGGCAGTGTTTTAAGATGCTTTCTTTGTCGAGCAAGCCCTCAGCATTTGATTTAAGACTTATCACTTCAAATCCACAGACAGCCGCACTCGCAGGATTCGTTCCATGAGCAGAATCAGGAATAAGAATTTTATTTTTCTTTGAATTTTTTGATTTCATGTAAGCACGAATTATTTGTAAGCCTACATATTCACCCTGAGCACCCGCCGCAGGAATAAGTGTGACTCTTTCAAAGCCAGAAATTTCTTTTAAGAGTCCTTCCAAATTCCACATAAGTTCCAAAGCCCCTTGTACAGTGCTGCAAGGACTAAGAGGGTGAAGGCGTGCAAAAAGTGGATGAGAACCTGAAACTTCGTTGATTCGCGGATTATATTTCATTGTGCAGGATCCAAGAGGATACATGCCGCCGTCAATTGAATAATTGAGCTGTGAAAGTCGAGTGAAGTGACGGACGATAGAAAGCTCAGAGCATTCAGGAAGTGGGAGAGCTTCTTTTCGAGAAAAAGTTTCGGGAATATTCTCAGCTTTTTCAAAATCTGATTTTGCAAGACTGAATCCTTTATGACCTTTTTTACTCAGCAAATTAAGTTGTGGTGTTTCGAGGGGCCAAGAAATTTTTTGTAAACTCATACGAGAACCTCTCCAAATATTTTTTCAATTTTATCTGCGTCAGTTTTCTTGAAGCGTTCTGTAAATGCAAGTGCAAGAGCTCCTTGAAAACCACTTGCCTCTGGAGCAGAAATTTTTACTCCAAGTAAAATATTTTGTTTTTGAGCTTCTTCTTGAAGTTTATCAATTTTTCGCTCGTTATCTTGTGTATAAAGAATGGAAAATTCATTAAAACTTAGAGCACCTAAAATTTTTAGACCCTTCGTTTGAGAAATATGCTTTTGAATGATTTTTTTTGAAGCCTCGGCCGCATTTCTTGAGTTTTGAGCAACTTCTTTAAGTCCCTCTGGACCCATGAGTGAAAGGTAGATTGTCGCTCTCAAAGCCATAAGGCTTTGGTTTGAGCAAATGTTTGAAGTCGCTTTTTCTCTTCGAATGTGTTGCTCACGAGTTGAGAGAGTAACGCAATAAGCTCTCCTTCCGCGGGCATCGTTTGTTTGACCCACAAGGCGACCAGGCATTTGTCGAACATCTTTTTTAGTACATGCAAAAAGTCCGAGATAGGGTCCGCCAAAGCCCGTTGGAATTCCGAAGGCTTGACCTTCTCCGCTGGCAATGTCGATACCTTTTGTTCCGGGTGCTTCAAAAAGCGCTAAAGAATGTCCATGGGAAATATGAGCAATGCTTTTAACATTTAATTTTTGAGCAAGAGCGCTAACGACTGACCAGTCTTCTATGAGTCCCCATTTGTTGGGAGATTGAGCGACAACAGCTACAGGATTTTTTAGATTAGGAATTTTGTTTTCACAAATTCCATCAGAGCTTGCTTTCCAAGGAACTAATTCAAAACCAAGAGGCTCGAGATAGGTGCGAAGAATTTTTTTTGTGTGATCAAAAGTTCCTTCGGAAATGTAAATTTCACCGCTATTTTTATTTTGAAGGCGGGCTGCCATAAGAATAGCTTCTACAAGTGCAGTGGACCCATCATAGAGGGAGGCATTTGAAACCTCCATACCCATCAATCCAGAAATCATCGATTGAAATTCAAAAATAGCTTGAAGAGTTCCTTGGGAAACTTCGGGTTGGTAAGGTGTGTATGCAGTGAGGAATTCACCTCGGGTCACGAGATAGTCAACAACCGATGGCCATGTGTGATCGTACGAGCCTTGACCAATCAAACAACGCATTTTAGCCGCTGTGTTTTTTTCTCCCAAATCTTGAATATGTTGAAGTAAATCTGTTTCACAGAGAGCTTTGGGGAGATTTAGCTCTCCTTTGACTCTCAAGTTTTCGGGTATTTCTCGTGTTAAACTTTCAAAGCTTGTTTCACCACAAGCTTTGAGAATTTTATTTTCTTCATCTTTTGTAAGAGGGAGATATCTCATGTGGCTCTCTTTTTATTCTGCGTGCTGTTTGTAAGCTTCAGGGCTAAGCAATTCGTTTAACTCACCAGTGTTTGAAGCTTCCACTTCGATTAGCCAAGCTTTTCCGTAAGGATCTTGATTTAAAAGTGCTGGATCATTCAAAACGTCTTGATTCACTTTTGTAATTTTTCCACTTATGGGAGCATAAATGTCTGAAACAGCTTTCACGCTTTCAACGCTTCCAATGATATCTCCTTTTTTAAAAACTTTTCCTGTTTCAGGAAGCTGAACAAAAGTAACATCACCCAAAGAGGTCTGAGCAAAATCGGTAATTCCAACGGTTATATGCGACCCTTTTTCAGAGGCCCATTCGTGATCTTTTGTGTATTTTCTGTCAGGTAAAATTGATGACATATTCTTAATGTCATAATCGGATGAACTCGTTCACTCAATCAAAAGACAGTGTTCAGTGAAAATGAAAGAAAAATGCACAGTGTTGATCTTAACGCACAATGCCACTTGTTGTTTTTTTGAGTTTGATAAGGGAGTGTTGCGTCTATGAAAGTCTTGCTTGTTGAAGACGATAGATCATTAGCGCTCTTTTTAGAAAAGGCACTGAGTTCAGAAGCTTACTTGGTTGAGATTTTGTCTCAATATCAAGAGCTTGAAGACTTTATACGGGCTCCTTATTTTCAGCCTGACATGGCAATTTTTGATCGAATTTTGGGGACTCAAGATTCCCTTTCTTTGCTGAAAAAATTTCAAGAAAAATTACCTTTTACACGAATCCTTTTTTTGTCGGTCCTTGGAAGCCCCGAGGAAAAGGCTAAAGCACTTGAGGAAGGCGCAGATGATTACATGTCTAAGCCATATTCTTTAAGAGAGCTCATGGCGCGACTAAAGGCTTTGCATCGGAGATCCAATGGACATTCCCTTCAATACTTAAAAAATTTAGGAAATCTCCAAGTTGATTTACTTAATCATGTTGCAAAAATAGAGGGTCAGCGAATCTCTCTCAGTGGAAAAGAGTTTAAAATTCTAACGGTTCTTTTGGAACACGAGGGAGCTGTTTTAAATCGTTATCAAATTCTTGATCGAGTTTGGGAGGTTGGAAAAGATCTTGAGTCCAATGTGGTGGAAGCAACAGTCCATAATTTAAGAAAAATTCTTCGAAATGCTGGTTCAACAGCTTTGGTTCAAAGTAAAAGAGGTTGCGGATATTGGATTGCATCTAAAAAATTGGATTAATGAAGTTCTTTTCCCTTTAAGCTTTACACTCCGAAGAGGGCCTCGTATCGTTTTGAGA
>CAYOWH010000051.1:2601-17175 GCA_964407615.1 uncultured Bacteriovoracaceae bacterium | reverse complement strand
CTTGTTCGAAAAAGTCGCTCGCAGTGTGCTCATACAATTGTGAGTATTTTTGTAAATCCCACACAGTTTAACAATCCTGAGGATTTTGCAAAATATCCTCAGACTCTGAAACAAGATCTTAAGCTCTTAAAAGAAGCAGGCGTGAGTGCAGTTTTTTTACCTAACCAAAAAATGATGTACCCCGATGATTTTCGTTTTCAAGTGACTGAAAAAACTGAAAGCAAAGTTTTGTGTGGAGCGCATCGCCCAGGGCATTTTGAGGGAGTTCTGACTGTTGTCTTAAAATTTTTAAATATCGCTCAGCCCGATAAAGCTTTTTTTGGAGAAAAAGACTTTCAGCAACTCAAACTCATTCGAGATATGTCTCAAGCTTTTTTCTTGAAGTGCAAAATAGTTCCGGTCAAAACTGTGCGCGAAAAATCAGGTCTTGCTATGAGCAGTAGAAATCGTCGTTTGAACGAGCAAGCTCAAGAACGTGCGTTGTTGATTTCAAAGCTGTTAAAAAATAAAAAATTAAGTGTTTCTCAAATTCAAAAGCAATTAACTCAAGCAGGAATGCAAGTGGATTATGTGGAAGATCAATGGAAGAGGAGATTCGTCGCGGCTCACCTAGAAGGTGTACGTCTGATCGATAATATGCCTTTATGATTTTAACTCTTGATGTAGGAAATAGTCAGATCTTTGGAGGAGTTTTTGAGGGCGATCGATTGATTCTTCAATTTCGCAAAGCTCACAAACAAATCCTAAGTAGCGATGAAGCGGGAATTTATTTTAAAAACGTTTTGCGTGAAAACAACGTTGATCCCAAATCCATTCATCGAATTGCGTTGTGTTCGGTCGTGCCCGATTTGATGCATTCAATTGGAAGTGCATGTTTAAAGTATTTTAATTTGCGTCCCTTTGTACTCAGAAGTGGTGTGCGAACGGGGTTAAACATCAAATACCGTAACCCACAAGAGGTGGGCGCTGATCGTATTGCTAATTCAATTGCAGCGACTCAACTTTTTCCTCAAAAAAATATCATTATCGTGGATATGGGTACGGCCACTACTTTTTGTGTGATTAATAAAAATCGCGAATATTTGGGTGGATTGATTTTGCCAGGCCTTAGACTCATGATGGAAAGTCTCGAGTGGGGCACGTCAAAGTTGCCCAAGGTGGAGATTGTTAAAACAACCGAGATTGTCGCACGCTCGACGATTGAAAACATTCAATCAGGTTTGTATTTTTCAAATATTTGTATCCTTGAGGGAGTGATTTCGCGTATCAAACAAGAATATTTCCCTACTGAGGATGTGATGGTGATTGGTACGGGTGGTTTTTCAAAGCTCTTTGGCGATTTAAATATTTTTCACAAATTAATTCCGGGGCTCATCTTGCAAGGACTTAAGTTTGCCCTTGATCTGAATTCATCTGAAAGGACTAAAAATGAACAGACGATTACTGAAATCTAAAATCCACAGAGCTACTGTAACGGGTGCGGATTTAACATATGAGGGTTCTATCTCTCTTGATACGCGATTGATTGAAGCGGCAAATCTTTGCCCCTTTGAAGTGGTTGATATTTACAACTGCAACAATGGCGAGCGTTTTCACACCTACGTGATTCCTGGCAAAAGAGGAGAGGTCTGCTTGAATGGAGCGGCTGCTCGTTTGGTTCATCCAGGTGATGTTGTGATCATCGCTTGTTACGCAGATTTTCATGATTCCGAGGTGGCCGCTCACAAGCCAACAGTTGTCATGGTAGATGCGCAAAATAATCCTAGCCTGAAGCCAGAATAAGTTTCTTCAGGTTAAGGATCTTTTAGCCAAACATCCGGCCGTATTCTTTGAAGCGAGCAAGCATGGAGCCTGCTCCATTTACTCTGTTTGGAGAGAGGTTTTGAATGAGGCCACTGCTGATGAGAATATTGCCTTCATAGGCTGCAATTTCTTTTGCAGGTAAATCTTTAAAAAGTTTAACAAGCAAGGAGGCCATTCCTTTTACAAAAAGAGAGTCGCTATCTGCATAGAATTGAATTCTATCTTCGTTGTTTTTTTCTTTATTGGTTTCTAATTTTTTTTGTCCCACTAGCCACAACTGAGAAACGCAGCCTTTGACTTTAAATTCATCAAGACGAAATTCTTCAGGAAAGGTTTCAAGCTCAGTCGCTAAATCCAAAATATAAGAATAGCGTTCTTTCCAATCATCAAGATCGGCCATTTCATTGAGGAGAAACTTTTCTCGTTCAGCAATTTTTAAAAGATTCCAATCTTCCGACACTCTTAAGTTTCTACTCGTCCCTTGATCAAGGCGTCAACGACTTCTGGGTTTGCAAGAGTGCTGATGTCGCCCAAGCTTTCTACGTCTCCCTCAGCAATTTTGCGTAAAATCCTTCGCATGATTTTCCCCGAGCGAGTTTTGGGAAGGGCGGGGGTAAATTGCACGTGATCGAGTTTGGCAAGAGGTCCCACTTCTTTTCGTACCCACTCGTTCAGCTTGTCTTTGAGTTGAGGCGTGATCACAGCGTGAACATGCAAAGTCACAAAAGCGTAAATCCCTTGGCCTTTGATCTCATGCGGGTATCCCACAACGGCGGCTTCACTCACGGATTCGTGGCCCACAAGAGCGCTTTCTACTTCGGCTGTACCGATTCTGTGTCCACTGACTTTCAACACATCATCAGTTCGCCCACTTATGGTGTAATAACCTTCAGCGTCTCTGTGAGCTCCATCACCACTCACATAAAACCCGGGGAATTCCTTGAAGTATGTTTTTTCAAAACGCTCATGATCTCCATATACAGATCGCATTTGCCCCGGCCATGAATCTTCAAAACATAAAGCGCCGCTGGCTTCTCCTGTGAGAACTTTTCCTTTTTCATCTAATAAAACAGCTTTAATTCCTGGCAGAGGTTGCGCCACAGAGGCAGGTTTTTGCTTTGAGTATCCCGGAACAGGTGAGAGTAAAATTCCTCCCGTTTCAGTTTGCCACCAAGTATCTACAATGTTCACTCGTGAATTTCCCACAACTTCGAAATACCATCGCCATGCTTCGGGGTTGAGGGGCTCTCCCACGCTTCCCAAAAGCTTGAGTGATTTGCGAGAAGTTTTAGTGACGAATTCATCTCCTTCTCTCATGAGCGATCGTATGGCGGTCGGGGCTGTGTAGTAGATATTCACTTTGTGCTTGTCGATGATTTCCCAATGACGAGAAGGCGTGGGATAGTTGGGTACGCTTTCGTGAATGAGCACTGTGGCCCCGTTTGAAAGTGGTCCATATACAACGTAGCTGTGTCCTGTGATCCAACCGACATCCGCAGTGCACCAGTAAATATCTCCATCTTGATAATTAAAAACAAGTTCGTGTGTGTAAGATGTGTAAACTAAATATCCACCCGTTGTGTGCAAGACCCCTTTGGGTTTTCCCGTTGAGCCTGAAGTGTAGAGAATAAAAAGAGGATCCTCCGCTTCCATTTCTTCACAAGGACAAACATTTGAAACAAGTTTTTTTTCGTCTTCATAGTTCAAATCGCGCTCAGCTTTCATGAAGCAAGAGGCTGTGGTTTTTTTAATTACTAAAACTTTTTTGACTGATGGAGATTTTTCAACGGCAATATCTACGTTTGCTTTGAGTGGAATACTTTTTCCTGCACGAAGAGCTTCATTTGCGGTGATTACAAAAGAGCTTTGAGCATCGTGAATTCTCCCCGCAAGTGATTCTGCAGAGAATCCACCAAAAACAACGGAATGTATGGCGCCAATTCGAGCGCAGGCAAGAATAGCAAAAACAGCCTCTGGAATAAGAGGCATGTAGATCGTCACACGATCTCCCTTTTGTACGCCGTTTTTTTTCAACACATTTGCAAAAGTAGAAACTTCATCAAGAAGTTCCTTGTAGTTGAATTGTTTATGAGGAGCTTGGGGGTCGTCGGCTTCCCAGATGAGAGCTAGACGCTTAGGGTCTTTAAGAGCGTGTCGATCGACACAATTGTAACAGGCGTTAAGTTTTCCTCCCTCAAACCAGGAGACTTTAACAGGGCTTTTGAAAGAGACGTTTTTTATTTTATTCCAGCGTTTTGACCAGTGCAGTCTTTCGGCAACATTTGCCCAGAATATTTCTTGATTTTCAGAGGCTTTTTTAAATTCATTGGCAGCATGGAGAACCATGCTGCCAACTTAAGATGATCAATTTAAGAGCACAAGATGTGACTTAAAAACTATTTGTTTTCGCTTGCTACACACTGAACAAGAAGAGTTGATTTTCTAGGATTTAAATCTTCTGAGCTTAGTGTAGAAGTTTGAATATTCTTGAAGAGGACAGGCTTTCGGGAAAAATACATATAAGGTTTTTCAGAACAAGTCCAAAAACTTGCACTTCCGTATGTGTAAATGTTTGTGAACACTTCCGCAACGGTCAAATTATGATCTTGTCGGTTAGAATTGTTGCCTAATTTTAAAAAATCATCGGCTTCAGGTAAGCGCCATTTTAGATTGAGGTCAGTTTTGTTATCACAAATTTTTTGAGCTTCTTTTTTGCTGACAGCCGCTTCTGATAAACCTGTTTCCCAAATGAGACCACTCTCCATGTCTTTGTGAAATTCAGTTCCAACTACTTCGTCTTGGCCTTCTTTATGAGCAACAAGTTTTAAAACTTGGCCAGATGAAAGAACTTTTTCTTGGTTGCCGCAGTCTTTAATTCTATCTTCAATGGAAAGACCTTCTTCCAAGCCACAGTCTAGCTTTTTGTTAAATTCGCTTTGCGTTAGTTGTTGAGGATTTTTTCCGCAAGAAACAGAAAAGAAAACAAATGTTAAAAGGGAGAGGGATTTAATTATTTTTTGCACCATACAATAAACTCCTTTGTTAGGTTTTTTAAGGAATCTATCGCCGCTGACGCTAAAGGTCAACGCTTTTGGTCATGGTATTAAGTAATTGAAAATATTAACTTTTTATTTTTTCTTAGGTGGCTCTTTTTTGTTGTTGTCTTCTTTTTTCTTTTCCTCGGGTTGCGGTGTTCCATCGGAAACACACTGAACTAAAAATGATTCTGCGTGATTAGCGTTCTTCGGCTGCGTATCAACACTGTTAATAATCAAAGCCTGTTTATTTTTGTTTGCGCCAAGCGAAGAGCTAGTCCAAAAAGAAAATTTACCAATAAGTTTTTTATCAAAAGACGGTTCAAAAATTTCATCGATTTGATGATTTTGACTTAGAAGAGTTCCATTTTTTACATAGTTTCCAAGTGTTAAATACTCCGTTTGAGTAGGTAGACGCCATTTGAGATTAAGGGCTTTTTTGTTATCGCATATTTTTTTTGCGTCTTGTTGCGAGAGAGCTTGGTAGTTGATGCTTGTTTGCCAAATAAGACCCGTATTGGGATCTTTATAGAATTCCTGAACTTCTCCAAAATGTTGGTTGTTTTCGACGGAAGATGAACTTTCGGGCATTGGTTGAACATATTTGCGGGCAATCAAATTCAGTTTCTGGCCATTTGAAAGAGTTTTTGTTTCATTACAACTTTCAATTCTTTGATCAATGCTAAGATCGCTGTCTGTTCCGCAATCAAGTCTTTCAGGCATTTGGCCGCAAGAAATAATAAGAGTAAGTGTTGATAAAAGAACTAAGTTAGAAGTGTTTTTAATAGTCATTTGTTAAAGCCTTTTATAAAGTCATGAGATTATATCAAAGGTAACGCATTGTGTCAATAAATGGTGATGTAAATAGATCAAGCCCTTGAAATTACTGGCTTTTTTTTGAAGAGAAAACTCTCACGGAATTTCCAATAATAACTAAATCAGAAAAAGCCATAGAAATCGTGCACAGAACAGGTGAGATAAGGCCCATAAAAGCTAAAGGTATAGCTACCACGTTGTAAGCAAAGGCCCAGAAAAGATTTTGCCGAATGGTGCGCATGCCTTTTTTCGCAAGTTCAAAGGCTTCAAGAATGGCTGTGATGTCTTTTGTAATCAACACGATGTCGGCAGATTGTTTTGCTAAATCAGAAGCAGAACTTACAGCAATTCCTAGGTCAGCAGCTTGCAGCACAGGAGCATCGTTTAATCCATCTCCTACGAAAGCAACTTTTTGTGTGTCTTTCTGAAAACTTTGCAAAACATTTACTTTATCAATAGGGCTCAATTCCCCAAGGCAACGATCAGAGAGGAGATTCATTTTTTGAGAAAGTGATTGAAGAACTTTTTTATTGTCGCCTGAAAGCACATATACTTTTGCATGCTTTGCAAATTGCGAAAGAATCGTTGAAGCTCCCTCTCGAATTTGATCTTCAAAAGAAAAAATAGCCGTTAAAAACCCTTGTTGAGAAAAATACACAAGGCTTCTTCCTTCATGAGCTTGAGCCAAAATGAATTCTTGAGCCTGCTGGGGAATTCGAACATTCATTCGCTGCATAAGAATTCCATTGCCCATAACAATTTCAATATCCGATCTGTCGTCGTGAATGATGCCCTTAATGCCTTCTCCAGGAAATTCTTCGATTTGTGCTTTCAATGACGAAGGTGTGGACATGTAAACCAGTGCTTTGCTCATAGGGTGGTGGCTTTGAAGCGCTATGGGGTAAACATATTTTTCTTGGTAATCGGGACCCGTCCACTCCGAAATTTTTTGAGGAGTCGCAGTGCTGAGGGTTCCTGTTTTATCAAAAAACACATGTGTGATTTTTTCTGCGCTTTCAATCGCTCGACTATCTCGAATGAGAATTCCTTTTCGAGCCGCAAGTCCACTCACTGCCATGAGTGCCGCCGGGGTTGCGAGGCTCATAGCGCACGGACAAGAAATCACAAGAACTCCAAGTGAGGCAGAAAAAGCTTGCCAAAAAAGTCCTTGGTTTGCGTGATGAATTCCAAAGTTATGTCCCATCGCCTGAGAAAGCGTGCTCATGAATTCAGGCAAAAGCATCCAGCTTGCAAAACAAACAAGAGCAATTGTTGCCACCAGAGGAACAAAGAGGTTGCTAATCCTATCGGCCAAACCTTGAATTTCGCTTCGGCTTTGTCGAACCCGCATCACAGTCTCAATAATTTGAGAAAGGAGCGTGTCTTTGCCAAGTTTGCTCACTTCAAAGCGAATATTTCCTGAGAGATTGATGGTTCCAGAAAAGATGTCTTCACCGATGCCTTTGCTTGCAGGGACGGATTCTCCTGTAAGGAGACTTTCATCAAAATCACTTCTTCCGTCTATGATTTTTCCATCAACAGCGACGCGATCTCCAGGGCGAAGAACAATCTGGTCTCGAAGTTTGAGATCTGAAACCAAAACTTCTTCAGTTTTATTTTCAGCAGTTAACCTAAGAGCTTTCGGAGGAGCTAAAACCATGAGGCTTCGCAGAGTTTTATCAGCTTTTATCAGCACATAGTTTTCGATGTAGTGGCCGAGGCTTATAAGAAGCAAAATAGAAAAAGCTTCCGTCCAAAAAAGGTGTCCCTCAATTTGAGCAAGGATAAGTGTTGTACTCAAAATATAAGCAGAACCTGCTCCCAAGCTTACAAGAGCATCAATGCCAAGACTTTTCTGTTTGAGAGAGTTCCACGCGCCTTTTAAAAAATCTTTGATCGATAAATAAAATAAAACATTCAGGATAAGAAGCATGATCCATTCGTAAACTTCAAGAGATCTACTCATGTGAGGGAAGGCAAAAATTGAAATCAGAAGTCCCGCGCCTGCATAAAACAATTGTTGAACCCAAGCGTTTTTGTGAATGTCGTGTGAATTTTCGATAAGAGTTGCAGGGTAAGAAGCATCAGAAAGAAGTTTGATTATTTGCTGAACGAAAACCTTGTCGTTCAGACCATCGTGTCCCTTTCTAAGGCGTACAACTTTTGCAACTGCATCTATCCAGTAACTTTCGCAAAGTTTTGAATCATTTAAAATTTTAGAAACTTTGTTTACGCAGTTTGCACAATGAATGGCTTCAACTTTTAAAAAAATATCTTTATTTTCGGGATGAAGATCGTGATGGTCTAAGTGGTTGTGGCCCATTTGATGTTGCATCCAATACTTGCTTTTTGATTTGAAGAAACGGGTTTTCCGTTCAGAAGAGATTCAATAGCGGCTTTGAGATCGTTGCCTGTGACAGGAATGCCGTTGCCGGGGCGCGAATCGTCCATCTGACCTCGGTAAGCAACCTTGAGTTGCGAATCTAAAATATAAAAATCAGGTGTGCAGGCTGCTTGATAAGCTTTTGCGACTTCTTGGCTTTCGTCAAAGCAATAGGGAAAGTTATAGCCAAGTTTTTTAGCCGCTAATTTCATTTTTTCTGGTGAATCGTCAGGGTAGTTTTTTGCATCGTTTGCGTTAATGGCAATAAAGGCAACGTCTTTGTTTTTTTCATAAGAGCGCGTGAATTTCACAAGGCCCTCATTGATGTGTTTTACATAGGGACAGTGATTGCAGATAAACATCACAACAACAGCTTTTTTGCCTGCGTAATCTTCAAGTTTGATCACTTTTTCGCTGATTTCATCTTTGAGTTGAAATCTTGGAGCAGGAGTTCCAAGTGGAATCATGTTGGAGGGAGTGAGTGCCATAGGAAAAAAGTTTATCTTAAGAGATAAAAAGTAGCGAATTGGCTTTTTGTTGTGCTTTGCGTTAAGTGTCTTTTCTCACGTTTCCTCTTTGTCTTTAGAAGTTTTGGGCTCTAAACTTATTTCCAAGTCATGAAAATTTTGCGTTTGGAATTGCAGGGTTTTAAGTCCTTTAAGGATAAAACCATCATTCATTTTGATCAGCCAATTACGGCAATTGTAGGAAGTAACGGCTGCGGCAAATCTAACGTCGTTGATGCGCTTTATTGGGTGATGGGGGATATGTCTCCTAAGCATTTGCGCGGAAGTCAGATGACGGACGTGATTTTTTCTGGAACTCGCAACACTCAGGCGATGGATATGGCCGAAGTCACACTTGTGATGGAGAGAAACCCTGAAACAGATCCTGCTTTGCCTCCACAATTTCAGACGATGAATGAAGTCCAAATCACGCGTCGTTATTATCGTCACGGAGAATCTGAATATTTTATCAATCGTGTGAATTGTCGTTTGCGCGATATCCAAGAATTTTTCATGGATACGGGGATTGGAGCTAAAAGTTACTCAATCATCGAGCAAGGTGCGATCACGCGTATGGTGGCGCAAAAACCAGAAGAGCGTCGAGTGGTGTTAGAAGACGTTGCGGGAATCACTAAATTCAAAGCTCGTCGTGCAGAAACAGAACGTAAATTAGAACAAAGTAATCTCAACCTTCAACGTGTTGATGATTTGGTAAAAGATTTGCAAAAACAATTGGGAACTTTACAGCGACAAGCTGAAAAGGCTCAAAAGTTTAAAGAGTGGAGCGATGAGCTTCGCAATCTAGAAATTCGAGTTGCAGGAAAAGACTGGACGACTCGTCGCGATCGACTCTCTCAAAGTAAAAACGAAACAGAAAACACCTCACAAAAGTTAACCACTTTAGAAGCGGAACTTCACAACAGTCGCGCAGAACTTCAAAAATATCGCGAGAGTTTTGAAGCTCTTGAGCAAGACCTGGCATACCTTCGTTCTTCAAGACAAGAAAATGAATTAAAGATCAAAGAAAAAGAAGGTCAAATTCAGGGATTGTTGATCAAAGAAGAAAGTCTTGTGCGTCGTCGTGAGCGTGATGAACAAACAAAGAAAGATTTAACGACAAGAAAAGAAGAGCTTGATCTGACGCTCAATACATTAGCAACAGATTTGCTTTCGACAGAAGGCGAAGTGAGTTCGTTTATTCAAAAAATTGAAGAACTTCGCACGGGGATCGATCAGATTCGCAATGAATACGAAGTTCTACGAGCTCAAGTGGATGCTTCTCGAAGAGATCTGCATGTTCAAGATCTTGCGATCACAAAACTCTCACAAGAAATACAAGTCGATCAAAAACAAACCCTACAGTTAGAAGATCGCCAACAAGTTATTGAAGAAACTCGTGTCGATATTGAGCGAGAATTTATTTCTAAAACAAATGAGCGTTCAGGTGCTGAAAGATTATTACAAGATGCTTTTGCGGAACGTAAAGATTTAGAGGGTCAAAAAGAAAATATCGATCAACGTATTCAAGGCTATGAACATGAACTTGCGGCTGCATCTGATCAGTTGCTGAAGGCTCAAGAAGATTTAACTCGTGATCGCGTAAGGCATTCTCACCTTCATGAGCTTGATAAAAACTTAGAGGGTATCGGGGCTGCCAGCCGATCTCTTGCGATGCACATGAGAGAGCAAGGGCATTTGAGTCCGTTGATTGCTGATCAGGTGAAGGTCCCTCAACTTTTAGAGCGCGCTGTTGAAGCCGCTTTTAGTGATCTGCTTGAAACAGTTGTGGTTGAAAAAAGCACGGAGGCTGAAGAGCTTTTAAATTATCTCAAAGCCAGCGATAACTCTGAAGCAAAGAGCACAAGAATAAAGTTCTTTATCAAAGACTTTGTTCGTTCAGCTCCTGTTTCGGTTGCAGATGTGACTCCTTCTCCAGAGGTATTTGCAAGTGAAAACGCTCCTGGTCCTGATAATCTCGTGAATCTTTCTGCGAGCTCTCAGCTTTCATCAAATGTTAATCCTGAGATTCGTCCAGCAATGACAATGGATCGTTACTTAAGAGAACATCCTGCTGTTGTGGGTCGCTTGGATGAGTTGCTCACACAAGAAGGAGTGATCCCAACGTGGGCTCAAAACTACGGCCACTGGTGGGTTGTGCGTGATCGAAGTGCTTTTGAAAACTTACGTCCTTCTATCAATAATGAAGTGACGCTTGTTTCTTTGGAAGGGGATCTTTTCTATCCAAACGGATTTGTGGATTACGCTCCTTTTGAAGAAAGTGATGAAAGCGTTGGGCACTTGGTTCAGCGTCGTCGTGAACTTCAAGAGCTCAAGCTTCGAGTTGAAAACAAAACAGTCGAAGTTGAAGCTCTTCATTCACAAGTTGATACATTAAAGAAAAATTTAAGTTCAGAGAGAGAAGCTTATAAGCTGTTGACTCAGCGACTTGTGGCTTTGAACCCTGGCTTGCAAAAGCACACGGATTTGATTCGTGATCTCGAAGGACAGGTGGCTCGCTTGTCTGAGAAAAAAGATAGTCTCAGCAGAGAATTTGAGCAGAATTCTGAAAAGCTCGAAACGCTTAAATCTCAACTTGAAGAGAGAAATGAGCGACTCATTGATCAAAGCAGCGCGCGTAAGTCTTATGAGGATGCTTTGAACGAGAACTTAGAGCAACTCAAGCTTGTGGAGCTTCGCAACCGAGATAAATCTCAAGAGCTAGAGTCTCAGCAAAAACTTTATAATGATTTGCTCAAAAAACTCACAACTCAAAAAACTGAGCAAGCAAGTTTGCTTCAAGAAAAGAACTTATCTGATTCTCGTATTCAGCAATTGGATGCGGAGTTAGTCGATATTGCTTCTTTGTTGGAACAATTATCTGTCGAACAACAAGAATTGCAGAAAATGCGTCAGCAGTTACAGGTGATTTTTGAAGAAGTTCAAGAAAAAGAAATCCATGCGGATAGCCAAGTAAAAAATCAGCGCAAACTCGTAACAGAGTTTGAGGGTGTTGTTGCCAAAACTCAGGAGGAAGTTCAAAAGGAATTTGAGCGTTTGAAGAATCTTGAGCAAGACACAGCTGTGAATGAAGTTGAAATTCGAAACATCGAAGAGAGAATGCAAACTCAGTATCAGTTGAAATTTGAAGAGATGTCTTCAGAAGATTTGCAAAAGATTCTGGCTCCGTCTGATTTTGAAGAGGATCTCAATCCCGAACTCAATCGTGAAAAAGTTGAACGACTCCGAGCGAAGATTGATCGCTTGGGCAAAATTAACATGGTTGCCATGGAAGAATATCAAGAACTCGGCAAACGCTATGAGTATCTGTTTGTTCAGCGCCAAGATTTGTCTGAAGCGATTAAGTCTTTGTACGATGCGATTGCTCGCATCGATCAAGAAAGTCGTGAGCGTTTCCGTGAGGCTTATGAGTCTGTGAACCAAGCCTTCAAGACAACGTTCCCGCTTATGTTCGGGGGCGGTCAGGCTGAGTTGAAACTCACAGATCCAGATAACTTGCTTGAAAGTGGTGTTGAAATCGTTGCGCAACCTCCAGGCAAGAAGTTACAGTCTGTGACTTTGCTCTCGGGTGGAGAAAAAGCTCTCACAGCCGTGAGTCTCGTGTTTGGTATTTTCAGTATCAAGCCGTCTCCGTTTGCGGTTCTCGACGAAGTGGATGCTCCGTTGGACGACACAAACGTGGGTCGCTTTAACCAGCAAGTCAGAAGAATGTGTGAAAATTCGCAAATCATTCTCATCACTCACCACAAGCAATCGATGGAATCTGCAGATGCCCTTTATGGTGTGACCATGGAGGAGCCAGGTATCTCTAAGATTGCCAGTGCGCGATTGGGCAAGATTTAGTTTTTCGATCAATAAATTTTAATAAATTCGCGCTTGAGCTTGAGTGCATTGGTAAATCGCAAAGATTCCAGCGGGTCGATGATTGCCAGATCGCTTCCATCCACCAAAGGGAAGTAAAGCACTTGCTCCCACAGTGGGTTTGTTCCAATACGCAAGTCCCACATCTACTCGATCGGCAACGTAGTTAAATTCCTCTTCTTTGGGTGAGAAAAAAGAAAAGCTAAGGCCATAGGGATTGGTGTTGGTCGCTGCGATTCCTTCTTCTAGTGAATCAATCGGACAGAAAAACATGTCAGGTCCAAAAATTTCTTGATTTTGATAGTGGCTTTCAGCGTTCCATTTTTGAACAAGATGAATGGAGGGCGCTACGTAGTACCCTTCGGGCAAAGCTTTTTCACTTGCGCGAGCCATTTTTTCTAAAGCCTTCGGTCGCATGATTTCTTCGGCACCTTCGTTCACCGCAAGTGTATTAAAGCGAAGAAAATTATCCATGGAGTGTTGAGAAACCAGTGGCCCCATAAAAGGTTCAGGATTTTCATCAAAGGGATTTCCGACGATTAATTTTTTTGTTTTTTCATGGAACTTAGTGAGAAGCTCATTCAAGTGAGCGCGCTTTACATAAGTTCGTGAAAGAGCTGTGCATCGTTGACCTGTTGTGAGAAAGCATGAAGTGATCAAATCATCGGCAACTTTATCAAGACCGCCTTGTCCAGGTTCCCAAATGATAGCCGAATTTTTTCCACCCATTTCAAGCACCACAATTTTTTCTGTGTTGTGAGCAAGTGTTGATTGAATCTTTACACCCACTTCGTAAGAGCACGTTGCAATCACTCCATCAATAAGTGGATGACGAAGCAATCGAGTGGAAAGCTCAGGGTTGCCGTGAACAAGTTGCAAGACTCCCGGAGGAAATCCTGCAGCTTCAAAAGCTTCCATATAAACTTGCGCCGAGTAAGGGGCTTTTTCGGAAGGTTTAAGGATACATGTGTTGCCTGTGAGAAGTGCAGGAACAATGTGCCCATGGCTCAAGTGCACGGGAAAATTAAAAGGACCAATAATTAGCAGAGTTCCTTTGGGGCGAAAGTGAATCTCACCTCGTCCGCCGGGCATGGGAATCGTTTGAGTCTTAACGTATTCAAGCCCTGCTTCGCAGGTAACTTTGATTTTATTGATGAGAGCTGCAACTTCGCCCTTTGCTTCTTTAAGTGGTTTTCCAATTTCAAAAGAAATCAGACGAGCCATGAGGTCTGATCTTTTGTTGATTTCTTCTGCAAAACGCTGAAGCGCTTTGATTCTGTTTTCAACTGAAACGAATTTCCACTCTTGAAAAGCTTTTTTTCCAGCTTCCGCAGATAACTCCACGTGATCGTAGTGAAAGCTGATATCAGGAAGTTTAAGCGCAACATTTGCCGGTGATTTCACCGCGGTTTTGCCGATGGGCTCAGCGTGTTTTTGCCACTTCCCATTGATAAAAGAACCTTTAAAATCAACCGATTGTTTTAAAACTTCATGGATCATAAGTTTGGCTCCATAGAGATGGGAAGAAAATAAAGTTCCCCACGTATTTTTGCATTTAAAAGATTTTGTTGATCATCCGTGAGAATAATTTCTTTTTTAGATTTAAAAGAAAATTCTCCTGGCAAGCAGCGCACTCCTTTTTCGGAAATGCACAAAACGAGACCCGTGCGTGGTACAAGGTTTTTAGCTTTTGGTGCAAGCTTTACAAGGTAAGTTTCTTTTACCGGAGTGATTTGATTTCGGCGTGCCCAGTAATGAGGCCCCCCATCAAAGGGATCAATCATGTTGCGATAGCGAAAGCCAATTTTTTCAACCAAGTTTTTCACAGGTTCAGTGTCTTGATTCACAAGTCCAATGGCTTCACGAGCTTCACCCGAAAGCATGCACGTGTAGATGTCACCTTCTGGGTAAAGAGAGTGAATGAATTCTTTGTTTTTGCGAGAAAGTCGGTCAGCTTCATCGTAGCTGAGATTGGTAAATTTTCTGCCAATTTCTTCCCATATAGGATACTCGCCATCTTGATTAAGGCGGGGTTGAAGTTCGACAAGAACATCATCCATAAACTGATGAGGCCGTGCGGCCATAAACATAAAACGCACAAAGCTCATGAGTTTGCCTAGTTTAAGAGGATGTCCTCTAAATTGAGGAAGCA
>CAYOWH010000051.1:0-2501 GCA_964407615.1 uncultured Bacteriovoracaceae bacterium | reverse complement strand
GTCAGATTCCGCAACTTCGCGGATTAAAAACATGAAAGAGTTCAACTTTCTTCGAGTTCAAAATTGTAGTCGTTTTTTAAAACATCCAAGATATCCATGGCAATTTGATCAAAATCTACAGACTCGATCACTTCCATCTTTGAAGAACCATCACGTACTTCGAAAGAGCGTTCAGTGAGGATCGCAACGACTTTTTCTTTTAGGGTCATCGTTAAAAAGTATACCTGAACGCTCTATGAGCCACAAGAAGTGGACAGAGGATTAGGTCGAGAATAAGGGCATTGGGCGGAGCGATAAAAACCCTTGAAATCCAAATACTTGTATGTTCTGAGAAACAGAAACTTAAGAGAAGTGCAACGGCTGTTACAAGACCTACGAACGGAAAAACTATCTTTTCATAGAGCGGAAGTAAGACCAGATTGGCAATCATTGTGCGAAGAAAAAGGGGAGCTGAAAAAGGAAGATCTTTGATGATGCAAAGTGTGGCTTGAAGAAGTGTGCTTAGAAGAAGGTTTTGTATGAGAGGTTTTTGAATGAAGTTTTTAACAAATAAAAGCATTAAAAAAGAAAACCAGCTCAAAAAAGCAGAATTGCTTGGATTCATTTTTTCAATCACCAAGAGATGAAAGCAAAAAACAAAGATTAAAAGATAAGTTGCGTGCTTAAAATAAGGACGAATAAATTCATGACTTATCCATAAGAGTGCGCAGCGAAGAAGAGGAGCTGAGAAGTTGAGAGTTTTTAAATAAACAAAAGCCGGAATGAGAAGAATAAGTTTTGTGAGTTGAGGAAAAGATTTTTTGTAAAAAATTCTTTGAATAAATCTTAGTAAAAACTCAAAGGCATAAATAAAGGAATAAAACTGACTTCCTGAAAGAATTAATAAATGCAAAACGCCCCAGTTTTTGTAATCTTTAAAAAGTTTCCAAGAGATTCCATTTTCAAAAATTCCCAAACTTACAAGTTTAGCGAGGGATCTTCCTTGAGGTGTCCAAAGATTTTCACAGATCAGCTCAATGTTTTTTTGAAAGACTTGAATCGTTGATTCAAAGAGGAGCACTCTTTAGGACATGCAAAATTACGGCCACTTATAATTTCTATCTGTTCGCTGCTATAATTTGATAAATCCAAGTTTTTACGCTGTTTACCTTGCTGTAAATACCCGGGTAGTTAGGAAATGCGCAGCCATTTCCCCAGCTAACAACACCTACAAGCCTTGTCTCTCCGTTGTTTTCTTTAATGATCAAAGGCCCTCCACTATCTCCTTGGCAGGAATCTTTTCCTCCGGCCATCTCGCCCGCGCAAATCATTCGTGAGGTAAGTAGTCCGGGATAGCTAAGAGCACACGTTTGCGCGTCTACTAAGGGGATCGTTACTTTTTGCATCTCAATTGGAGAAGGACCTTCATATTCAAGTGCTCCCCAGCCTGCAGTTGTTACGAGAGGAGCATAGGTTGGATTTGTGGGGATTGAGATCTCTGTTTGGTTAAGTGTAATTGATTTGTATCGAGAGTTTTTCGAAAGTTTTATGAGCGCAAAGTCATAATCGTAATCAACGAGTTTGCTATATTGCTTGTGAACAAAAATTTTTCTCGGGATTATACTTTCTACATTTATTGTATCAGTAAGATTTTTCAAACCAATTTTAATTCGGTAGTCTTTTAAGGGCCGAGCGGGATCGATACAGTGGGCAGCTGTCAGAACCCAGTTGGGACGAATCAAAGATCCTCCGCAAATGTGATAGAGAGATCCTTGCCAAAGCACTTGAAGGGAAATGATGTATGGAAATTCTCCTTGTAGGCTTGGAACGCCTCCCACAATTTTTTGGGTCTTTCTTGAATCTAAAGAAAAAGATGTCGAGACTACTAGAAAGCTTAGAAGCAGAATTAACCTAAATTTGTTAACCATTTTAGATATCCTCTAAATTGTAGTTTCCCATTTAAAAGACTTGAGTTTTGTGTGATTTTCATCAATTCTTCGTGTATTTTTGAAGAATGAAAAGGATTTGGTTGATTATGATGAGTTTTACTGGGCTTTTAAATGCTACGGACCTTAAGGTGGGGGCAAATGCTCCTTTGTTTAAAATAGAAACTCATGAGGCAAAACCTTTTGATCTTTCAAGCCGAAAGGGCCAGTGGACAGTTCTTTATTTTTATCCAAAAGCTGATACTCCAGGATGTACAAAACAAGCATGTGCCTTTAGAGATAACATCAATAAAATTCGCACTGAAGGAGCAGAAGTTTACGGAATAAGTGCGGATACGGTCAAAGATCAGGCTAAGTTTCATTCGAAGCATAAATTAAATTTTACTCTTTTGGCAGATGCAGACGGGAGTGTTGTAAAACTTTATGGTGCAAAAATGCCTCTTATCAACATGTCTAAGCGATGGACTTTTATTATTGATCCTGAATTAAAAATTAGATCGATTGATAAAGATGTTGATCCCGCTTTTGACTCGCAAAAAGTTGCAGACATGATTGTCAAATTGAAGAAATCTTGAT
>CAYOWH010000050.1:0-17306 GCA_964407615.1 uncultured Bacteriovoracaceae bacterium | reverse complement strand
AAAAAAGAAGAAACTCGGGCATTGGCTCAGGCTAAAAAGCAGGCCCAACGCGAATAAAGCCAGCTAAAGTCGCTCATGAAGCCACTCGACGCTGAGGGGAGTCTGAGATAGTTTAAACATTGTTATGGTGAAATATCCCCGTACAAATTGGAAGCAGCGTTTGTATATACCCGAGATCATTCGTGGTCTGATGCTGACTCTCAAGTTTTTGTTTCGGAAAAAATCGACACTTCAGTATCCCGAGCAAAAACATACTTTGCCTGTGGGATACAGAGGCGTTCCGCGTTTGATCACGGGAAATGACGGAAACGAGCGTTGTGTTGCCTGCAAACTTTGCGAAGTCGTTTGTCCGCCTGTTGCGATTTACATTGAGGCAGAAGAAGCTCCTGATCAAAATTACAAAGAACGCCGTCCAAAAGTTTTCCAAATTGATTACGGTCGCTGTATCAACTGCGGTTTTTGTGAAGAAGCTTGCCCTGTTGAGGCCATCGAAATGAGTCAGTCCATCGAGATCGTTGGCGAATCAAGAGAAGCGCTTGTGTATCAAAAAGAGCAACTTCTTGCGGTACCAGCGGATCCTCGAAAACCACAACTGCGTGGTTTGTGAGTCTACTTAATTTTTTCAAGCTTTAATAATCCATGTACTAATTCAACGGGAGCAAGATAGTTCTTTTTGGATAAAAAATCTAAAAACTTTTCGGTTTCTTCAATTTTTGAAGAAGTTATATTTTTTATTTCATCAATACTTATTCCTTGTTCGATAAGAGTTAAGACGTCTTCACCGTTAAGAAGTCTTGCTGGTCCTTGAAAAACAGCAAGTTTATATCTTTCTGTTTCGGGATCTAGATTTGGATAAAGAAGTTCGCTTCCTCTTTGAATAAGGAGAGCTCGCAGATTGATATCTTCTTTGAGGTTGTCTGATGTATTTCTTTGTCCGTTTGAGATTGTAAAAGCCAAGTCCTGAGATTTACGTTTGGTTGCTGAAAACCATTCTTTTGCTGTAGCAGTCAAGGCAGCAAGTCTTTCGTTGAGTATCCAGTTGGGACTTTCAACCATGAGTCTATGATTATGTGTCATAAGAAGGGGTCTAATTTGAATTTGCTTTATGTAATTTTGAAAATTTACATCAGTAGATGAACTAATTTCTGGTGTTTTTTCTAGGTAAAACTCCTCAGATTTTATGAATGGATATCTATTTTTAAGATAGTGGAAACGTTTTTCATCATCTTTCGAGTGATTGTAGTCTGCTATTTCAAGGGCATACTTTTTTATGAATTCCCTTTTTTTTAATAATATTTTTTCTTCATCACGAAAATTTGGTTCGTTGCCAAACACTAAAAAATCAGCCCAAAAATCAGAAACAACTTTTTCTTGGCCATTTTCCGAGGTTAAGAAAAGCCAGTGAATTCTTGGCAGATCACCTAAAGGAATAATGGTGCTTTGTAGCCATTTCACTGTTTTCTCTCCATCAAGCAAATTGCCTAGGTAATCAAAAATTTTTTTATTTTTTAAGTACGATAGATAATCAATCGATGAATTTGTTGGAGTAAAAAAAATTTCTTGCATGCAGGTGACACGAAGGAGCTTTTGTGGCAACCAGCTCACAAGCTTTAGCTCAGGACTAAGCATTTTCCAAACTGAGTCGGGTACTTTTGTGTATGATTCGTAACCCCCGGGAAAAAGCATGTCTTGTCCAAAAAGTTTTTCTTCAAGCGTAGAACTACTATGAATCCTTCCCCATTCAGGCTGCGGAAGGTTTTCAGCTCTTTTGAGTAAGTCTTCAAAAGATCCGTCAACTTGAAGGCTAGTGTTTTTCTTATCAAAAAAACGATAAGTGTAATTTTGGGAATATATTTCAATAAGTTTACTAAGGGATTCTTTGTAGACTTCTAATTGGACGGATAAGGTTTTAGGGTTTTCATTTACAATATGAGCGAGTGATTGTGAATAGAGTGTGGCTGCTTCTTTTACTTTTTCAAGATCTTCTAAGGTAAGTGTATCAAATGTGTAAGTATTTTCTTCTTTTCTTTTTTTATCGATAAGCTTAGCAATAAGGTCTGTTGCTTGAGACCAGCTTTTTGTATTCAAAGTCAAGTTATTGATGATTTCGGGAGAGGTTGAAATCCGAGGATCAAGCTCACTTGCAATGAGTGCTCCGAGTTCAGAAATATCCCGAGTTTTCAGTTCTTGTATCTTTTCGTGAGTTGATGTTCTTTTTAAAGGGAGAAAGCTTCTTTGTGATTCTTTACTAAATTCGTAGGCCCATTGAGACAGTTTAATAAGTGCAGATTCAAATTTTTTTGAATCTTTCATGTCTCTTAGAAGTACGGATACAGAGGCGCGAACATCTTCATCTATAAGGTTTCGAGTTGATTTTATAAGTTGGTAGTTTTGAGAGTAAAGTTCGCTTTCTATCGTGTTAAGAGTATTCATCGTTCTTACAAGATGCGCTCGAATAGAGATTGCATTTTGAATATCTAATTCTTTTAATTCTTTAAATTCTAAAATAATTTGATTGAGTTTTGTATCGACAATATCAAAACGCTCTTGAATCATTTCTCCTAAATCTTGAATTTGACTCATGATTTGTTTCAACCCTTCGATTACAGGATCTTCTCCGGCAGGCATAAACATGCTCACAAGACTTAATCCCATAGAAAGATAAAGGGTTGTGACTTCGAATTTAGCAAGATTGCTAATGTTGGGATTGAATTTTTGAGCATCAAAGCTTTTTCCGATTTTTTCAAGTTTTTGGATTTCACTGATTCTTTGAATATCAAAATCTCTTTGTTCTATTTTTTTGAGATTTACAACAAAATGAGAGATAGCGTTAAATCCATTAGCCGCTTTTTGAAGATCTTTATTTTTTGTAAGTAAAGCGCTTTGGCTAAGAATTTCGATTGAAGAATTGAAAGCATTTATTTTTTGCTCGAACTGAAGCGAATCTTTTTCTGAATCGACTTTTTCTTGTCTCTCTTTAAGCGAGCGCTTTAGGTCGTTTTTTAAATCTGAAGAAATATTAATAAGGTTTTTTAAAATTGTTTCAGAATTTTTTGTGCCTGTTTGGACATCTTCTTTAATAGATTTTAGTCTAAGTAATGGAAATTTGTTTTCTGCATCTTCAAATGAAGAGTCTGGTGTGAGGCCTTTTAATTCTGGAGAGTTTGTTTGGAGTGCTAGTTTGTAGAGGGGAAGATCTTCTCTATGAAAAAGTTTATAGTCTAAGTTTGATAATACTTGCAGGATGGATTGGTCTGTTCTTACAGCAAAAGCTAACTCTTCTCGAGCTAATTGCTTCTCTGCGGGTATGTTGTGAATTGCATTGTCGATATACCAGTCAATACTGTCATTTAGGGCTCGTTGATAAGTTCTTGATTTGCCTAGACCTAAATCGTTGCCGGTACTTTTCCCAAAAGTTGCTACACCAATCGAAAAATTTAATAAGTCGTAAGCAATGTCTTTTGCATAAGTAGAATCTTGTGAGGGATGATAGTGGGGAGATGTTTTTTTTAAAATCGAATCAAATGTTTTTTTGTTTTCATCAATAAGAGCGCCGACAATTTGTGGGGTAAGTTCTTTGCTGTGCAAATTAAAAGCATCTATTCTTCCTTTAAGTTCAAGTATTGAGTGATGAGATGATTCGGAGGCAGCTTTGATGACTCGTACCCATTCTTCAGATGTCATGGCAGCAAGTTGGTAAAAAGGGCAAAGAAAAACAACAATAGCGACGTATAGTGAGATTGGTTTGTTTAAATATTTCATAGATATTTAGAGAAGGTAGAATCTACACCTATTGCGCGTTGAGTCAATTTTGTTTTTATTCCACTGGTGAAAGTATTTTAGGGGGTAGTGTGTTTTATGTGTTGCTGAAGCTTAAAATTCCTTTACACCAAAAACCTGACGCTGCTTTTGCCCTTTTAGAGATGCAATAAAAGGATGCATAAAATTTTTTTGACACTCGCTTTAGGATCGATGCTTGCGCATGCTGCTCAAGATAAGAAATATATTTTAACAAATACTCAGTTATTAGAGTCAGCGCAGGTACCTGCTTTGATGAGCGATTCAAAAACAGGTATTGCTGTGGCTCACGTTAGTACTCTTCAGGAATCAATGTTGATTCGCAAAAGTCATGAGCGTGGTCGTTGTGCGGGATTTGAGTTGTTGCCCGTTCATAATTTTACTCAAAATGATTTTCAAAAAATTCTTCAAGATGTATCTGCTCGAAAAGTTTTAGATCAAAAATCTCAAAAATCTTTAAAAAGAATTTCTAAAAAAGACTCTGTTGTGGCTGCTATTAACCAAGTGAGCTCTAATGAAATCCAAAATTGGGTGAAGTGGCTTTCTTCTTTTCCAACTCGCTACCACAAGGGAGCAACTCCGAACAAACACGTTGAAGCTTTGAAAACAAAAATCGATGAGATGCTTACAAAATTTCCACAAGTCAAAGCAGAAACATCTTTGATCGCTCATCAAAGTACGCCTCAAAAAACTTTACGCCTTCACATTGAGGGAAGTAAATTTCCAGACGAAATTGTTGTAGCAGGTGCTCACTTGGATTCAATCAATGCGGGATTTTTTGGCCCCACTGGGAAACTTGCTCCGGGTGCAGATGATGACGCTTCGGGTTCGGCTTCTTTACTTGAGGCGTTGAGGCATCTTTTGGCTCAAGGGCCGTTTGAGCGAAGTGTGGAATTCTTTTGGTACGCGGGAGAAGAGGCAGGTCTTTTGGGATCAGCAGAAGTGGCTGCTTCTTACAAAAATCAAAGTAAAAAAGTTATGGGCGTGCTTCAGCTCGATATGACTCTTTATCCAGGCAATGGTGATGGAAAGATTGTTTCAATGAGTGACTTTACTTCCCCTGAGCTGAGAAATTTATTGGAAGAAATCAATCGCACGTATCTCAATGTAGAAATTATAAAGGATCAGTGCGGATACGGCTGTAGCGATCATGCTTCTTGGTATCGAAACGGATTTCCCACTATCATGCCCAGTGAAGCAACTTTTAATCAAATGAATCATAATATTCACACAGAGGCTGATGTGATTGATTCAAAATCAAGTTTTGAGCACGCTGCTATTTTTAGCAAAATTGCAGTGGCTTTTGTTTCGCATTTAGCGAATCTTTAGGTTTAATTAAGCGCTTAATTACAAAGCAACTCTTTGACTAAAAAATTCTGCGTTCTATAACAAGAGAGTGCCTCTCAAATTAAGAAAATTTTTGCAAAGCTGTGCGCTTTATCTTGATCGTTTTTCAACTTGGCTTTGGGCAACTGTGGCCATGACGGCCTATTTTTGGGGTTTGGGAGGAATTCAAATTCCTAAGATTGGGGATGAAGTGCTTTATCTTCAAATTGCTCGAGTGACTGCAGAGAGTGGAGCGTGGTTGCCTCTTCGTTATGAAGGCGGAATCTTAAGTACAAAACCCCCGCTTCTTTATTGGTTAGGAATGTTTTTTAGCAACAATGCCCAAAACTATAATCTGTGGGTCATGAGATTGCCGATTGTCTTTGTCACATTTTTGGGAGCCATTCTTGTTTATTTGCTTTCAATCAAGTTGCTCAGCTCAAAGCGAAGTGATTCAAAAAAAATAGCTCTTTGGGCAGCAGGAGCTTACTTAGCTTTTTTGTCGACCTATCAGCATGGGCGGCCTTTTTTGGTGAATTCATTTGAGGTTCTTTTTCTTTTAACTCCGTTGGTTTTTTATTTTTATAAGCCGTATTTAAGTAAAAGTTTTTGGTTTGTATGTGTTTTGTGTTGGGGGGCAGTGGCTTGGGTTAAAAGTTTTGCTCTTATTGGGGTAGGAGCTTTTTCTATGGGAGCAACCGTATGGGTTCTGGATTCTCAATTAAGGGAGTCCAGAAAAAAGTTTTTAAAGGCGTTTTTGTTTTTTTCTTCAGCGTTTTTTGTTTCTCTTGCAATTTTTTCTCTTTGGTTTGTTTTTGACCCAGATCCTAAGCTTTTATTTGAACAGTTTGTGATTGGTGAAAATGCCGTTAAATTTAAAGGCTATAAGAACTATTTAAGCGGTCTATTTGTGGGAGTATATCCTCTCTACCGTATATGGTTTGGACCTTTTGCTAACGCAGGACTATTAGCTTTTTTGCTTATCGGACTTTTCCTTAATTTTTTTAAAAACGTTTTTCCTCAATTTAGAAAAGTTAAAATTAGTCAGTTAAATGAATCACAAAAAAAAGTTTTAGCTTTACTCATGTATGTGGGAGCTTTTTTGCTTTTTTATTCACTCCCCACCCAAAGACAAGAAAATTATCTTTTGCCTGCCATGGCAGTATTAGCTGTTCTTTTGGCGACGTATAGATCAGATATCCCAAAAGTTTTTTGGAAAATCACGATTGTATTAACTCTTTTAGTTTTTACTGTTTTGACGGCGACTCCCTTTTTGTTTTCTTTTTGGTCACAATGGCCGCTTTTTGCTCAACTATTGTGGTTTCTAAGTGTTTTTATATTTATATTGATTTTCATAACAAAAAAACATTTGGAATTTTTTCCGCTTCTTATCTTTTTTTGTTATATTCAGCTTTCTAATTTTTCGATTCCCTTTAATCAAAGTTTTCAATTTTCAAAAGCTCATGCAGGTCTCAATATATGGGTTCCCTCGCATAAGATTGCCCAAGAGGAGCGCTTTCGTTTTGTGGCTCCTCAATCTAAACCTAAGGCATATGAAAGTACTGAAAAACTTTCGGAACTCTGTAAAAGTCTTCCTCGAGGGTCCTATCTTGTGTTGGAAGAGGGCATGGAAGACTTTTGTGTCCGACAGGCTACCTTGTTGGAGGTTTTGCCTGAGTTAAGATCTCGTCAGAAATTTTCTGAAATGCTTCAAATTCTTTTAGGCAAAACTCAGTATTTAATGAGAACATTAAAATTACTGAGGTTAGAATGAAAAAATTCTTTTTTGTTTTTTTTCCGTTTTTAGCTTTTTCAGCAGAACTTCACCAAGTTGTGCAGAGTGCTTATCGACAAGCATGGGAGCTTGAAAATGCTCATTACTTAAAACAAAACGCGGAGGCAGATTATTCGACAAAAAGATATTCTTTTTTGCCTACTTTAAGTGTTTCAACATCCCATGGCTTTCAAGGGGCACAACCTTCAACGGCTACGGACAGAGTCTCGGATTACAAGATTGAAGCGAAGGCAAATCTTTTAAGTCTCACTCAGTTTGATGATTTATCTATTTCTCGATCCGGCAATGTTCTTCAAGAAAAGAGATTTTTTGAGCAAAAAAATCAATTTTGCTTTGAAGCTCTTAAGGTTTACCTTAATTATCTTTTAGAAAAAAAACGCAGCTCGAACCTCAATGATATCGAAAATCTTTTAGAAGATCAGTTTGAAGTCACTTCAAGTGAATACAAGCAAGGAATAAAGCCTCGTAAAGATTATCTTAGGTTGAGGGCTGAATTGCGTGGTGTTCAGTTGGATCAAAATCAACAGCTTATTTCTTTAAAAAATTCTGAGGATCTTTTGCGAAATATTATCAAAGATGACTTTTCTCGCTTTTCTTACGAGCCAAGCGTTTTAACAATTCCTGAGCTTTATAAAACTGACGAAGAGACTAAGGTTTCAATTAAAGAAGAAACGCTCAATCAAGAGTTGTCGCTTTTAACAGAACAGAGAAAAAAACTAAAAAATACTATTTGGCCTCAACTTACTCTCGGAGCTCAGTACAAGTTTTCGGATTCAAGTTTTTGGTCAAAGTCTTCTTACGATCCAGAGCTGAATCAAAGTTGGTCAATTACTTTAGGTGTTTCATATGTTTTGTGGGATTGGGGTTCGGAGCGCCGTTCTCGTGAAATGGGATTTCGCAGTAACACCATTCGAGAAAATGAAGTCTATCAAGAGATTCGCACCGCTCGGATGAACTACGATTTAAGTCGAGAGAAAATTAGAGTTGCTCGAAAAATTTATGCACAAAGAGCTCAGGTTTTAAGTGATGAAAGAGAATCCTATAATATTATTAGCCGCGATTACCGCGAAGGAAAAATCACGTTCTTAGATTACGTTTCTTCTCTCCGGTCTTATACCAGCGCTGAATTCAGTGTCTTTCAGGCCTTGGTCGAACTTAATAAGGTTTATTACGAATATCTTCTTCAAAAAGGGCAGCTTGTTTCTTATTTTCAGCTCTGAGGCGATCTTATAGCTTTTGAGATTATGAGTGAAAGACTTTTAAAGAATTTTAAGGCCTAAAAAAGCTTTTGCGCGCCTTACTCAGTTATTGCGACATGTTATAATCCGTGTGCCATGCGTCTCAATTTATTAAGCTCTCTCGTTTTCGCATTTTTTCTTTTTTCTTGTAGTCAGCACCGCGATGAGCAGTTTGCTCAAGGGCAGGGACAAGATTTGCATAAAGTTTCGGAATATCACGATCAGTGGTTTAAGTTGAAAACCAAAGATATTATTGGAGCTTCTTCCACAACGGCGGCATTAAGTTCTGACGTAAAAGCCCCTGAATATAGTTTTTACAATTTTTCGATGGTTGCCTACGAGACAAATGCAAAGCTTCTAGGAGACGTTGTTTTTCGTGGCAAACCTAACACTGAATATTCATTACTTTATCGATTAGAAGATAATTTTTTAAAAATTTATAAAGTCGCATCAAAGGATTTAATTCCAACGGATGAGCATCCCTATGCAGAGTCTATAGATAGTCTGCCAGAGGGAAACATTGCCGTTCCTCTCGTGGCTTATCCTGTGAAGGGTTATTTCAAGGTAGAAAATGTAAAAAACTCTTATAATGAAAAAAGCCACATACTCATCGAAAGCCCTCGAACGGGTTTTCAGAGTGATGGTTTTGTAAAAGTTGATTTTTTATCTCGACAGATCTTTAGGCCAGAAGAGTACAAGGACATTTTTCCAGCAAGTTTTTTTAAAGGAAAATGGTTTTACGTTAATTCAGTCGTCAAAACAAAAGACGTTTCAGAAGACATGAATTTTCACGATGGAGAGAGATTGGTTGCAAGTCGCGTGGAATTTTTTAACGATCAAGAAAAGTTACTTTCTGCAAAAAGCACGGAAGTACCTGGTATTTTAAAAAGTAATAGTTTCAACTTTGAAACCCTTGTTCGCATTCCCTCGCGATGGATTGATCCTGAAGCCGAGCCGGTCGGACGTTTTCGAGGAATGCGTGGTGCTCAAAAGAACAAGCTTTTGTGGAAGGATAAGCCCTATGTCGCGCTTGATTTGGCAGAGCTAAGTTCGCTCGATGAAGTAGAAAAAGAACTAGGTACTCGTAAGTTTTTAAGTGATGTCACTGTTCAAGACGATTTTTTGGGAGTGACTCTCTCTTATCCAGATTCAGGTCGAAAAATCACTCACGCCTTTATGCGAGTTGATAAGCGGTTGCCGTATAAGCCTAGAAGTCTTTCTAATGCGGATTCTTATCTGTTTGGATATTTTCCAGCAGGAATTAGTCCTGAGCAATTTCAAATGCGATGGAGAGATCGAGATAACGAGAGACACCAGTTGATGTCTCGTTTTAATCCCGAAAAAAAACAACTTAAGGTTTATTTTCCTGTTGGAACACCTGATCGGTTTAAGGATTGGGGACGTGAAATTGTAAAAAGCTGGAGCGATGGTTTTGAAGCCATTGGAAAGCCTAATTGGCTAGTTCTTGATGAGAGTAAGGAAGTTCAGCTGGGAGATCCCCGCTATGATATCGTTTTGAATTTTATTTGGAGCGAGAGCGATCATAAAACACCTGGGCTTTTGGGTTACGGACCAGGTTTTACTGATAATGTGACAGGAGAAATCATCGGAGGAACCGCAAATATTTTTGCTTCTCAAGTTTTTCATTCTCTTGTGGGAGATATTCGGTCCTACATAATACGTAAAAGCAAGACTGAAGTTGAAGCCAATGCATCAAAGTGGTTTGACCCAGTGTCAAAAGTGGTTTCAGTTGCAGAGGGATCTCGAAAAGATTTTTTTGCCTCTCTCGGGAATCGCTTTGAAGCTTTAGAGAGTAGTTCTCTTCATGGTTTTGCCATGAACAATGTTGGATTGAATCGCTTAGGTGTAGAATCTTCCCTTTTAGCGAATCGATCGGTCACTAAAGGAGCACTCATAAGTTCTTCCGTTGAAGCACAATTCTTTCCTGAAGTTGTGAAAGGATTTTTGCCTGAGAGAAAAACTCCCAAAAACTTATTTAACTTAAAGTGTGAGTCCGCAACTTCAATGACGGCTACTCTTCAAGATATTGAAAAGCTTTGTCCGGAAATTGTGGAGTATACCCTTAAGTTAAGAAAGGGATCTGGTCCGCGAGAGGATGAAGCTGATTTTATAAAAGCTTGTGCAAATCGATTGTTGCCTTTGAATATTGTAGCTGTTGGAGTGCATGAGGTCGGCCATGTTTTGGGCTTGATGCATAACTTTAAAGCCAGTTCAGATAAGGCAAATTTTTATACCAAATTTGAAACTCGAACCTCCGAACAAGTCGAATCCTCTTCGGTCATGGATTATCTAACTTCAGGAGAAAAAGGTTTGTTGCGTGTTGGGAAATATGACATTGCGGCTCTTCGCTTTGGTTATATGAATCAAGTGGAAACTGCTTCTGGGGCGATTGAGAATCTTAAGGTTGGTAAGTCGATAGCAGAAAGTGTTCCGGAGTATAAAAAGTTTAGTTATTGTAATGAGTACGATATTCATTTTGGAAACGATCCTTTTTGCGATCGTTTTGATAAGGGCACAACTCTTAAAGAAATAGTTGACCACGCTATATCAACTTATTTCTTGAATTTAAGCATGACTCAGCGTCGATATGATCGAAGTCGTTTTATTCCTCAATCATCTTTTGCCTATCGTCTTATGGGATTAGAAAAGCTTTTATCTATTTACGGAGAATATCGATACGTTCTGCAAAAAGATGTTCTAAAAAGAAGCCCTTATTTTCAGGGTATCTCTCCTGAGAATTATCTCGATAAATTTATTAAACCCCTAAATGAAGCGATTGATGCGGAGAAGAGAGTTTCTAACGGATATTCTCGCCTTGAGGATTTAAGGCGAGCGGCTTTAACAATTGAGGCTTTTTTATACGAACTTGCTTTTTTGCCAGATCATTATTGCAAGATAATCAGTTCCAATAAAAATGTGCCTTTAGAGCTTATTCCTTTTTCACAGCTTCGAGAAGAGGTTCGCGCAGAGTATGGAATCAATGTAGAAAGTTGTCGATCGAGTGCGGTTGAGGCTTATTTGTCTGCAAGTAATCGACAAGTTGCAAGTGGTCCTTACGGAGATTTTGGCTTTGATGTGAAAAGCTATCGTTATCACACAAACGATGAAATGAGACCTCAGTTGGAAGCGCTTTATGATGTGGCGGGGACTGAATTTGATCGTCAAATTGCTTTTATTGCGATGTCTGTGAGAGCCACATCTTCAATGAAATCTCTTCAGAAAAGATTTTTTCCAGTTATCTTGGATGATCCTATGGTTCGTAAAAATCTTCAGTTAAAGCTTTGGAGTCGTGTGATTCTGGGTTTAAATTCAGAGGGGCTTCCACCTAATCTTTCTGATTTTGAAAATAAGAACTCACCGTCAGCCACATCCAATGCAAATGCTAAGTTGATGAAGGCTCTTGGAAAAGCAGAAGTAAAATCAAATCAAAAGAAAGATCCCTTTGAGTCAGAGGCACCTGATAACGATATCTTGAAGCTCGTTCTTTCTTACGAAAAAAGTCGAAAAGTTTTGTACAAAGAATTTGATAACGAGTCTGTCATATTAAACACAGCGATGTCTTCTTTGCTGAGGGGCTACATGGTGCCGGGTTCTACTCAAGAAACTTTGAATCGAGTTACGGAAACGCGTGTTTATCACACGAAAGATCAAGAAACGATTCAGGCAATTCAAAAAAATGATGATATGGTAAGCGTGCCTTTTCAAGCTTTGGGAACCTTGGCCTATTCGAGTTTTACTGAAAATCCTTTTGGAGCAGCCTTACTTTATTCGTATAAAAAAGCTCTACAGCAGCAACAGTTATCCCAAATGAATTCGGCCGACCTACGAAAGGCTTTATTTGAATCATTGGAAAATTCAAATAAAGAGGGACTTAATATTTTGACTATTATGGATTCGATTAATGGAATTAACAAAATACTCTCAATGACTCGTCGTTTTGTAAGTCCAGAATTAAACGAGGATCTGATGACGTTTATGAAAGAAATTTCTAAAAAAGTGGATCCTGTTCAAAAGGCTATGGGAGAACTTGAAAAATCAACCAAGCGTGGGGCTTTAAGCGTTTCAAGTGGTGAAAAAGTTTTATCTATGTCTGTGGATGAAAGTGAGGACAAGCTTGGAGAAGAAGAAAAAGCACTTCTCAAAGCTGGGCGTGATTTAGCTGATTACTTGAAGAGTTTTTCTTCACTAGAGCCAAAATTTGATACTTATTTTAGTAATTTTGAGCGTTTTTTAGGAGCTTCAGATCACTTTAGAGGTGAAATGAATAAGCAGATTGATTTGATGATGAACCTTGTGATTGGCCCTTCGGCAATTGATTAGAATGAATGTCGAACTTTTCTATTTTTAAAATCATTTTTTCTCTTTTGCTTCTTTTGAATGCGAGATCGTTATTTTCTAAAGACTTTCAGCCTTTCCACATTAAGACAACTTTTGAGGCATCGAGAAATCAACAAGAGCTCAAGGCTCCTGATCAAAATGCTTTTTTGCTTTTGAAAGTTATTCCTCAGTACACTTTTGAAAACAAATGGAGCATTGGAATTAATCAAGGAGCACGACAAAGAATAGAGCCTGCAAGGGTTTGGAATTGGGCTGACTCAGCTTTATTTACCTTATCTCCTAGTTATGGACTTTCTGAAAAAATTTCTTTTCGATCATTGATCTCGTTGATTTATCCAACAAGTGATTTTTCTCGACGTGATTTACAAATGCGCTGGGGTATGGGAGCTACGAATTATTTTACATGGAAGTTTTCTGGTGGAAGCGAATGGGCTGTTCAGTCTTTTGAGTATGTCTTGAAAATAACTAAAAAATTTTACGCTTTCAAAACAGATGTGTCAGGTGAAAGTGTGAGTGAATGGCTTATTTTTCACGCTCTTGAGTTAAATTGTATGACATTTGAAAAACTAGGCTGGAGTTTGGCTTTTTCAGGAGATTCTGAACTCAAAAGTTCTGGAAGAATTCAAAATTCATTTTCTATTTCAACGACTCTTTCCTATGAAATTTTTCCAGCATCAGCCGTCTATTTTACAATTTCGAATGCGGGTTTTTCAGATGGAACTCAAGAGCGATTTGGACGACTTGGAAAGTTTGACTCTCGTGATACCGATTTAACCTTGGGTATGCTTTTAAGTTTTTAGGAGAAAATTATTTTTGAAGCTAAAGCTTCACTTTCTATGGGAATAAACTTTTCGAGTCCATTGCCATGGCAATGTGTAATTTCTCCAACAAGACATTTTTCCCCATTTGAGTAAAGGTCTACTCTAATAAAGCCAAATTTACTTGAAAGACTTTCAGCTACCTGAATCATTTTTTCTAGGTTTTTGGGTTTTTCAATTACTGTGTGTTGTTCTGGCTTTGGATAACAGATCGTAAAATCTTGGATATTCCAATTTTTATCAAAAATTGCTCGGCGGTGATCTGTAAAGCGATTTATATCGACTTGGATTAGGTTAGCTCTTCCGTTATTGCAAAAAAATTTGTAGTCATTAACTTCGGTTTGATCAAAAATTAAAGGTTCGACAATTATTTTTGGCTTTAGAGTTTTGTAACTTCTTTCTCTAGAAGATTCGTAAAAGTTTAAAGAGAGCCAATTTTTTATGATTTCTTTATTTATGGGCTCGCCTTTTGTACGGAGTATTATGTGTCCGCTTGTATGTGTTGGTTTAATACAACAATCATTTGGAAAATTGTATTGATCTATTTCAAAAGAGTTTTTTAATACTGCAAGAGTAGGCACATTGTATTGTTCGCCTAAGGTTCCTCTTACAAAAATTTTTAAAAATTCTTTGTCTGAAACAAATACTCTTAGCGGGTCTAATATTTCATTAGTTGTTTTTATTTTGTAAAGAACATCATTAAATAAAAGTTTATTAGAAGGTAATCTTTTGTGGACTTGAATGAATCTTATAAGCCATGAGAGCCTGTCTCCGATTTTGTTCCTTGTTATTAGGACTTTTAATGATCTGAAAAATTCAGTGATTGTTGCTTTTGTCATTTTAACTTTTTAGGCTCTTTTGATTAGTTTAGTGCTCAAAATTTTTTTTGTACATATGAGAATTCTTTAATTGTGAACATATTCTTAAGTTTAGGTTATAATCTTTTAATGGTTGAGAAAAAAGCTCTTCGTTGGGCTCTGATAGTTTTTGTGTCGAGTTTTGCAGTTGCGGGGCTTTTTTATTTAAAATCAAAAATAGATCAAAAAGCTGATCAGACTTTGGTTACTTCTTCTAGGGTTAATCTACAAAACGATGGATCAAAATCTTTCTCTAAGGGTGGAATCTCTTTTAGGGAGGTTAATTGGAAAGATCTTGTGCAGCTTGATTACAAATCAGGGAAAAAGTCAGGTAATTTATCAGAAATTGAAAATAAAATGGTTCGTATCCCTGGCTACATAGTTCCTTTAACGGATGGCACAACTGTTTTAGATGAATTTCTTTTTGTGCCCAATGAGCAGGCGTGTATTCACGTCCCTCCACCGCCGCCAAATTTAATCATCAAAGCAAGACTCAAAAACAAGCTTGCTTTTGAGGATGTTTACAATCCTTCTTGGCTTTATGGAAAATTAGAAATCACTGAAACAAAGAGTCAGTTTGGGGCGGCTTCTTACCAAATTAACGATGCGGAGTTGGAAAAGTACGAAGAAGATTCAGCTACAAAATAAATTTTAGTCTTAAAAATTAAGCTTAAATAATTAAACCTGAATCATTAAGTCTGAATGATATAAAGACTCAGCATTTTTGTGGGCTGAACGAATTGATCGTGCATGGGTTTTACGGAGCGATAAAAGTGCTCTTTTGTTTCTTCTTCTGTCCGGCCTCGCTCAATTTGGTCGCGTGTGATGCGTCTTCTTAAGCGCAATTCTTCGGGCGCTTCCATAAAAAAAGTAAGATCAAACTCAGTAAGAAGATCTTTTTCGGTAAAAATCAAAATTCCTTCTACTATGATGATGGGTTTGGGGGTAATAGTTTTGGTTTCTTTGCGTCGAGCATGCTCAACATAGTCATAAATAGGGCATTCAATAGTTTTTCCGCCTTTTAACAAACGAAGGTGCTTGGTTAAGAGTTCAAAATCAATCACGCTTGGATGATCAAAGTTAACGGAACGTGGATCTTTGTCGAAAGCTGCTTTTTGATCTTTATAATAAGAATCTTGGCCAAGGATAATTCCTCTCTCGGGGCCCACAATTTCGAGCAGCCTTTTGGCAAAGGTTGTTTTGCCCGAGCCACTTCCACCTGCAATTCCAATGACCATAGACCACTAGGTTATCAGGAGGCGCTAAAATTCAGCAAGACTCAAAAAATAGAAATGCTACGCTAGGTTTGTGGATATCGCAGAGCTTGGGCCATTGGCCCCTCGAATTATTTTTGAGGATACTCATCTCATTGTATTGAGTAAGCCTGCGGGACTTTTGAGTCAGGGGGACAGTTCTGGCGATGAAAATCTGGTGGATCATCTAAGAAAGTATTTGGGGCGCAATTACGTGGGCCTTGTCCATCGTCTTGATCGAAACACCTCTGGAATCATGATCGTTGCCAAGCGGACAAAGTCTGCTCAAAGACTTACAGAGTCTCTTCAAAAAGGAAAACTAAAGAGAAGCTATTTAGCTTTTGCGGAGGGAGTGCCTCCTTTATCGCAAACACTTGAGCATTATTTGCTTAAAAATGAGCAAACAAATGAAGTGCGTGTGGTGAGTAAAGAAACTTCTGGAGCCAAAGCTGCAAAGCTTGAATTTAAAAAACTTGGGCAAGGAAAATTTCAATCTAAAGACATTGCGCTTCTTTATGTTACTCTTGATACGGGGAGAGGGCACCAGATTCGCGTGCAATGTTCAGCCGCTGGGTATCCCCTCATGGGCGATCAAAAATACAAAGCTCAGATCAAAGAACCTGATAGGCCCGCTTTGCATTCCTATGCGCTTGAGGTGCCTCATCCTATGAGCCAAGAATTATTGTCGTATAAAGATCCACTTCCCGCTGATTTACAAAATTTGATTCCTGAATATAAGGATTGGCCGTGATGAAAGATACAAAACAAAAAGCTCGTAAATTTGAAGTCATGAATAAGGGTATGGGTGATGATCGCTTACCGATTGAAGTAATTCTCGATCAATTTCAAAATGAAGGCGCAAGAGATTATTTTCTTCTGGATTCAGGGGAGGGTCGCAAGCTCGAAAAGGTAGGTAACTTTGTGATCGATCGCCAATGCGCAGTGGCGTTTTGGTCGAAGAAAAACAATAAAGATTGGACGAAGGTTCATGCGTATCACCAAAGAAGCGAAAAGGGTGGCGGCTCGTGGGACTTGAAAGCAAAATTGCCTGAGTTTTGGTTTACAAAAGTTGGAAGAATTATTTTTAAAACAAAACTCACTTCTTTTGGTCACCTTGGTTTTTTTGTTGAGCAGTCTCCTCAGTGGGATTGGTTTTATGAAAAACTTTCTTCTTCGCCTAAGGAAAAACCTCTCAAAATTTTAAATCTTTTTGCATACACAGGGGCTTCTTCGATCGCCTGTGCATTGGGTGGAGCGCAAGTGACTCATGTGGATGCAGCTAGGGGAGTGGTAGATTGGGCAAAGCAAAATGCAGCTCTAAATCGCGTTCCCGAAAATTCTATTCGCTTTATCGTGGAAGATTGCAAAGTCTTTTTGGAGAGAGAAGCAAAGCGTGGCAACTTTTATGATGGTATCATTATGGACCCACCTTCTTTTGGTCGAGGCCCCAATAAAGAAGTTTTCAAAATTGAAGAGGATATTCTTCCTCTTTTGAGAGCTGTGAAAAAAGTGTTGTCTCCTGAGTGTAAGTTGTTTCATTTTTCTTCACACTCTCAAGGATTCTCTCCTGAGGTTTTAAAAAATCTCGCCGCTGAGATTATCCCGTTAGATAAATTTAGTTTTGAGGGGGGTGAGATGCTGATGCCTGAACAAGGTGGAAAGCAAGTTCCATCAGGGCAGTATATTCGCTTGTGGCGATAGGGGTTAAGGCTAACTCGATCGAAATTAACTTCCTAAAATCAAAGGCACCCACGTTGTCCAAGAGAGTGGAATCCAAATTAAAGAAATCATCGTGCTCAAGGTAATTGTGAGAGCAATTTCATCGGCAGGTATTTTGAGTTCAGTGGCAATGGCCACTCCAT
>CAYOWH010000049.1:0-17879 GCA_964407615.1 uncultured Bacteriovoracaceae bacterium | reverse complement strand
AGCAAAAAAGAAGTACACGATAAATATATTTAAGAAAGATTATAATATAAAAAATTAATAAAATGGAAGAAAAATCAAATACAGCACAAAACGTAACTGACACATACAATACGTTAGCACTTAAAGGTTTCAAAGTCTTAGTAGCCTGTGAAGAATCTCAGACAGTCTGCAAAGCATTTCGTGCATTGGGAATAGAGGCTTACAGTTGTGATTTACAAGAAGAAAGTGGAGGCCATCCAGAATGGCATATTATAGGAGATGCAATTAAGGAGGCCTATAGTGGTAAATATGATATGATGATTGCACACCCACCTTGCACTTATATGAGTAGGGCTGGAGCAAGATGGATGTATCCAACAGCAGGTAATTTATGTCAAGATAGATACGCAAAGGCAATGGAAGCAAAAGATATGTTTTTAAAACTATTCAATGCACCTATTAAATATATTGCAGTTGAAAATCCAACACCTTTGAAAGTAGTTGAATTACCAAAACATAGTCAAGCCGTACAACCTTATGAGTATGGACATGAATATAGTAAACGTACTTTATTATGGTTAAAAAATTTACCACTATTAAAGCCGACTGATATTAAGAGCAACTATAAACCATATCTACCAAGCAATACTGGTGGCAAGAAACGAGGACAAAGTTATAGTAGAGGTATTGCAAAGAACGCAAAAGAAAGTAGCAAAACTTTTGAAGGAGTAGCAAAAGCTATGGCACAGCAATGGTCGTCTTACGCTTGCCGATAACGTTTTGCAGATTAGCAATCGTTTTAATGTTGCCAATGTGCTGTTATGTTTAGTTTAATTTTTTAAAAAAAAAGCGATGGAAATAAATAAAATATATTGTGAAAGCAATTTAGATACAATGACAAAAATGCCTGATTGTTTTGTGGACTTAACAGTAACAAGCCCACCTTACGATGATTTGAGAACATACAACGGATATTCATTTCCATTTGAAGATATTGCAAAAGAATTGTATAGGGTAACAAAACAGGGAGGTGTAGTTGTTTGGGTTATTGCTGACCAAACTAAAAATGGAAGTGAAAGTGGAACAAGTTTTAAACAAGCATTATTTTTTAAAGAAATAGGATTTAACATTCACGATACTATGATTTACAAAAAGAAACGTATTGTACCACTTACTCACAATAGATATGAACAGGGATTTGAATATATGTTTGTGTTTAGTAAAGGAAAGCCAAAAACGTTTAATCCAATTATGGTTGATTGTATTTATGCAGGAACAGAAACGTGGGGTAAACCATCATTTCATAAAACAAATTCAAGTGGACTTGTAAGTGTTGATAAGAAGAAAATTAACGACAAAAAACAAAAAGATAATGTTTGGGAGTTTTTAAATGCAAAAGATAATGTTTACAAACACCCTGCACCATTTCCCGAACAACTTGCAAATGACCATATATTAAGTTGGAGCAACGAAAATGATTTGGTTTATGATTGTTTTGTAGGTAGTGGAACAACACCTAAAATGGCTAAAATAAATAATAGAAATTATATTGGTAGTGAAATATCAAAGGAGTATTTTGAAATTGCTGAACAACGTCTTAAAATGTGCGGTGGGCTTTTTTAAAATTAAATTGAACATAACAGTCGTACAGGCGATGGCGATAGTCTCGCTTGTACTTTGTTATATTTTTATTTACATTTGTCAATAATTGGCAACTGAGCAGCAAATACAATCTAAATTAATCAAACAACTTGAGAAAGATGGCTACTATGTTATCAAACTATCTGTCACAAATAAGACTGGAATACCTGATCTTTTAGCGATACCTAAGAACTCAAATGTTGAGTTTATTGAAGTCAAACGTCCAGGTCAAAAGCCTAGACCATTACAAATATTTAGAATAAAAGAACTAAACAATCATGGCGTTAAAGCATCAGTCTACGATGGTACACAATTCTATAATGTTACAGAAGAATAAATCTAAAATAAAAGAATTATTTACAGAAGGAAAAACATTAGATGAAATAAGTGAAATAACAGGAGTTAAAGTATGGATAATATCAAGAAAATTAAAAGGAATGCTTGTCAAACACTATGGCAAGTTAGACCTAGGATACAAAGATGGACCATACTATGAATCTGAAGAAGAAATGTTTAATAAAAAAGAATATGATTATAATAGTTTAAGTGATGGAGAAAAAGAAATTTATAACGAACGAAAAAAAACTGGCGAGCTTGGTAAGTATTTTGCCAGTCCTAATGGATTTTATGGAGGACATTAAAGAAGTCTATCCAAAATTGTACAATAAGTCAATCAAAAAAGCAGGTAATGATTTTATTACCGAAGTATTAAAACAAAGTGATCAATTGTATAAGAAAATAGATATTGAGGAAGATAAAGAACTCAATGAATTTTTATATCAATTAGAGAATATGGGATTAGCATTTAGAAATTGGTTAAAAGATTAATAAAATATACAATAGTTTGGATAAGTCAGAATTTATCAATACCTTTTTGGGTTGTTGGACATGTTCATTTATCTTTAAATATATATGATGATGCAATAGAAGTTATTTCTTCTATTGGCATGAACATAATTGTATTTGTAGGATTTATAATTGATTATAACTCGCGGAATATAGATAAAAATATATGATTCCGCTACTAATAAATAAAACAAAATGGGAAAAATAATTTTAGAATTCGATTCGTTCGAAGAGAAAGATGATGCAAGAGATGCATTAGATGGTTACAAATGGAAACTAGCTGTTTGGGATTTAGACCAACGTTTAAGATCTATAGTTAAGTATGGTAATTATGAAAATAGGCAAGCTACTGAAGAAGAAATGGATTTTGCTGATAAATTAAGAGAAGAGATAAGAGATATACTAAATGGATATGGAATCGATCTCGACAACTAAAGGTGTTTATTGTGCAGATGTCAAACTAAAGGCTATTCCTATTTCTATGAATTCAAAACTACCCAAAGTCTTTAAAACTTTGGAAAATATACCAATAGCTTTAGATGACAACCTAAAAGTCATTAATGAGTACTTCATAAAAAAAGTGATAAAAGGAGAAAATCTTTGCAAATATAAGGTTAATTATGAGATAATTATAAAAAAATATCTATCAGGTATTTGTTATGATGTTAATAAGTAATATATTTGTTCACAATAAATGGAGAACATCAACTATGTAAATGCAGTAATGACCGAGATTAATGATCTGACGGACTGCATATATGAGTCTTTAGTTGATGCTGACTACAAAGAAATGAAATCCAATATTCAAAACTTAATAAGAGTTTTGAGAGATCTAGACAAGACACATGAAATTATATCGGAATAGAGCTACATATCTTTTTTTTGAAGAAGGTAAAAGTGTACCAGAAATCACTAAACAAATAATAGGAGAATTTGGATTAAATCAAAGTTTTAATTCAGTTCAAAAAAATATATATAACTGGACAAAAGATAAAGGCTTATATGAAGCATGTAAGGCTGCTCAAATAGATTTTGATAACGTAAGTCATTACTGGCATAAAGGAAAACATTTCAGTATAAATGTCAAGAAAAATGATGAGTTTAACTACGATGAATTTAAACAAGATTTAATAGACGAAATATCTAAATGGAGTCCAAGATATCCTACATTTAAAAGAGAATCATCATACGATCCGCATTGTCTTGTATTTGATCCTGCTGATATTCATATAGGTAAGATTTGCTCTAGTTTTGAAACTGGTGAAAATTACAATATGCAAGTAGCCGTACAAAGAGTTCGTGAAGGTCTACATGGTATATTAAATAAGTCATCATCTTTTAGTATAGATAAAATTATTTTTATAGCAGGTAATGACATTCTGCATATCGACAATCCAAAACGTACAACAACGAGTGGCACACCACAAGATACTGATGGAATGTGGTACGATAATTTTATCACTGCTAAAAAACTATTGGTTGAAATTATTGAGACATTGATGACAGTAGCTGATGTTCATGTTATATACAATCCAAGTAACCATGACTTCATGTCTGGCTTTATGTTGTTGCAATGTGTTGAGGCATGGTTTGGTAAATGTAAACAAGTAACATTTGACAATGACATGAAACATCGTAAGTATGTTACATATGGCAAAAATTTGATTGGATGCACACATGGAGATGGTGCTAAAAATACAGACCTTCCATTACTAATGGCACATGAAGCTGGTTCATCATGGCATGAATGTAAGCATCGATATGTATACACACACCACTTACACCATAAAATATCAAAAGACTATATGTCTGTATGTGTAGAGACATTGCGTTCGCCAAGCGGTTCTGACAGTTGGCATTATCGTAATGGTTATACACACGCTCCAAAAGCAATTGAAGGATTTATACACCACCCTGAGCATGGACAGATTGCTAGGTTGACACATTTATTCTGATGATAACAGTTGAGGAAATGATAGCAGTTGTAGAGAACTACATCTACGACAAGAAAAAAGTAAGGGTGAATATCGAATTACGATACCACCCTTTCTTTATTCATTCAGACCTCAGCAAACTTAACTATTGCTACGGTATTGCTTTAGATTACTTTAAAATCTGATCGGCTGTTTCACCGTTTTTAATTCTTGTTAAATCTGAAACACTTGGCTCACCTATAGCCTTCATAACTTTTAGGTATTCTCTTCCTTGACGTTCTGTCAATCCGCCATTCCTTTCTATAAACTGTATTTCGGAAATGGCTGTTTCGGATTCCTTCTTATCTTTTACCAATTGTATTTCCCATGATTTTAAATTACGTCCAAGATCTTTCTGTACAGTTTCGTATCGTTCGTATTGTTTTTCTGTAACTGCTCTCCTCTTGATTCCTTTAACGTAGTTTTTACTAATTGAACCAATATCTTTTGGTAGTACACCAGTAGAGTATGCAATTAAAAATGGAACAGCATATCCGACTTTTTTTCTATCAGCCTCCAAAAGCACTTTAGGTGTTTCTCTTCCTTCATATTCATCCATGAATTTACCAGTTGTAGCTAAATTTGATATTTCAGCTAACTCTTGATAAGTACTTCCAGCAATTCCAATCATACCATAACTTCTATCAAAGTCATCTTCAAATACTTGATATGTTGCTTCCTTTTTAATGTTATCAATAAATTCTTTTTCTTCAGATTCAGTCATAGCAGGCTCGCCTTTTAATTCAAGAATTTTATTGCGACTATTAACTGCATCTTTAATTTCTTTATCGCTCATCCAAGGATATTGTGCTAACGCTTGGTTTAATCCCCATGTTGATATAAAGTCTGTCATTGGAAGTGGTGAAACAACATCATTAACAATACTTTTGATTGGATATTTAGTAGCGTTAATCATTTTCTTTTTCTTTGCTTCTTCATCCTCATCGTCACCAATCAATGATGCTGCAATTATATCATACAATCTTCTTACACCAAATCCAATCAATTGAAATGTTGCAAGTTCGGCAGCTAGTCCTGCTAGTGATCTTCTTGCAATTACTTTATCTTCATTTGTAGCAGTCTTGCTTGTTATTGTATTTAAATCATTATACATCCTTGCCTTTTGATTAAGTATGAATGATGCAAACGGAAGAACTATTTTTCTAGTTATTTGTTTTATTGGATCATCGCTTGCTAAAAATTCACCAGCTAACATTGGATCAGATATATTTTGTTGTCTATCAATCATAGCTTGAGCATACTCAGCAGCCTCCATATCAATTTCATGTGTAGTCCAATCAATATCAGTGCTTAATCCTCTACGTTTTAAGTTTTGCAAATAATAAGACTTAAATGATGATCTAGCAACAAATACATCTGGTCTTACTAAGAATTGTTTTAAGTACCATTGATTTAAGTCAGCAATTGCTTTCAATACTTCTTGAGTTCCAGTTCCTTTCATGTCAATCTTTCTGTCAATCGACTCTACTGTTGATTCTGATTCAAGACCACGATTTGAAATTGGAAGTCCTGATTTATTAAGCCACGCATTAAATTTAGCATCAGCTATATCAAATCTACCTGAGTTAACAACTGTGTTTACAATTACTGGTATAGTTTGACTTACCGCTTGACTAATACCACCAAGAGCCTTACCAACCCCAAGAGATGTGATATAATTTGCAAACTTCTTGATGTATTGAATTGTATCAGATGCAACAATATTTTTACCTTTTGCTCTTCTGATGTAAGTGTTAATTCTTTTAGTCATTATTGATCTATCCTCAGACTCAGGAATTAACTTTTTGAATGACTTTGAATTAATAAATCCATCAACTTGTCGAATAGCAGCAGCTGTATTAATATCAACCAAAGCTGCCTTTAATGCTTTTGAGTTATTAGTATCAAAATCAAGACTAATATACCTACCATCAGGCATAACATTTGGCCTTGTTGTTTCCATTAATACACCAGTCTTTTTCTTATCAGTATAATCAATAGTAATAGCAAAAGCACCATTTCTTTCAACTGCTCCTTCATCTAGTGATTGATTCTCTGAAGAAAGTCTTTTATATTTATCAGGTGTATAGTTTAAATCACTTCCAAGTTGTGTGTTATATACAGATAAACTAATGTCTGACAAATCTGAATAATGTTGAGACCATTGATTAATCCACCAATTAACAGCATCTAAATTATTTTTTGATGCATTGGCATTAATAACATCCATGTCCATTTCAGCGACACCTAATTTATCATAAATCTTTTGATAAATTTCCCCCATTTTTTGTTCTTTGGCATCCCCATCTTCAATTAATTTATTGATAGATTCTTGCACCATTCTAACTCTTCTTTCAAACTCTGCTTTCATTTCAGTTGGCTTACCAACTAAATTTCTTTTTAAGAATGCAAGCATACCTCTTTCGTATACATTCTCAGCATCCATGAAACCTTTATTCATGACATAACGACCAAGAGAATTTTTTTTAGCGTAAAAAGGTTGCTTGGAGTATTCATCTATAATTTCATTATGTTGCCTATTGGCTTTATTAACTCCATTGATAAGCTTAACTAATCCCATTTTGCTCATAACATCAATTGAATTAGTTACACCACCAAACATCTTTTCCATAAACATCGGAAAAGAGAACAATTGTTCGCTATATATTTTACCAACATAATTACTAAAGAATAGTCTCAAGGATTTAGCCTTTGTTCCTTTATCAACTAATTGCTTACTATTTGTAGCTCCTTCATAAGAACTAACAGCCGTCTCAAGACCACTTGTTATTTGGTTGGTAATGAAGTTCTCTAAACTCTCAACTATCTTAATAGCATCTCTAACTGACATCTCATTAAGGTCAATCTTTAATGCTCTTTTAATTAGTTCTTTTTGCTTCTCATCAAATGTAATATCCTCTCCAGTCATCGGATCAATACCTGTCTTAAACATTGTATCAAGTATTGATGACATGATACCAAATCTACCATTCAAGTAATCTTTTACATACTTTTCTTTTTCAGTAGTATCCATTTGACTTGTTGGATCTTTCAATGCATCAATAACTTTTTGCATATCTTCCAATGACATCTCACCTTCTAAAAAATCATAAGTAGCTAATAACTCATCTTTCTTAATTTGCTCTTGTCTTGCAATCTCTTCTTTTGTATATTCAGATATCTCAGCAATGTTTGCTGATTCTTTCATAACAACATCAAGACCTTTTACTCGTGATGGCTTAACAGCATTCTTAACTTTATCAGCCATCTCAATATAAGCATCAATATCTTCAACAAGTGATGGATCAACAGCAGCAAACTCTTTTGCCATTCCAACAACCTCAGCTTGATTGTCAGTCTTTAATAACTTACGGATGCTCTTTCTAATAGCAAAAGCATCATCTAATCTTTGTTGGTAGTCAGCTCTTTCAAATACTCTTTGAGCGTAATTTGTAAATCGCTCAACCATCACAGGATTGTCAAGATTAAGACTGCTAACTCGCTTGACCAATACAGCCGCCTGACTGGCTTTCATTTTACCAGTCTTAACCATATTGCCAATAGCAGTAGCCAACATTTTACGTTTGGTATTTAAGTCAGCCTTTGCATCGCGTGCTGCTTTAGCTTCAAGTCTAATTTGACTTTTAAGTGCAGACATTTCATCAACTACAACCTTAGTTACTTTTTTCTTAGCGATCTCTTTTGCCTGTTTAGCCTCCTCACTTACTTTAACAGCAGGTTGTTTCTCACCAGTAATACGTTCTCTTGTTTTACGAGTTTGAAAGTCTGACATGCTATATAGCGAATCAGTGATTCGTTTCTCATCAACATTATTTTTCTTAGCATAATCTTTAATTGCTTGCTCTAAAGTCATACCTGCCTGAACAGATACTTTTAAAGCCTTAATGATTAACTTCATTGCAGCAACAGGTAAATTAACACCTAGTGTTTCTTTACCAAACTTATCAAGATCATCCTCTAATTTGTCAAGGAATGATTTTACTTTTTGTAAATTTGTTTTGTCAGTTACATCTAAGTCTTTTATTTCTTCGATTGATCCAACTTCTTCAACACCTTCGACAACTTGCTTAGCACGCTCTTCGGCAATACTCTCAAGATTTTCTTTGATTTTTCCATAGTCATTTATTAATGTGCTTATTGTATTATCTAATATTGCTTGTTTACTTGTATCTTCACCAAATATATTTTCAACTCCTACATTTTCATTGTAGTTAGTTAAGAAGTTTTTAAATACAGTAGGCTTCTTTGTATCTAATAATAATGCCATGCTCATTTCTCCAATTGTGTATTGGTTCTCTTTGAACATATCGTATTGAGATAAATAATCTTCTACAGTTATCTTAGCAGCCTTAGCCTTTTGTATTATTTGTATAGCACCAGTTATTTCTTCAGTAAGACTATCATTTCCTTTTGCTGCATTTTGCATTAAGCCTACTACATTTTTAAGTATGACTTTTTTAATGTCGCCCATTCCAGGAACAGATAGTTCTCTAATACTATCTTCATTAAGACTAGCAGCCATTACAACTCCCTCAAGAAAACTAATACCATCTGGAGTAGCAACACCTTTATCTACATATCTAGGAATTTCAACTGTTTGAATCAAGCCCTCTTGAATTAAAATATCAATAGCCTGCTTCATATTTTTAGGATCAGATGTTACATCACTTGGAACTTCAACACCTTCATATAAACCAGCCAATGAATTTTTAGCCCTATCTGAAATTCTTTTACTTATAGCAACAGCCCTTTGTAAAGGACCTTGTGCTTTCTTTTCTTGCTTATTAAACATTGCCATAGTCTTTGTATCAAATGGCAAATTTTCCTCAACCTCAAAAACAAGTGTTGGATTTTCAATAGCATTAACATCTTCTTCAGTAAGTCCATACATATCAGCTTGATCTCGCAACGCTTGAAGATACTCTTCATCAGTTTTATTCTGAGCCGCTAATTGTCTACTCATGGTTCTATTATTACCATCATAGACAATACCTTCTTTAGAAACAATAGGAGTTTGTGTAACAGCCCTCTCATCAATATTTTGAGCGATATCAATTACTTGCGATTGAGCAGGTTTATCAGTTTCATAATCCCTGTCATTTATTGTCTTTCCTTCTTTGTTTTGAGGGAATGCCTCATTCTTACCGAATGTATTTGGATTATGACTTGGAACTAATTCACTAGCAGGAACAATCTTAAATGTACCTCTAATTTTTGTTCCATCAGGAGTAGTGCGAGTAATAGTCCTACCTTTCTTTTGACTAACACCAGACTTATATTCCTGACTACCTACAGACCTACCTATTTCATCGGTTGGAAGAGTTACTTCTTCTTGGACACCCCTGCCTTCGACAGTGCGATCGCCAAGATCTGTTTCTGGCTGCGCGGTTTCCCCAACTGGCCTTTCTCCTTCCCTGACTTCAGGTTGTCCTTCTTCAACTCCCTGATATTGAACGCCACCGCCTCCTGCTGTGACTTCTTCGACTGGTTTTTTGCTTTCTTTAACGGCATTTTCTGATATTGTTTTTAGTTCATTATTAATCTCGTTGATGCGATTAGTTTGAGCAGCAATAAGAGCAGGATCTTTTCCTTCTATTTCTTTTTGTATTTTTTGTTTTTCAAGAATCAAATTAAATGAATCTCTTTGATCTCTTAAACTTAAATTGTCAGGAATAGACTGCAAAATTGAATATGATTTATTCATTGATTCAATCTGAGCCTTTGCCTCTTCCTTTGTTATATCACCACTTACTATTTTGGATTTAATATCTGACTCTATAGATGATCTAAGGTTATTATCTCTTAATGAGTTTGAAAATATAGCAAAGTCATCATCGCTTTTTCTATTACTATAACCATCTCTAATAGCTGAAATTGATTCAGACCCAGCAGACATAATCAAACCACCTAAAGCACCATAATAAGCATCAGTAGCAGCAGCACCAATTGCTTGATTAATTCCTTTGGCTGTTGTAATGTCAGGAACATTTTGAAAATAATCCTTATCAGTTATAGCGTTTGATATGTTCTTTATTGCTATCTCATCTAATTGTTGAGCACCTTCAACAGCACCCTCCACCAATGCACCACCAACTATTCTTAATCCAGCATTGGCAATCATAGCAGCAGTATTTCTTTTTAATTCATTCTGCATTAATGTAGCCGATGCATCTTTTGGTAAGTTAGAGAAAGTTCTAAAAACTATATTATTTACCAACTTATTGAATAATGGACTTTTTGTTGCACCAGTTGTAAATTTAAATCCTATATTCTCCAATGCACCTATTGTCATTGCATAAGGAACAGATATTAACTTTTTCTCAAATTGATTTAATCCATCAAACTGACTTGAGTTCATCTCATCCTCAATAGCATTATAAGATTGAGTAAAGAATGCTACTTTTTGTAATGTAGGATTACCACCTGCTGATAATGCAGTACCAATACTCTCAGATAAAAATGATGCTACTTTTTCTAAATCACCTCTATCTTTAGACTGAAGGTATTCATCTGTAGTTCCAAATGAAACCAAATCAGTTAATCCCTTTTCTATTTGAGGCACTATTTGCTTTCTGAGTTGTTTTGATGCGTAGTCTTTTATTTCATTGTCAGTCATTCCAGATGCTTTCAATTTTGCCCTTTGTACATCTGGCATTAATGATCCCTCTGGAAGTACATAAGGCATCACATCAGCGGCTACTCCAGCCAATGCTTTTTCCATATTAAAAGCACCCTTAATAAAACTCTTAGATATTAAACCAAGTGTATTGCCTTGCTTTTCTTTATTCTTATAGTATACTGCTGATGATACTTTTAGTTTGTCATTCAATCTTCCTAAATCATCATACTTGCTTTTAAGTATATTCTTTCTTTCTTCAAGAGAATTTATTTTGTTTTTTAATTCAGCCTCTTGTTCTGGAGTAGTTGGATTTTTAACAAGTTCATCATATTGAGACAATAATTGATCCTCATCTCTTTTAAGACTTTTAGATTCAATAACAAGATCTCTATATTGATTATCAAACCATCTGTCAGTATCATATTGATTTAAAAATTCCTCACCATACTTATACGGATTCTCAGCCATTAGATTAACAAGTTGACCGTAATCCTTAACTTCTTTCTTTAAGAAATCTTTATCTGTTTTCTTGAGTATTGACTTGCTCATGAAGTCAACAAGTTGATTATATTTTTCTTCTCCTTGCTTTATTCTTTCTTCAGGATTTATAATTGAACCAGGACCAACTGTTAATGTTTGACCAGGTACTAAATCAAGTTCAATTGAATTAATAGTAGTTAATCCACCATTTGTAGAAGTAGATACTTTGATTTTATTTCCTATGCCAGTTTCTTCAAAAATAAATCCACTACCTTTAAATTTATCTCTTAATTCTTTTACTGCTTCTTCTTCAGATTTGAAAACAATGTTCTTGTCTATCTTATTGATATTTTGGTAGGCATCAAATTCCTTTTTACCGAAATCCTCCTCCATCATTGTTTCAGCTTCCTTTTCTGTAGGAGCATCAATTTCAGTAACTTTTACTTCAGGAACATATTGATCAGGTTTTACTGATACAACTTTCTTTTTCTTTAGAGGCTTATTCTCTAATACATCAATATAATCGTCAGTTTTATATTTGCTAGGAGTAACCTTTGGTTCAGTTACATTAGACCACCTTCTTGCTGAAGATAAAGATTCCGAATGCTTTTGATTTTCCGTCTTGGATGCTTCCGATGAAATAACTCCGTTGTTTTGTGTTGATTGTGAAACCCCTTTTTTTTTTAATGATTCAAATGAAACCTCATTTTTATATTCTGGATATTTTTCAATCATTTTTTTAGCCAATGTCAAGTCATCAACATCACTATATTCTTGATATTTACTTTTAATTTTCTTAGCAAACTCAGTATAATCTAAAGGCATAATTTATTTTTTTTTATCTAATTCCTAAACCTAATGGATCACTTGAACTTCCCTTTGATGATCCTCCACCTCTAACCATTTTTCTAGCAGACTCCCATTTTACAGATGCTTTCGCTGGTTCAGCATTATATACATATTGAGCCAAATCCTTTGGTGTTTTAGCTGTAAATACAAGATCCTTGCCTCTATAAACATCAACTCCACCACCTTTTCTAGGTGTATATGTATATCCTTGTTTTAATCCACCATAATCAGGTCCGCTAGAAGATTTAACCCAATTACCACTTGAAATAGTAGCATCTGGATCTGCACCAAATGCTCTTAATGTGGCTTTATATCCAGCAATCATTACTGTATTTTCTTCGTCAGATTCTTCTTTTTTACTGCCGCCTCCGCCGCCGCCGCCACTATATTGAGGTTCATCTAATTGAACAGTTCTCTTTAATCTTGAATCAATTGAATCCAAAACTGTTTGCCTTGCATCTTCAATTTGCTTATTAGTTAAATTTGGCTGGTAAACACCCTGATCATCTTGAGATAATAATATAAATTTCTCTCTTTCGCTATTAATAAATTTATTTAAATCATCACCACTTAATGCTGGTTTGCCTAGTTGTTTATTTAACTCATTTTCTTTAGCAACTCTGTCTTGAAGTTTAGAATTTAAATCATTATCACTATAATAAAAATCATATTCTCCATCAGTATTATCTTTCAATACACTTGTTATAGCCCTTGGATTATTTAAAATACCATTTGCTAAATCAAGTCTTGCTCTTTGTATTGCTGGGTTTTGTAATGCATCAGTAATTGTTTTATTTCCAAGTTCAATAGTCCAATCTTCCCAACCTTTTGTTTTCTCATCTACAATTGATGACAAATCAACTTTATTGTCAATTATATTTCCTGGTTTACCAATAGATCTTAAATCAATTATACTTGATGAGTCAAATAAACCATTTTCATCTAATTGACCAATAACAAAATTACCATTATTAGGATCAATTTGTACTTTCTTGTTTCTTAAATCTCCTAATTGAGCCATTCTATTATTTAGTTCTAATTCAAGACCAGAGCCTAAACCTTCTTGCTGTCTTTTCAATGCCTCTTGCATTTGCTGATCATAACCTTTAGCAGTGTTAGCAAAAGTAGACCAACTATCCATTAAATTATTGATTCTATTTTTATATTCTAATGGAGTAATTTGACCAGCCTTTAATTGTCGATTCCATTCCATCATAGATTGTCTACCATCATTTGATCCAGATAATATTAACTGATTTAATGTTTGACTTTTACCTAGTTCAGTATTTTGAAGTATTTTAGTATTGTCTGATTGTAGTTTATCTAAAGCAGCCTTTTCAGCTTCTCTTTCAGCACCTATACCTTGTATAGTAGTAACTAGACCACCTGTTAACTTAGCCCAATCTATCGGATTGCTTGCTGGTATAAATCCTGTATATTCGTTATATCTGCTTGCCATTTTATTAAGGTCTTTCTTCTATTGATGAAGTATAATATGGATTAAAATTACTATTTGATGAAGTTTTATCTTTACCATACAAAGCAAGAGCCTTTGAACCACTTTCTAAAGCAGTTCCTGCTGCACCAAACATTCCCTCAATAGCAGCATTACGTCTCTCTTCAGCGGCAGCTCTTTGCATTTGAGCACTTTGAACTTCATTCATACCTGCCATAAATTCACGCTCTTGCTTTCTTGCTTGAATTCCTTGTTCAGCCTCTGCTTGTGCTACATCTCTTTGAAATTGTGCTTGACCTGCTTGAGCAGCTAAATTTAATGCTTGTTCATTGCCTGCTTGTAATACATTTCCAACGCCACCAATAACACCCTCAGCACCTGCACCTTGTAATGATTGTATTGCTTGTGTTGTTGCTTGAGCCTGTCCTTGTTGAGCCAATTCAAATCCCAATGTTGGAACTTGAACTTGTTTGAACGCATTAAATTCTTTGATGTTTTTCAATTCACCTGCTGCCTTTTGAGCCGCTTGTGAAGCTGTTTTCATATCTTTATTGGCTTTAATTGCTTGAGCCGCACTCAAACCTAAACCACCTAAAGCTACTATTGTGCCTGTTACTGCTGCCATGTTATAATATTTTAACCATTTCTTGACAATTACTGTCTCCCTTTTGGAAACCACAATTGCTATATCTGTCAATCAGACTTTTGCTCTTTAAAGATGTATAAATGTATTTAAAATCTCCAGCATCTTTAACCATTTCAATTAATACATTTATAAGAAATTCAAGAGCTTCATGCCTATCATCTTCCCTATAATGAAAGTTCGAAACTATAAATTCAATCCAAGCTGTTTTTGAGTTTGTGAAGTAAACAAATCCAGCACATATTTCAACGCCATTTTTGTGAACCATCACGCCTCCCTTACCGTCTTGTGGCAACATGTCAGCTGGCGGAGGTGTCCACCTCCAGTCTTTCCACCATGATGACAACGTATTATAATCATCATCATTTAAGAATCGAACTTCCATACACAAATTTACATAAAACTTTTAAATAATGAAGTTCCAACAGCGAATAACTTAACTTGTTCAGTCAAATCATTTTCTAAATTGATATTCATGTAATAACCTCTAGCTCCAAATGATTCAGCTTGACTGTTTTTAACACATATTAAAAAATCAGTTGTAAGTGGAATACTACCTAATGTAGTATCAACTGTAATTGAGTTAGGTGACAAGTTAGTTATCGTTCCAACAAGAACCAAAGTACCAGCTGAATTTTTATATAACTTATCTCCAATACTAATACTTGAGTCAAGTTTAAATAAAAAGTCTAACACAACAGCAGATGGTGTTGTTGAGTCAACACTATCAGCCGATCCTACTCCTTGAGTAGATAAAGCCTTAACGTCAATAGTATTGTCAAATCGTCTTATGTATGCATACCATTGGCCTTCCTTCTCAACAAAATATGTATAGTCAATACTGCCATCATTTATATTGGTATATACATTAGCCGTCCAGGGATGTGTGCTATTAAGAGATACCGTATTAAACATCTTAACTGTCAATGGATCGGTGTTAAATATTGTTCGAATGCTTGATGGGTATTGATTACCGTAGAAATTATTTCTAGTTGTATTTATGTTATGCCTCCAAAGTTCTCCATTTTTAAATGTGTAGAATATACTATTCATTTCAGTCATCCAATCAGGTGAAAAAGACCAAAATGAATTCCAACCTTCAGAAACTTTTGAATATGTAATTGTTTTTCGTGGGGGTATGCATTCAGTTGTTACAAGATTTCCAATTTCATAGCCAAGGTTATAAATCCAATCATTAAATAAAGGACATCCATCGTTAAATGTTTGATAATAATTAGAATAAATATAATTCGTTTGAATGTCTATAAACCAATCAACGCCATCATACGATATGTCTATATAATTTTCACCTCCTAAAGATAAATAATAATTCTCTGCAATTTTTGGCACTTCATATTCATAATCAGTACCATCATAAGTAAACGAAACTTTTATACAATCACACATATCATAAATTTATTAAAGTTCTTCTTCTGGAGGTGGTGGCAACTCTGTTCCATTTTGCACTAATGTAAATGTAGTTGTTGATCCATCACAAAACTCAACAACAAAATCTATTGTTCTTGATGTCTCAGAATCATTGCTATCAATATACGCATATATATCTTGATCGCCATAACCTGAATCAACTAATATATTAACCCATCCAGTTCCACTTCCAGCATCCTGTAAAGTAATAGTCCAATATGTATTAGACATAATACTAAACATAAAATAAGAATTACCATCCGTATTCCAAGGTAATGTTCTTTGATCTTGACTAATTGAAAGTTGACAAATTCCTTGTCTTACATCTGTAAATGACAATACATATGTTTCATTATATGGATCATAAACACCAAGTTTCTGAGTATTAGGATTATCTTTTAATTCATCTCTAAAATAGTTTTTCATTCCATTTGCCGATATTTCAATGACTTGATCACCTGCCATTTGTAACACAGCACCCCTTCTAGCATCTGTAAAAAATACCATATTGGCAAACTTAGCAAAACTCTCAGGATTATTGCTAATACCATATTCAGACGGATGAACAATTTGATTACCTAACACTTCAGGCACAGATGCAACTTGACCTCCACCAACAGCATCAACCAACAAGTTCTTTCCATAAAGAACTGACGTTATTTTGTCCTGTTGTAATACCATTAGGTTGGTGTCTTGAGCGTACAACTTTTGTATCGGTCCGTACTGCTTATCTAAATTTTTAAAGTTTGCTTGAGATAAATTAAAAGAGTTTAATCTATTGGTTGATGTATCTCCTTTATAAATACCACTATAACAAAGAGATGACATTTTCTCTTCTTGCTTATAATCCTCAATGACACTCGTAGCCCTTGGACTATATTTCATTGTAGGTCTTAAGAAGTTATCGTAAATTCTATATGACTCAACACCATTACCAAATGCAAAAGCATTGAAGTCTGAGTTATCTGATGTTACGTTATTAAGTTCTACTACTAATGGAGTTGTTCCAAAAACTTGATTGCTTTCCCATGACTGATAAAATACATTTCCAAATGTAGCTGGACCAGGCGGCAATGTAGGCAAATCAATTACAATAGCATATTCATTTATAACCCAAAGTATTTCATATTGAGTAGGTGTAGTGCTTGGACCATAAGTGTTACTACTACCAACAACCCAAACAAATTCACCAGCATTAAATGAATGTTGCATATCATCGGCAACATCACCAAATGGTGTGGCTGGACCTAATACAGTATAACCAAGATATGCAACAGGTACTGATCCAGATGGCCAAGCACCTCCATAAGTGTAATCATTATATCTCCAAGAAACCATGTGATTACCATTTTCTATTCGATACGTCTTACGCATTTCATAGAATACATCAATGTCTGATACCAATGGAACTGTTTCGGCAGATAATTGAACTGTTGGAGTTTGAGTTATTGAAAACGCTACTTGTATTTCATTTCTATTACAGCCTAAATAACTATCTCCAACTCCACGTATTAACATACATAATGTACCATTAATATCCTCTTCTATATAATTACTTTGATCAGTTAAAGATGGATCTGTTGAATATTGAGGAGTTGCAGTTGATGATCTCCTAAACATAATATTATTAGCAGATGTTATCAAATTATCACTAAAATCTTTATATTTAAAAGACTGATAAGCACCTGACTTCCAAAACCATTCTTCTAAATTCTTGTAATAGTTATCGCTTGTCCAAGTGTTATTTTGATTTCTTACAGGTGCGCTAGGATCTGTAGGAGCATAATCCCTAAGTATATTTATATTTATAGTAGCACCTGGATATATAGGGCCATCATATGCTAATATTGCATGTCCTCCATAATAATCAGGGTCATAATCTTGAAGATCATTTAATATAGTAGTAGGTATACCACTTCCATTAAGATATGTAGTTGTATCAAT
>CAYOWH010000048.1:0-17892 GCA_964407615.1 uncultured Bacteriovoracaceae bacterium | reverse complement strand
TCATATTTTTTTTGTCCACTTCCGCTGTGTCTCTTTAAGCACTGAAACGGGGTGGATTGCCAGATAATAGCAAATTTAATGCGGTACGCCAAGAATCTTTGTCTGACAAATTTCCTTAAATTTGAGAAGATCCCTCAATGGCCCTCATTGATCACCCCAAATCTCTAGAAAATCTCTTACGGCAGCTAAAACACAATCAAGAGAATAACCCTAAAAACACAAACCCTCCCCCCAGAAAAAGAGTTTTGGTCGTTCAACCGAGGTTTTTTACCGTCTCCTATGCGATTAACCCGTATATGAAAGATGAACAAGGCGCTCTTAAAAAAGTTGATCCTTCACTCGCTCTGGATCAATGGAAGAACCTCATAAAAGCCTTTGAGTTAAGTGGTTTAGATGTACAAGTCCTTGATGGACGAGCATCCTTCCCGGATATGGTTTTTGCTGCTAACCAAAGCTTTCCTTTTTGGAACGCCCAAAGCAAAACATACGAAGTGATTCTTTCGAATATGAATCATCAGGAAAGAAAAGGCGAAGTACCCTTTTTTGCTGATTGGTTTGCCTCCCAAAATTACAAAATTCACTCTCTCCCCCATGACATGATTTTTGAAGGAACTGGCGATGCCCTTTTGGATCCTGTTAGACCACTTATTTGGTGTGGATTTGGGTACAGAACAAGCCCTCAAACTCTTGCTCGAATAAGCGAAATAACTAAAACGGATCTGATTCCTCTAGAACTCAAAAATCCTTATTTTTATCATTTAGACACCTGTTTCGCTCCTCTCACAGAACACTCTGCTGTTGTTGTGAAAGAAGCCTTTACAGATGAGGGTCTTGCTCTCCTTCAAACAGCATTTGAGCAACTCATATATTGCAGCATGGATGAAGCTCAAAAATCGCTGGGTGCTAATTTGTTTTGTCCAAACGGTCGAGATATTTTTATTGATCAAGCAAATCACCAACTGATCGAAGAGCTTCAGGTACTAGGCTTTAGAATACAGACACTTCAAACGAGTGAATTTATAAAATCTGGTGGCTCGGTTTTTTGTCTAAAGTTACATCTTTGGTAAATCCTAGAAAATAAACATAAAAGAATAAGCACAAGGGAAAAAGCAGGAAGCAAAAAGCGTTTGACTTGATGCAATATTTTTATTATGCATAGCGTTGTATGTTGTGTTCTTTTTTACCAAGAAATTTAATAAGAAAAGACCTTAAAAGCCTAAGTATTTGTTTTTTAATGGGAATATACTCTGCGGCCTTTGCCGGAGGAGACTCTACACCCTCACATCCCCACCCTCCCTCTCCCCCCCCAAGCACAATCACACAGGATCCCTGTGATGACTTAAGCTTTTTAGCAGAGCTCAATTGGCCACATGCCGAAACAAATGAGTGGCCTTTTAATCCCCTCAAAAAAGGCGAAGAATACGACGTTAGAGAAAACCCCGAAGGTTTTGATTACATTTATCATGCCTGGTACCAGGGAAGAGCTGACGGCAAATACCCCATTTTTTATTGGAAAAGAACTCAAAAACCAACCACTCAAGTTCAGTCATACCAAAGACCTCTTCCGCTTGTAGATATTTGCACAGGATGTGTTGTGGGTTTTGGATGTGAACAAATTAATATTTTTCAAAATGGCTGTGAAAACCGCGTTCAACTCGTGTGGAAGTGGGCAGATTTTAGAGACATTTGTCGAATGCTCAAAAAAACTCCTGAGCTCAAAACCGCTTTTGTCAGAGAATTGAAAAAAAGAAATATCTTCGGCGCTTTAGAATTAAAAGACTCCAATTCTAGTCAGTTTTTAAAACGCTTCGAATTTTATTCGCATAAATCTTTAGCTTGGGAAAATTCAAAATACAATTACGACAAACAAGTGGATCAACAAGTAAAGAAAACACCTGCAACGACACCAACTATTTCAAATAAAACTTCAACACCGCCACCTCTTCCTGACGATTTAATTTCTTTGAAACCTGCTCCTGACAAATCAAAATTACCTATTGCAAAAAAAATAGAAGGAAAGCCGGGTTTTGTGGAAAGTCCGTATGTTCCTGGAAAGCTTATTGATGCAGCGGGCGTTCCTTCTGGAACGGAAGTGGGCGACCCCTACGCTCTTGGCAAAACTTTTTTACTTCCTTAATTTTTAGCTTTTGCCGTTAAACTTACCTGAGCTCGAATGTAAGCAGAGGCACTCACAGGAGTAGATCCAGACACTCCCTCTGCTCTCATCAAGGCGACAGACCCATAAGGAGTTGAATGCGCAGTACTTTCCTCGCGCACTTCTAAAACAACTATCTTTCCAATCCCACCTGCTTCAGCAATGTGAAGAGCTTTGTCTCGTGCTTGCTCCGTTGCTTCTTCTAAAAGTTCTTTATAAACATCATTTCTTTCTGAAAGATCGAACTCTATCTGATCTACTCGATTGGCTCCAAGTGGAACGAGCTGATCTACAATTTTTCCTAAATTTTTTACATCAACGACTTTCAAAGACAACCGATTAATCACTTCATAAGCATCGATTTTTGAAGTTCCTTTATCATAAGACATAATCTCACGAAGACTGTAATCAAGCGTTTGAATATCATCGCTTTGAATTTTTAATTTATTCAACTTATTCATGATGGAGGTAACTTTTAGCGCATTTTCATTTCGAGCTTTTTCAGCCTGAGAAGCTCGTGTAAGAACGGCAAAAGTAACCCGCGCCATATTGGGCTCCACTCTTTTTTCTGCAAATGCAGATGTATAAATTTTGGGAACCAAATTCTCGCTATTAACTGCACTCATAGGCAGATTCTGACTACAAGCAGACAACGCTAAAATAAAAAAACAAATTGATCTTTTCATAAGCCCCTCTGGATTCAGATTAGGCTTTGCTTTGCGAAGCGACAAGACTTGGAAGTCGGGAAAGTTGTGCCTAGCGCCGCAATATTCCTCATGCTAATTTGGCTCATATGACAAAAAAGATTCCGCTTTTTATCAATAACGAATTAATTGAAAGCAAAAGCACTCAATCCCAAAAAGTTATCAACCCTCTTACACAAGAAGTCTTAGCGGAAGTTCCTTTTGCTACACCCGACGAAGTGAACAAAGCTGTGAGCGCAGCGGAATCTGCCTTTAATACATGGTCTGAGGCTGCAACCCCAGAAAGAGCTCGAGTTTTTTTAAAGTATCAAGATCTCTTAAAAAAACACCAAAATGAACTTGCTGAAATTCTTTCAAAAGAGAACGGTAAAACATTTGCCGATGCTCAAGGAGATGTTTGGAGAGGAATTGAAGTTGTTGAACAATGCGCCAATATTGCCTCCACAATAATGGGTGAAACGGTTGAAAACGTAGCGCGTGGAATCGATAGCTACAGCTATCAACAGCCGCTCGGAGTTTGTGCGGGTATCACTCCTTTTAATTTTCCTGCCATGATTCCCCTCTGGCAATTTCCTCTTGCCATAGCCTGCGGAAATACATTTGTGATGAAACCATCCGAACAAGATCCTATGACTCCTATGAGACTTGCTGAACTTTTTGTCGAAGCAGGAGCCCCTAAAGGAACCCTCAATATTGTTCACGGTGGAAAAGATCAGGTTAACCAACTCCTCGATCACCCAACGATTAAGACAATTTCTTTCGTAGGTTCTGAGCCCGTTGCCCGACACATCTATCAGCGCGGCTCGCAGAATTTAAAACGAGTTCAAGCATTTTCGGGTGCTAAAAATCACATGATTGTCATGCCAGACGCAAACAAAACACAAGCCATCAACAACATTGTGGGGGCTTCTTGCGGTGCCGCAGGGCAACGCTGCATGGCGATTAGCGTAGCTGTCCTCGTGGGAGAAACACAAAGCTGGATTGGTGATATCCAAAAAGCTATGTCGCAACTCAAGATTGGAGCTTGGGACGATCCCGAAGCATCACTTGGCCCATTGATTTCTCAAAAAGCAAAGGAAAGAGTCGTCTCTCTCATATCTCAAGGAGAAAAAGAGGGTGCCACGCTTTTGCTTGATGGAAGAAATCTTCATCTTGCTCATTATCCCAATGGAAATTTTGTTGGCCCCACTCTCTTTGACAATGTTCACTCTGAAATGAAAATTTACCAAGAAGAAATATTTGGACCTGTTTTGTTGATCGTTCGAAAAAATACCCTCGAAGAAGCGATTGACTTTATCAACAAAAATCCATTTGGTAACGGAACAAGTATTTTCACTAACTCTGGATATGCGGCTCGAAAATTTCAACACTCTATTCAAGTTGGACATGTAGGGATCAACATTCCGATTCCTGTGCCTCTTCCCTTTTTCTCGTTTGGAGGATGGAAAGCCTCTATGTATGGTGACCAAAACAGCTATGGAAAAGCAGCCGTAAAATTTTTCACTCGAACAAAAACAATGACAACTCGTTGGTTTGAGCCCGACCATCAGGCTGGAGCCATGAACACAACGATTACATTGAAGTAGGAAAAAAACATGTTTGAACTTTCAGAAAATCAAAAACAATTTCAAGAAGCTGCACGCACCTTTGCACTTGCAGAAATGGCGCCTTTTGCGGGTGAGTGGGATGCTAAAAAACATTTTCCAAAAGACGTTATTCGCAAGGCTGCTGAGATGGGTTTTTTAGGAGTTTATCTCAAAGAAGATGTTGGCGGATTAGGACTTGGGCGACTCGATGCTGCGATTATTTTTGAAGAACTCGCTGCAGGTTGCACTTCAACCACAGCCTATATCACGATTCACAACATGGTTGCGGGAATGATTGACAAATTTGGAAGCCAAGAACTTCGCCAACAATTTTGTCCACAACTTGCTAGTGGAGAATTACTTGGATCTTATTGCCTTACCGAGGCAAATTCTGGAAGTGATGCCGCAAGCCTTAAAACACGCGCCGAAAAAAAAGGAAGTGACTACCTATTAACAGGAAGCAAAGTGTTTGTTTCTGGTGGAGGCGCGACAGACGTGTTGATTGTGATGGCGCGAACAGGTGATCAAACAGCTAAAGGCATCACAGCGTTTGTTGTTCCAGCAAACACAAAAGGAATTTCTTTTGGAGAGAATGAAAAGAAAATGGGCTGGAATAGCCAACCGACTAGAGTCATCAATTTTGATAATGTTGTCGTGTCAGAAAAAAATATACTGGGTCAGCTTGGAGAAGGATTTAAAATCGCTCTTAATGGGTTAGATGGTGGGCGTATCAACATTGGGACATGCTCCGTAGGATGCGCACAGGCAGCACTTCAAGCAACAAACAAATATATGAACGAGCGAAAACAATTTGGAAAAGCCTTAAAGGATTTTCAAGCTCTTCAATTTAAAGTTGCAGATATGTTTACAGAAGTCGTAGCTGCAAGACAGATGGTTCGTTTAGCAGCTTGGAAATTTGATAATTCTGATGCTCAGACCACTGTTTATTGTGCCATGGCAAAAAGATACGCAACAGACATTGGATTTAAAGTTTGCAATGAAGCCATTCAATTACATGGCGGTTATGGCTACACTCAGGATTATCCTGTTGAGCGTTTGATGCGTGATTCTCGAGTTCATCAGATCTTAGAAGGAACAAATGAGATCATGAGAGTCATTATTTCTCGTAAGGTCTTGGAAGAGGGAGCCGCGGAAATATTCCGCTAACCTTCTTAACAAAGAATTCACACTGTTTAACAAAAGATTAATCCCCTAGCATTTTGTTTTGTTTAAAATTAAAACATGAGCAAAAAGGATTATGCTGTTGTTTTAAAAAAATTCACTAAAGTTATTGATGGGGAAGAACTTATTTCTCCCACCACTTATGCGTTTCCAAAAAATCGAATTGGAGTTTTTATTGGAAAGGCAGAAAACGAAAAAAGTCACCTCTTAAGGGCCATTGGAGATCAGGGCGAATTTGAAGGTGGGGAAATCCAAATTAAGGATTTTTCTTCCCAAACAAACGACAAAGATTACAAGAAAAATGTTTTTCTTGTGTCTCCAAACACTGATTATTACCTTCCATGCACTATCGACCAAATACCACAAATTCTTTCTCTTTTTTACAAAGAATGGGATTTTTCAACTTTCAAAACATGGATCGAACATTTTCAAATTTCCGACAATACTTATTTTCATAAATTAAATAAAACCGAAAAACTGAAGTGCTTAACAGCAATGGCTCTTGCGACAAATGCAAGCGTTCTTGTTTTCGAGGACATCGATTCCTATTTAAATCTTGAAGAGCAACACAATCTTGTGGCAACTCTTGAATTAAAAAAGATGACTGACTGTACTGCGCTGATTGGAAGCAAACACATTACCAGATGGATGGGATACGACTTAGACCTCTACACATTTCACAACAAAAACCTTATGGTTATCGACACGAATAAACTTCGAAAAAAAATCACCAACAAAGAACAACCTTATTCAATCCCCAGTAGTGAACAGTGGAAGGAGTCGGGATTTGGGGACGACAAAACCGTTACACGCACCATCATTCCAAGATAGTTTTTTTATGATTCCAAATTAGCCCTTGCATTTAAATTAATGCCCGCTTTATTGTGGGCTTATGACGCAAAAAATTTTAGTGGAAAAAAAAGGTCATACAGCTATCCTTACTTTAAATAATCCCGCTGCAAATACTTTTGATGAAGAATCTTTAACATACTTACCCAAGATTATTCGTGAATTAGAAAATGATAAGAATATTTATTCTCTTGTCATAACAGGACAGGGTGAAAAGTTTTTTTCTGCCGGAGCTGACTTGAAAATGTTTTCTTCTGGAAACAAAGAAGTTGCCTCAAAAGTTGCAAATGTTTTTGGCGTTGCCTTTGAAAGCTTATCTAGTTTTAGAGGGGTTTCTATAGCTGCAATCAATGGATATGCCATGGGTGGAGGACTTGAAGTTGCCCTTGCCTGCGACATAAGAATCGTTGAAGAGCAATCAATTCTTGCACTCCCAGAAGCAACAGTGGGTCTTTTGCCATGTGCAGGTGGAACCCAAAACCTCACGCGTCTTGTGGGCGAAGGTTGGGCCAAGAAAATGATCCTTTGCGGAGAAAGAGTCAACGCACCTAAAGCACTAGAAATCGGTCTTGTTGAAGAAGTTGTTTCAAAAGGAAAATCACTTGAACGTGCACTTGAGCTGTCTTTAAACGTAGAAAAACAAAGCCCGATTGCTGTTTCTTTTTGTAAACGACTTATACAAAATACTCGTTCCCACTTTCACAGCCAGGGACTTCCTCTTGAAAGAGAACTTTTTCTAAATCTCTTCAACACAGAAGATCAAAAGGAAGGCGTAAATGCCTTTCTTGAAAAAAGAAAAGCTGTCTGGAAAAACGGATAAGTCTAAATTTTTAATTTTTGAAAAATTTTCTCAGGAATGATTTTTATTACAAGCATTATTAAAAACCAAAATCTAGGCAAGTATACGACTGGCTTTCTATTCCTCACTGCCCAATCTATTCCACGTGCAACACTCTCAGGCTTGACCCAAAGAATTCCTTTTTTAAATTCTCTTGTCATGGGAGTATCAACAAATCCAGGCTTCACTGTTACGACAGATACGCCAAACTTAAACATACGCTGCCTTAATCCAGAACAGAAAGCACTAAGTGCTGCCTTAGCGGAACCATATACATAATTTGAGGCTCGACCTCGATCTCCAGCGACGGATGAAATAACAACAATGGCTCCTGAACGTTGAATTTCGAAATGTTTTGCAACTTCATGGAGAAGACTGACCGTACTTATAAAATTTGAAGAAATAATATTTTCAGCATGAGAAAAGTTTTTTTCGGCTAAAGACTGGTCTCCTAAAATTCCATGCGCAAAAAGAATAAGATCAACTTTTTCTTTTTTTGCAAAAAAGCTTGAAACCAGGCCCTCGTGAAGTTTGGTTTCATTCAAATCTAGACAAAAAACCTGAACATTCTTCGAGCCACGTATTTCTAAATCTTGCTTTATTTCTAAGAGTTTTTGCTCATTGCGAGCAATCAATAAAAGCTCGTCTCCCCGAAGAGCACAAATCCTTGCAAAACGTTCTGCAATTGCAGAAGTCGCTCCAAAAATAACAACTTTACTCATAGCTCAACTCTCCTTGAAAAATCAGATGAAAAATTAGGATCAATAAATTCTTTAAACTTTATCCAGTTTGGAAATGAAGCTCTAAAAGTATCCCTAGACATTCTTGCGTCTTTTCCGGGATAAATAGCACCCCCACTAGTTACGACCCAATCATCGAATTTGTCTAAAACTTTAAAAATTTGAGTGTTATTTATACTAAGATCTAAAGCTAATGTGACTCCAGCCCGAGGGAAAGATAACATTCCACCAGATGAAATATTTCCAAATTTTTTGATGACTGCCAAAAACGAACCCAAACCGCTTGAAGACGTACAAGACAAAATCTTCTCTAAAGTTTTTAGTCCAGCATCGTTTTCTGGAACCACACATTGATACTGTAAAAATCCTTGCTGGCCATAAATACGATTCCAATTATGGATAAAATCAAGAGGATAAAAAAAGGAATCGTAGTAAACCAAAGATTTTCTTAACCGATTGATCTGCCGATGATAATAAAAAGCATTAAATATTTTTACACTTAAAGAGTTAATGGGAGAAAAGGGAAGCTCAAACGGAACAGATATCATCTTTTTAGGTAAGTGATCTGAATTTTTAACTTTTGAATGATTACCGCGAATGAAATGTCCTCTTCCAAGATTTTTTCCAGACGCTAGACAATCAATCCACGCAACAGTGTAGTCAAATTTACCTTCAGACTCTTTAGATATTTCTAAAAATTCCTCAAGCCCTCTATATTTGATAACTTCTTGATCAATCATGGGGCTTTGTATGGGTATTAACCTAAACTCTACCCACGTAACCAATCCTGTTAACCCAAGTCCTCCAATGGAAGCATAAAAATATTCAGAATTTTGAGAGGGAGAACAGATAATCCTTTCACCGCTTGAGCGAAGCAACTCAAAAGCTAAGATATGATTACCAAAATTCCCCGCACAGTGATGATTTTTACCATGAACGTCATTTGCTAAGGCTCCCCCCACTGTTACAAACTTGGTCCCAGGTGTTACAGGAGGAAAAAAACCAAGCGGAACACAAAACTCCAAGAGTTCAGAAAAACTAACACCTGACTCACAACAAATTATACCCTCTTTAGAATCAAAAGAAATAAATCGATCTAGACCTCTTGTCATGAGTAAAATGTTTTCACTATTTAGACAACTATCCCCGTAACTACGACCTAATCCATGCGGTAAGATTTTATCTGAATTTTTTGGAATAGAATCAAAACGACTATCTAACCAAAAACAACTTTTGTGATTTTTTCTGGGATACCTCCCCCAGCTTAAAATAGTATTTATCATAAATTCTTTTATCTTTTATTAAAGCTTAGAAAACAATAATAACAAAACAATTAAAAATATATTTAGATTCCCAATACTTGATCTCGAGGTAAAGACTGCCAAGTATTCATCAACTCGTCAAAATTCGCATGCCTTAAAACAAAGAGCTCAACTTGATACTCTGGATATCGACTGTCTAATTTTTTCTTGAATGAATAATAAGGATCAAAACCTATTAAGATTTTTTCTTCTATTTTATCAGACGTTCTTTCAAAAGCAGTGTACATTTTTTTTATCTTTGAATCTTCAAGCAACCCCGCAAAAGTCTTAGCAATTATGATGCATTTGTAATTTAATTTTGACTCATAAACCTTTGAGTTTCGTTGCCCATAAGGACTTACAACGAAATAGTTTTTTTTCTCTAGCACATAAGTTAGTAAAGGATCGTGCGTAAAAAATAATATTTCTTCTCCACATGAGGACCTAATTCTTTCCAGCTGAGTTAAAACTTTTTTAAGTGGAAAATTCCAACTGTTTTTGGTTGTATTTGTATGAAAAATTACATTGTAAACTCCAATAACGTTTCCAAAAAAAAAGCAAAAAAGAGAAATTTTAATCCATATATTTTTTCTAAAATCTGGAATAATCGTTGATAGACTAAATGACTGAAGAGGACTTAATAAAACAAAATTTCTAAACTTTCCTCCAAGCCCACTTAATATTAAAAAAATTATTCCAATAAAATACGATAAAGCGTATCTAGATAGCAGGCTTCTTCTAAAATCTTTTCTTAAACTCAAAAACATAATACCAAAAACGCCTAGACAACACAAAACACCACCTACAGAAATAGGGAAAACTCCTTGGTTACTAAGATGTGATATCATAAAGCCAACAAAGCCTTTTAAAAGTGGTGACCTTTGAGAACTGCTACCATTTATATGAACAGTTGAAAAAATATACAGCTGGGGAAGATACCCCAACAAAGACAAAAATCCCCACAAAAAAACTTGCTTCAGTTTGTTTTTAAAAGACTGATCAGACTGCATCCAGTACAAAACAAACAAACTAGGGGCAACTATAAAAACTGCATAACCAAAGTAACCTAAAATTAAAAACCCAACAAATAATTTAGCCCAATAAAATTTATGAGAAGATTTAGGAACAACTGACAAATAAATTAATAAAGGAAGAAAATAAGAATACCACCGAACGCTTGTTCCCCACATTAAAATTGCTGGATTAAAAGCTAAAAAGATCAAGAACAAAAAACCTCTTAAATCTCCATAGGATTTTCTTACAAAAATTCCAGCATAAATGATTGACAATGCCGTTAAGAGCCCTGAAATCGTTCGAACAATACTCCAACTGTTCGTAACAGAATAAAAAAACCAATTTAGAAGATAGGAACCAGGAGGATGAACATCTTTTGTTTGAATATAACTTAAAACTTTAAGGCCTAAGTTTTCCGTAAGAGAAATATTAAAAAATTCGTCATCGTAGCCAGGAGAAAAAAAACCAACGTACGTATATAAAAAAATAATTATTAAAAATAAAATATAAAATATTTTATTTTTTTTAGATCGCATAAAGGAATATTAGCAGAGAAATTGTAATTAGAAGATAGGATTTTTTGCTCTTAAGAACGTGTAAAACTGGATCACTATTCAACTCTCCTCTTCCAGCAGATAGCCATATTTCAGTAATCCAATAAAGCCCAATAGGAATAAGCCCCCAAAGAGCACTAGGACGAGAATACATTCTTACAACCTCTGGACTTTTCAAGTATAGAGATAAAACGAGCAAGGAAAGGTACCCACTAGCTGTTCCAAAATGAAGTAAAGCGTCGAGATCATCAAGCCTGTAAGCTCTATGTTTATTTAAGCCCTGTAATTTTTTTGCAGACGATATAAGCTCCGCCACTCTTTTCGCAAACCCCAAACTCAAAAATGAAAACAAAATAAAATTTATAAGCCAAAAGCTTGGCGTAATATTAATAGCTACGCATCCCGCAAGAACCCGGACGATGTAAAAAAAAGCCAACATCATAACATCGGCAATAGCAATCCCCTTAATCCACACAGAATAGGCAAGAGTTGATACGGCATAAGAAATTAAAACAAAGGCAACCTTAAACCCAATTAAACTCCACGCGAGCGCAACCCCCCCGCTAAAAAGGACCATAGAAAGTATAGCTGCGTGCCCAATAGAAACTAGACCTGAAGCCATTGGGCGCATTTTCTTTGTTTGATGCTTTCTATCTGATTCTAAATCAATCAGATCATTTAAAAGATAAACAGACGATGCCACTAAAGAAAAACAAATAAATAAAACTAAACTTAAAAATAAAATTGGACCTTGAAATAAAATATGTCCCGCAGCGGGTCCCAAAAAAACAAGTATGTTTTTAGACCACTGATGGGGTCGCAAACCCTTAAAAAGCTCCCTCAAAACCCCTTTACCCGCTAAAGGTAAAAAAGTTGATTGCGAATTTAATTTAGAAACTTTTCTAAAGACAGATTCATTTTTTACAACATAGGCATGAGCAGACGATGCCAAAATTGAAATATCTTTGCTTGAGTCACCTATGTAACTAAATCCCAAAGGTCCAAATTCATATTCTAACTTTTTTAGCTTTTCTTGGCCTACAAGATTCAATGACCCTTCGGTAGCAAAAACTCGATTAAAAAATTTAAAATGACTTGCAACTTTTTCAGCAAATATTTTATGAGAACCTGTAACCAGAACAGGCTCAAGTCCAGATTTTTGCAAATCCGAAACAACCCTTAAAACATCTACATTCCAAGGCAACGTCTCAATATCTAAATCTACATTATTAGCAATTTTTTCTTTGAGATAAGCAATACCCTTTAAAAACCAAAAGGGAAGCTTCAATACGATAAGTGGTTTATTCTTCAGGAGCCAAAATACCGACTCCCAAAGAAAATCACTTTTAAGGAGAGTACCGTCTAAATCAACGCATATCACTTTTGGCTTAGCAAAATCTAACTGCCTTGCATAATTCATCAATATGGTTTTCGGCAAGCGTTACATAATCTCAAGCCACATAATTGGCATTTGTAGAGACATAAAGAAACCAACACCTTTCTATGCCTGCCTCACAAAAACGCATAAACCCAACTGACGTTTTTTAAACTTTGAGTTAGTCTTGGTCCAATGTCCGTACAATTTGAACTACAAAAGTCAGGAGAAGGCTCCCTCGCTATAGCGACTCTTGATTTAGAAAAGGCACTTAATTCACTTTCTTTATCGATGATCGAAAATTTGCACCTTAAACTTAAAGAATGGGAAAATAATTCTGAAGTTTTTGGAGTTCTGATTCGTGGAAAAGGCAAAGCCTTTTGTGCCGGAGGAGATATTCGCGCGCTCTATCAATCGATGAAAGAAAAAACTTCTTACTGTGATGAGTTCTTTGAAAAAGAATATAGGCTCGACTGTTCACTTTACTCTTATAAAAAACCACTCATTGTTTGGGCTCATGGAATCGCCATGGGAGGCGGCATGGGAATCATGCAAGGAGCTCGCTACCGCGTTGTCACTGACTCTACACGTATGGCGATGCCCGAAATTACTATTGGTCTAATTCCAGATGTTGGAGCAAATTATTTCTTAAGAAAGGCTGCTGATAAACGCGGTCTTTTTTTAGGTCTTTCCGGTGCTCGCATAAAAGCCGCAGACGCTTTAATGCTCAAGCTTGCTGACTTTTGGTTAAATGATACGGATCAAGAGCTTTTACTAAAAACTCTCAAAGACTCAAGCTGTAAAAACCAAAAAGATTTTGAAGAAATCATAACGAGCTTTTTTAAGACTCACGGAAAAAAAGATACTCAAACAGAATTTACTACTCACAAAAACTTTATTGATCTTTTTTTAAAAAATACAAATGCTTATCAATTAATGAAATGGGCAACAGAGTACATTCCCCAAAATGATTGGGAAAAAATTATTTTATCAAATGTTCAAAAAGCTTGTCCGACATCTCTAGGCCTTATCTATGCAATATGGGAAAAAGGAAAAAGCTGGTCAATCGCTGAGTCTTTTTATCAAGAATGGTTCGTCGCTGCTCAATCAACTCGCATGGGTGATTTTCAAGAGGGCGTTCGTGCCTTACTCGTCGACAAAGACAACAACCCACAATGGAATCCCAAAAACATTCAAGATTTAAGTGATGCGCACATCGAGGCTCATTTTAAATCTCCACTCGAAAACTCAAAAAACCCACTTGAAGATTTACTAGGAGGCAATAAATCATGACAAAAAAAATTGCTTTTCTTGGCATAGGAAACATGGGCTATCCAATGGCTCTTAACCTTAAAAAAGCTTCTCTTAGCATTGAAGTTTTCGATCTAAACCCAAAGGCTATTGAGACCGCAAAAAAAGATGGACTGACTGTAGCTTCAGATGCCACATCTGCTCTCAAAAACGCAGATGTTGTGATAACTATGCTGCCAGCTTCTCAACACGTGGAAGACCTTTACAACAAAACTATTTTTAACCACGCCGAAGCACACTCACTTCTCATAGATTGCAGCACCATTGCACCGGATGCGGCTCGAAGAGTGCAAAAACTTGCATTAAGCAAAGGCTTTGAGATGATCGATGCACCTGTATCTGGCGGAACAGCCGCAGCGACAGCAGGCACTCTAACGTTTATGGTCGGTGGAGAAAAAACTTTATTTGAAAAAGCCAAACCCATCTTAGAAAAAATGGGGAAAAAAATATTTTATGCTGGACCAAGTGGCTGTGGCCAAGTTGCAAAAGTTTGCAACAACATGCTTCTTGCAATTCATATGATTGGCACTTCCGAAGCTCTTGCAATGGGAAAAAACCTCGGACTCGAACCCAAAGTCCTCTCGGAGATCATGCTTCAAAGTAGTGGAAGAAACTGGTCTCTTGAAGTTTACAATCCTTACCCTGGCACAATGGAAAATGTACCCTCTTCTAGAGACTATAGCGGTGGATTTGGAGTGCAGCTGATGTGTAAAGACCTAAGCCTTGCCGCCGAAGCTGCTCTCTCTTCTAAATCAAAAATCCCTTTGGGAGAACTCGCACGAAACTTATACGAACTTCATCGCTCACAAGGATGGGCTGAAAAAGATTTCTCAAGTATTTTAAAATTTATCTCAAATGAATAAGTTTAATAGGAATCTCCTTTCACAAGAATCTATAAACGATTTCCTCAAAAATTATTCTGGATGGAATGTTTCTTCACAAAATTTAAAAAAAGATTTTGTTTTCAAAGATTTTTTAGAAGCCTTTGCTTTTCTTAAAAAAGTTGCTTTTTTAGCAGAAGAATTAGATCATCATCCAGAAATCTGGAATGTTTACAATAAAGTCACCCTTACTCTTTCCACTCACGAGACCCATCCTGCAGGTGGTGGATTAACTGAATACGACCTTGAATTCGTAAAAAGGATTGAAAATTTTGATCCAAAAAGTAAAAATTTATAGAGGAATGCCTTTTATTTTTGTAATTTTTTGAACATCCTCACCCCGACAATTTCCCGCATCACAGATATTTACGACAGCGCAGGATTGTTCTGGATTCCAGGAATAGTCTCTATCTCCTCTTACAAGAATTCCCTCTACTTCTAAAGTTTCCTGATTCAAAACGGGTGAACCAGAATTTCCTCCAAAGGTATCAATTTCTGCTACAAAAAAATCATGATCAGCCAGAACATCTCTCACTGTTCCGTTATCACTGATCTTTAAAGGAAGTCCGGAGGGATGCCCGACAACAATTAACTTGGTTTTTTGATCAAGCTCTCCATTTTTTCTCAACTTTAAAGGCTCTCTATCCAAAACGGGTCGATCAAGCCTAAGAACGGCATAATCGTTGTTGTAACCCACACTTTGTGAAACAATTTCTTTGCACGAAAATACTTTTGCTTCAGTAACAGATTTTGTTCCCAAAACATAATCAAAAACCCATTTACTCTGTTCGCAATCTGTTTGAGTTTGGACACAATGTCCTGCGGTTAGCAATAAATCAGGAGCCACCAAAAATCCGCTACATTCAACAAAAGATGTTTGTGACGAAAAGCGTTCATTTGCACAAACTCCCATAACATTCTGTAGAGTTTGAGAGGGAAGCTTGTACTCTGATCCCTCTTTTACGAGTAAATCTTTTTCAACTTTTCCTGCAACAGAACGAGAAAGACTTTTCACTTTTTGATTTGGGTAATAGGCCGCTTCAACTCTTTCGTCTTTTCCGTAGATGACTCGAGTTCGGTATGAAGCCGCTAGAGCTGATCCACACCCCATCAAGCACGTGAAGACTAAAAACACTGTTCTAGAAGTCACTCTCTTGAGGGAGTGCGGATCGGGTTTGCCCTTGCCCCCTAAACCCTTTGATGCCCCCACACCACTCAGCTCTCTCGTGTCCATACCCCTATTGCCCTACCTCTATTTTCGGTTCTACAACGGAATATTTTGAAAAATAAAAAATTTTACTTAAATCAACTTACAATTTTGAAGCTCTAGTCCGTGAAAGAAATTTTACTTGTCCAAGCCACCTCATTTAAGGCCTCAAGACAAGCTCTCTTCACAGATTGAGAATCAATGCCGTGATACTTGTAAATATCGCTTGGACGACCTGACTTAGAATGATGTCGCACAGCCAGTGCCTTTTGTGGAACGCCTACAATACTTCCAATATTATCGAGCAACCCTGGCTCCCCATCGTGCACGCTCACCACAGGAACTCGCGCTGCGCCAAGCATACTCAAACGTGCCTGATCTCCCATAGAAGGTCCAAAACTTAATGGTGGATAAGCCGCTGCTTTTTTCTCAGCGCCTTTTTTCAGATAGAGATCCCCTTCCACAGCAAGCGTTTGGCGAAGGTGCTGATAGTTATTGTCGTAGGCCTGATTTCCTAAAAGCAAATCAGGTGAACTGATATTGATGACGTTTGCAAAGTAACCTTCTTTGAGAAGTTCATCAGACGCGGCAAGAGCTTCTGTAATCATAACACCCATTGTAAAAATATTCACAACATTATCACCAGGCTTGTAACCTTCAGACCCGCGATGATCAACAATGTACCACGCACCCTCTAAGCAATCTTTGCGAGTGCTCTCAAGAATTTCTGCGTCTGTTTTTCCTACAAAGCGTTTTTGTTTTTTAAGACGCTCGAGCATAACTTTTTGCTCAAGAGCACGCGTCACTCCACGAATCAAAACTGCTCCTCGACCCTCAGAATTATCTTCTTTAAGTCCGCGGAAAGAATTGAGATGGCGTCGAGCGGTTTCAGCAAAAATCCAATCAAGCTCAATTCCAAATGCTGGTTCCCACGTGAGCATATTCGCAATTTGAATATCACTCTTCCATCCGTGCTGTGCGCCCTCTGGAGAAAGAGAAACTCCGCTGGGAGTTCCAACTAAAATGAAATTCCCTTTCCAATAAGCGTTATAAAACAACTGATCAAGAGCACGCTTGATGAAAAAATCGTAAACAGTCATCACAGGCAAGTAAGGGACACCCATGAAGTCAGCCATTTTTGCAAAGCTACCCAAACAAGACATGGTATTTGATTCTGCAATTTCAAAACGCAAGTGCCGCGCTTTTTGCGCTTCAGAGGGAGTGATGTCTGGAGCCGACTTGTCTTCAGTTCCCAAAAGTTGATCAAAATCTTGAGCCGCTGGTCCAAATGTTTTGTGATCCATACTGGCATTGAGGTTTGTTGAGGTTCCCACATCGGGAGCCATTGTGATCAAATGAGATCCTACAACTTTCCATTTTTTTTCATCACTACTTAAAGCTTTTTGATTTTTATTATCTGGAATTTCTGCAAAATCGCCAATTCGATTGAGTTTTGCGGTGATCTGTCCGAGCACCCACTGAGTGTGAGCCATAGGAACAAGTTTCAAATTAATTCCAATTTCTTTAGGAGTGCTTTCTTTCCATCCGCAAGAATCCAACTGCTGCTCGAGATTTTCTAAATTTTTTGCTTTGAGACTTTCAATCTCAATCATGCCTTTGAAAAAATCATCGCCACGTTTTTGAAGGTAACGAGCTTCTTCACTCTTGTCTTCAAAACGCTCAAAAGCAAAAAGATCATCTCCTTTTGCTCCTGCATTTTTAAGAAGGTTTTTCACTTCCGCTTCTTCAATCATCATAGAGTGGTTTCCTGCTTTTGCAGAACACTCAAGTCCCCATCCTTTAATGGTATGAGCCACAATAAGTAACGGCTTCTCATCGCTACTACGTGCGTACTGATAAGCTTCAAGAATTCCTGGAATGTCGTGTCCTCCAAAATCTTTTAAGAAACGAAGAACATCTTTTTCTGGCAATGCAGAAAGAATTTTTCCTGCCGCTTTGTCGTAAGCTGAAACAGCCTCAACAATTTTTTTAGCGTCACTGCTCACAAGCAAAGCTTGCAACTCACCATCAGGGAGAGCGGTTTCAAAAACGGCCTGAAGAGCCTCACCATTTTTCTCAGCAAACAATTGCTTACGAAAACTTCCGTGTCTTAACTGAAGAACTTCCCATCCGTTGGCCGCTGCCATTCCCGCGATGCGATCGCAATCTTTGATTCCCAAAGCTTCTTCCGTGTG
>CAYOWH010000047.1:0-18015 GCA_964407615.1 uncultured Bacteriovoracaceae bacterium | reverse complement strand
ATTGTTTTGAGCATCAGAGGCACTCTTTGAAGTGTGAGGTTTGTGATATCAAAAACCACAGCTTGTTCACTCTTGGTGAGCGAAAGCAGGTAGTCGCTGTCCATTACAAGAGCTCTGAGCTCAGGGCAGAAAACATGCTCCTCATTCTGAGGGTCGGGCAGGATGAGTTGTCCGTTGATCAGAACTTTTTTATTATCTATTTGAGCTTTTTTGAGCCATTCCACACGAATGGAGTCGGAGTTCAAAACATTCCAATGGTTTTGCTCCGCGATTCGTGACCAGTGAGATTTTCCGGAGCCAGAAATTCCAATCGTAAAAACAGCTCTTGTTTTATGTTCACTGTTTTTTTGTGAGGTAAAAAACTCTTCGGGGCTTAGGCCTGATCGGGTATAAACTTTAAGAGTCATCGCCGGCCCGTCTCCTAAGTTGTTGAATAAGTTGCTGAAGAAATACTTGCAGTAAGATCGGCTTTCAGGTTTTGAATAAGTCCCTTTGTTCCAAAAGCAAAATGAGCCTGAATATTTTTGTTTTTAATTTCTTCTTTCCAGTTGAGTTCTTTTGAGCTCCAGAAGTCTGCTCCGCTTTCGATTAAAAAGGGCAGACACGGAAATATATCCCAAGCGCCACACTTTTGATCTCCATTCATATAAAAATCAGCTCGCCCTGAGGCGATTTCTAAAGTTTTAAGTCCGATGGAGCCCACGCTGTTTGAGTTTTTGAAGGGATGCTTTTTAAGGATGCTTTCAGTCCAAACATCCTTGCGGCTTTTAGAGGCTAAGAGAGTTGCCTCATGAGAGGAACTTTTTTGAGAGGCTTTGAGTTGATTTGTAGTTCCAGTACTGAGGTTTTTTGTAAAAGCACCTTTGCCTTTTTGAGCATAGGAAAAAAGTTTTCGCGTAGGTTGAGATAGGATTGAGAGCAAGCAGCCTTTGTCTTTTTCATAAAGACAAAGCTGCACGGCCCATTCATCTGTGCCCGAAATAAATTCCTTAGTTCCATCGATAGGGTCTAAGATCCAGCAATATTGCGGAAGTTCGTGATCGTGAATGCGGGTGCTGCCTTCTTCTCCTAGTACGGCAGAGTGAGGAATGATTTTTGTAAGTGTTTCGAGAAAATATTCGTTCAATGCGTGATCGGCTTGAGTCACGGGACTGAGATCGGCTTTGTTTTCAACTTGGAGCGTGTCTGATTTAAAAAAGCTTAGAGCAATTTCATGAGCTTTTAAAAAAACTTTTTCTAATTCAAGAGGCGATAAATTCACAATTACGGAGTTCCTGCTTCTTCGAGTTTTGTTTCACGATAGACAGGCTCTGCTTCGTTTTTGTTGTCGATCACTCGGTAGAGGACTTTTACGTCGTGAGTAACGGCATTGTTTTCTAAGTCGTGAGCTGATTCGTTTGCAAGGAAGTGAGCAAAGTCGGAGTGGCCTTTTTCACCTTGAAGCTCTCGAGGCAGGCTACAAAGAGTGATGTGCGGAACAAATGAGTCGAAGTGTCTGTCGGGAACAACTCCCGCAAGTGCGGCTTCTTGTTTGAGTTTTAAAATCGCAGCTTTGAGTTTGGGGTCAACTCTCTCTGGGTCAAAGCGAAGCGCTATGTAGGCATCGTTTTTACCTCGACCAATTTTTTGGAGAGAAGCTCCTTCAAAATTGAGATCTGTTTCTTGAAGAGTTTTGTTAAATTCGTTGAGGCCCGCTTGCATTTTGTGTCTTTGCTCCATGGAGAGTTGTCCTAAGAAAGCAATCGTCATGTGCAAGTCGTTTTTGTGTTCAAAAATCAGGTTAGGGTAAAGAGTTTTCCAGTTAGCAACTTTACCCTCGTATTGTTCGAGGAAAGATGAGCTTGGAGTGAGTGAAATAAAGATGCGCTCAGGTGGAAGCTGCGGATTTGAAAAAGCTTGATTGTTTTTAAGTGTGTAGTCGATATAGCCCTTGAGTCCTTTGTGCTCAGAAATCCTTTTCCAAGTGATATTGTTGATTGTTTTTTGGAGAAGGTCGATGGGCTGATCTGAGATCTCGCGAATTTGTGTTCGCAGCTCTGTGGGGTGCTCTTTGGAGTATTTATTGATGGCCGCAACAAGTGCCGCCTCGTCTGCTAAAGATTCATAACCTAGCTCTTTTAGCTTGAGCATGTTTTTAGCAGTTCCTAAAAGCAAAGAGAGATCGTTGATGAGGGGGTCTTCAACGATTTTTCTAAAAGAAGCAACAATTTCTCTAAAGCTTGCAGCTTTTTCTTTATTACCGTTTCTTTCCATCTCGATGCGATAAGCATCTACGTCGTTTGTGTAGTTCAAGCGGCTAAAAAGAATTCTCAAGGCTTTAAAAACTTTTCCTTGCTCTCTATAGGTGCGAGCCGCATTTAAAACAGATTTTCCTAAAAAGTATATGGGAGTGAAGGGCGCTGTGACCGTTACAGAGCGCGCGATTTCGTATTCATTGTGGTCAAAAAAGAGAGAGGTAATTTTGAGGGGTTTGTTGTCTGCGTAACCTTCAACAGCAATGTGTCCGCCTGTTGCGCCAAGTTCAGGAAAGTCTGTCATCTGGCTTACAAAAGGAACAGCGCTGTTTTCTCCGTTGCGTCCTGCAAGGTTGAGCATCACGCTTCCTTCAACAATACGAGAAGTCATGCCGGCAAATTTTGCTTGGTATTCTTCTGGAACTTCAACACGCAAAAACCAATCGAATTTAATTCGTGAGTGGCTTGTGAGTCCTTCTCGAAAGCTGAAGGCAATGTCTTTTGATTGAATTTCTGAGGGAATTTTTTGCTCGCCTTTGTTAATGTTTTCTTTGCTCCACTTGATGGCTTTACTTTTTGTGGAGGCCGCTTCGGGTGGAATGTGGTCGTGGTGGCCTGCTTTGGCTTCGGAGAAAATCATTCCTCTTTCTTCACCTTCGCGGACATATTTTAGAACAAATTGTTCAACTGCTTTTGCGAAAATGCTGTTTGGATCGTGAAAGTCACTTTCTTTGAACCCATCATATTTCACGACAAGGGTTAATTCTGCATCAACGTCTGCAAATGAACGTTTGATACGTGCAGATCCAACAACGCTGCTGGCGCCTTCGAGAGTCACTGTTTTTCCATCAATGTTGAACTCAAAGTGTTTTTGCTCAGAAGTTCCCGTTAGAAGGTCGACTGTTTTTTTCATCGTGACAACGTCTGCTCGTGCAAGAGCAACACCCGTTTTTGTTCCGTAGACACCGAGTTTTCCGTCGGAGAAAACTTGAACTGCAGAAGGTTGTTCAAAGGGCCCAAAGGCTTGAATGGTAGAGTCAACTTCGGGTGGAACCGCCGCTCTTTGGAGAGCAGAGCTTTTTGAATCGATAACAGTTGGATTTTCTTTCGCAAGATGAGCGGAGTCGTAAACCTTTTGAAGGATGAGGCGACATCCTACAGGCTTTAGTTTTGCAGGAACGGCTAAAAGGTTTTTAGCCGAAGAGAGTGAACAAAAAAGTAAAAGGGCTTTTAGGGTCTTGAGTGTGTTGTGAGATACACGTTTCATTTTATTCCCTCCTCCTTCTTTATTTAGTCGTTGTCTTTTTTTCTGCCTCTAACTGTGAATACGCTTGAAGGAATGATTTTCGAACATCCTTAAAGTCTTCGTCGTTGGTTTTGACAAAGCCTGTGATGGAGTAAAGGTCCATCATAGCTGCCTTGCCTTCTTCGGTCTTCATGAAAGCAATGATGCCTTCTTGAAGAGCTTCTTTAACCTTTGTGAATTTTGCGGGATTTTTATATAGATTTGATCTTAAGACCCAAGGTGCATTCGGAATTTCTTGCGTGAAGCCAATGATTTTTACTTTTTTCTCAACGTCTGGAAATTGCGTGAGTACGCGAGCTCGCGCATCTTTCATTTCTTTTCCTTTGGGAAGATTGTAGTAGATCGCTCCGCCATCAACTTGTTTTTGGTAAACCATTGTCACGACGTTATCGTGGCGTTGAGCGAAAACAGTTTGTCCGAGATCAATTTTTTTATCTTTAAAAAGAAGGTTGGGGAGAATGTATCCAGAGGCAGAAGAGGCATCGACGTAGGCAAACTTCTTTCCTTTGAGGTCTTCAAGGGTGTTAATTTTTGAATCCACGTGAGCAATAATGGCACTCTTGTAGGTGAGCTCGTTTTCTCCTCTGACGATGTTGAGCACAGCTTCAACGGGTAGTTTTTTTATGTCTTTTGCAAGAACGTAGTCAAAAGTTCCTAAAGCGGCAAAGTCAGCGCGCTTAGTTCCGAGAGCTTCAACAACGGCAACGTGGCTCAAGGGTACTGCTGTTTTGATGTAGAAACCTTCGTCTTTATTGTAGAGCTTTTGAGAAACAAATTTCTCCATGAACGCTTTCACGCTCACGGCATTTTTTTCAATTTTTTGTGTGTTGTCTGAAGGGACAAAGTAAAGTTTGAGGGGTTCGTCTTTTGAGCCGATTTCGTATTCTTTGGAGCAACTTGTAAGAAAAAAAGTTAAAGTTGTGAGAGTGAAGATTTTGGTTTTTTTTGATTTAAAAAAATTTGTCATTGCTCCGTTTTTTGCACCTTTTTTTTAAGTTTTTTCTAACGTTTATCACTTCAAAAACTTGCACCTTGAAGCGATGGGTATTTGTACCGAAAGCGAGGGAGCGACTCAAGAAGATAATAAAGGATTTTTTAATTAATACATAAATAATTCTTAAGTGTTTTTTTGGTTATTCACTAAAAGGGCAAATGAAAAAGCTTCTTAAAATCAATCTTATGAATCGCCTTTCAAGTTGACACGGCAAGTCGCGATCTGTACTTTTCGCCTTTAATGATTAGCTTAAAGAGAGGTTTGTTATGGGCACTTCAATTCGGACTTCTTGCGGCTCCACTTAATTTTCCTCAAAGAGCTTTTGCCTCTGAAAATCAAAACCAAAGTCAAAATCAAGAGGAGCAATCCTCTGAAGAATTCATAGAGCAAGTTGAGGCACAAGAAAAAAGTTTTCTTCTTAAGTCAGCAAATTTTGCAGGTCACGTGCTTCCTGTGATCCCTCTCATGAGGAGTCTCAAAGATCAAAACAAGCGTTTTTACATGCTTGTTGAAACACCTGTCATGGGTTTGGTGAATGATCCCATTGGTGCACTCATTGCTCGAACTATGATGGGTAAGGAATTTTTCACAAGCGACACTCTCGTGGCGATGGCTCAGTCTTATGTTTCTTATCAGCTTTCACAAATTGTGAGAAATGGTGTCACTCTCGAAGAAAATATCACTCCTCGCATGAAAGTTCTTATGAACTGGTGGATCAGTACACTTGTGTACGGGCTTGTTACAGGTATTCCTGCTCTGTCTAAAGCCCACGCATCAGGCGACCCTCATGCGAGTATCTTTGCCTATTCGACAGTCGCTTTTGCAGCCATTTGGCCAATCATCACACAAAATTTGCAGACTCGATTAATTATTCCTTTTTTCTTTTCGAGTTATCCCAACAAAACTTTGCTCGATAAAATTTCAAACGAAAATATTTCTCGTCGTGAATTAGTCGATGAAAAAATACATGAAATTTTAAGTATTCGACAATCAGTTAAAGGATCAGAGTTAACAAAGGCTGAAAAAGCCAAAATTAAAGCTCTTGAAAAACAAATTTACTGGATCAAATGGTTTCGTAAAGACAACTACTTTAACGAAGAAAATGAACTTGCTCAAAAAAAACGTCTTTATTGGTTGCGCAAAACAGGAACTGTTTTTGTGGTCGCATCTCTCATGATTTCTAGTTACCATATGACTCGCTGGACTTTAGTGGGTAGCAAGTCTGACCCGCATGAGTGGGGTCCTTTAACAAAGATTGTTCAAGTTGTTTCGGATTTTATGAGTCAAAACGAACAAAAAAAATTAAGTGCTGCTGAATTAAATGACCTCACCAGAGCTGTTGTCTCTCAGGTTGAAATGAGTGGACCTGCACCAGCGTATACAATTGCTGAAAAAAAAATAGAGCAAAGTAGTTCTTTTTCAAGTTGCCGTTCTCTTTTAGTGAAATAGTTTTTAGTGAAATAGTTCGAATGACTGTATGAGAATGAATTAAAAACTTAGTGGTCAAAAAAACAAAAAACCACAACATCTTATTTAAGATGCTGTGGTTTTTTTGTTAATAAATTTAAAAAATTTATTTAGTTGCTTCAGATGAAGTTGCGCCAGTTGCTGCAGCTGCTTCAGTTCCAGCAGCGGGAGCTGCCGCTTCAGGTGCTGCAGGTGCTGCTGCTGCTTCAGGTGCTGCAGGTGCTGCTTCTTCTTGCTTCTTGGTGCAAGCAGAAACGATAACAGCTGCTGCGAATAATGCCATAAGTTTTTTCATAGTATTTTTTTCTCCTCTTTCTTACTGCCCCAAGAAGGAACAATAATTTAGATTCACGATAGCAAATTAATTTGCAGATGCAAGATTGGCTCCGATGAGATGAGTCAAACTCGCATCAACAACTTTTACCCTCAGCAGATCGCCGGGTTTTCCACCTAAGCTTTTATCGAGATGTAAGGGAATGTTTTGGGGAGTGCGACCCGTCCAACGATTAGGGTCTTTTTTGGAAGTTCCTTCTATGAGCACTTCTCGAACCTCACCGATTTCTGCCATGTGTCGCTCGCGTGAAATTCTGCGTGCAACCGTTTGAAGCTCCATCAAGCGGCGAAGCTTCACGTTGTCAGGTACTTGGTCCGCTCTTTCTGCGGCTGATGTGCCAGGACGTTGGGAATAAGCAAAAGAGTAAACATTGTCGTAGCGAACGTCTTCCAAGAGTCGCATCGTCATTTGAAAATCTTCTTCCGTTTCATTCGGAAAGCCCACAATGATATCAGTTGAAAAAGCGATGTCAGGGCGAGCTTCTAAGAGAGCAGTCACTCTTTCCATGTAAACTTCACGTGTGTAAAAACGACGCATTGATCTTAAAACTGTGTTCGAACCCGATTGCACAGGCAGATGAAAGCTTGAGCAAAGTTTTGGTAAATCCTTGAAGCACTTGATGAGTGAGTCTTTGAGATCTCCTGGGTGACTTGTTGTAAATCGAATGCGCTGGAGCTCGGGGATTTCATGAGCACGATAAAAAAGTTCTTCAAGGCTCTCACCGGCTCTTTTTCCAAAAGTATTGATGTTTTGACCGAGAAAAGTAATTTCTTTTACCCCTGAAGCACAAAGCTCTTTGATGTCTGAAATGACATCCGCAATAGGGCGTGATCGCTCGCGTCCGCGAGTCCAAGGAACAACACAGTAGCTACAAAAATGATCGCAGCCTTTCATAACGTTTACAAAAACAGAAACTCCCGGATTGTTGATAAGGGTTTTTGTTTTCCAAATTCGTGAACCCTCATCAAATTCTGTGCGAAGAATGCTTTTTTCAGGATTGTTTTCGATTTCGTCTAAAGCCCAGGGGAGTTCATCGATGTTGTCGGGGCCTAAAACAATATCCACGAAGGGAAGGTCAGCAAGAATTTTTTCTTTTTCCTGTTGAGCCACGCACCCAGTGATTCCCAGAATGAGATTTGGTTTTTGCTCTTTGAGGCTTTTCAAATCGTGGGCAAAAGAACTCATCTTGCCTTCTGCTTTTTCACGAATAGAGCATGTGTTGATAAGAATTAAATCCGCAAGCGAGGGATCGTTAACGCTTTCATATTTTAGAGGGGCCAGTACCGCTTTCATGCGGTCGCTGTCAGATACGTTCATCTGACAACCAAATGTTTGAACAAATAGTCCTTTCACGACTCCGTCCTTTCTTGTTTGTCTCGTTGAAACTTATGTGAGTTCGCGGTCTAATTCAAGGCTTTCTTGCCTCATGCACTTGAGGTTTTTTGACTGTCGTTTGCAAGGTGGATTCTCATGTTAAAATTTTTGAATGAGAATTTCTGTTATTGTTCCAACAGTTGAAAGAGTTGAGGCTCTTCGACACTGTCTTAATTGTTTGTTGGCTCAAAAATACCCGCTTTTTGAAATTATAGTTGTTTATTATGAAAAGGATTTGCCTACTATTGAGGTTTTAAAAGAATTTCCAACAATTAAAAAAGTAAAAGTTTCAGTTTTGGGCCATCATCGAGCTAACAACGCTGGAAAAAAAGCGGCCACGGGAGATATCATATCCTTTATTGATGATGACACTCGTCCAAGTGACATGTGGTCTCAAAAAATTGCTGATTATTTTGTAAAGATGCCTGAACTTCAAGGTCTCGGGGGAAGGGATAGAATTTTTCTGCGTGACGGAAGAATTCTTGATTATCCAGAAAAGTATGAAGTGGGTATTTTGAAGTGGTACGGAAAACTTATAGGCAATCACCACTTGGGGCGGGGAGAACCTCGATCTGTTGATACCCTAAAAGGATGTAATATGAACTTTAGACAGGAGTTTATTGCTGATTTGTTTTTTGATGAAAGGTTAAAAGGAATTGGGGATATTAAGAATAATGACCTGGAGTTTTGCTTACAGGTAAAAAAAAAAGGAGGTCTTATTCTTTACGATCCTAATGTTGGGCTTGACCATTACGTCGGGATTCGGCCGAGTTTTGAATTACAAAAAACAAGAGTCACCTTTAATTTTATTGCTCAGAAAAATGCAATGTATAATATTTTTTTCGCGATAAAAAAAAATGTCAGCTTTTCAATGTTTCTTCGGGTTTTTGCTTATAGCGTTTTTTCAGATCTAATTCGTATTCATAAACCAAATTGGATGAAGCGAATATATGCGGACATATGGGCTTTTGGGGTCGTTGCTTTCCAAAAAAGCGATGATGAAAAAAATTAAGTTCCTAAAAAAATCAAGTTCCTAAAATTTTGATCTAAGTATCTAACCTAAATTTTTATCAGTGGTTAAGTTCGCGATCCAATTCAAGCGCCTGTTTGATACCCTCTTCAAGGGATGTCATATCTTGTTGGTAGCCTGCTTTGCGAAGGCGAGTGAGGTCTGCCTGAGTAAAGTACTGGTAATGTTCTCGAAGAGATTCAGGCGTGGGAACATAATCGATCGTGCATTCTTTTTTCATTGCTGCGGCAGTGGCAAGTACAAGATCTTTGAAGCTTCGGGCTTTGCCTGATCCTGCATTGTAAATGCCATTGGGGGCGCAAGTTTTCCAAAAAAAATACATGATTTTGCAAATGTCTTGAACAAAGACAAAGTCTCTAGATTGTCCTCCATCTTCAAACTTTGGATTATGAGACTGAAAGAGCCGGACTCGACCAGTTTTTTCGATCTGATCTTTTGCTTTCCAAACAACACTTTTTTGGCCTTCTTTGTGCTCTTCTCCTTGTCCGTAAACGTTGAAAAATTTAAAACCTGCCCAGTGTTGAGGAGTTTTTTTCAGATTTATTTGCTGTAGAACCCATTCGTCGAATTCTTGTTTGCTTTTACCATAAAGGTTTAAGGGTTTTAGCGAGGGGATAATAGAGGGATCATCGCTGAATCCATTTTCTCCGTTGCCATAAGTGGAGGCAGAGCTTGCATAAAGTAACGGAACGTTGTTATTGAGGCAATAATTCCATAATTTTTGAGAATACTGGACGTTTTGTCGATCGAGTTTGCTCTTATTTGTTTCTTCGGTGCTTGAAATAGCGCCCATGTGAAAAATCACTTGGGCTTTGTCGCCTTTTTCTGCAAGTTTTTCTAAGAGATCGGGAAGCTTTTCGAAATCGACGCACTCCACACCTGCTTTTCGAAGAAGAGAGGTCGCGCGTCTCTCGTTAAACTTTGAAGACTCATCTGCCACAAGAAGGTCTTTGGCTAAGTATTTGTTTTTTAATAAGAAATTACCCAACTGCGAGCCAATAAATCCTGCGCCGCCCGTGATGATTATTCTATTCTCAAGATTCATTTCAGATTATTCTTAGCTCCATGAGCGTTCATTTGGAAAGCCCCGATCATCCATTAAGTTACATTGAAAAAAAAGATTTTCATATGACTCGATCAGACTGTCGAAGTGTTTGGCTTGATTATCATATGGCCGATCGTTTTGCAGGAGAGCTCCCAGCTCAAAAAGAAATCGTGAAGCGTTCCCTGGAGGCCGGGCTTCCAGAGATTCAGGTAGGACCTTTTGAGGGACATCTCATTATGCTCCTTTTGCAAATGATGGAGGCCAAAAGAGGAATTGAGATTGGAACTTTGGGTGGTTACAGCGCAAGTTGGATTTGTCGCGCGATAGAAAAGCAAAAGGAGGCGCATCTTGAGTGTTTAGAAATGAATGCTGAATTTGCACAGATTGCACAAAAGAATCTCACTCCTTGGAAGGGGCTTTTTGAGATTCATGTGGGGCCTGCACAAAAAACTTTAGAAGAGAAGTTTTCAAATGTTTCTGATCTGGATTTTGTTTTTATAGATGCGGATAAAACAGCGTATCCTGCTTATTTTGAGTGGGCTTGGGCGCACATTCGAAAAGGTGGTGTGATTTTGCTCGATAATTTTTATGCAAGAGGAGCCATTTACTTTGGAAAGCAGGATTTTCCCTTTCGAGAAAAGGATACTCCCAAGCGATTTTGGGAGCATTACTCCGAAACTCAAAGATCCGCGATGAAAGTCTTGTGGCAACGCTTAGAAGATTTGGGAAGCGCTGCTGAAAAAACAATTCTCCCTACGAGTGAAGGGCTCGGGATTGTTCGAAAGCTTTAAAAAAATTTGGATTGTGATAACTATCCTTTGCAAAGCCGAAAAGTTTTATTAAGCTCATGGCACCTCTATGGCAATTGATAATTCATTACTTTTCACACGTAACTTTGGTATTTCTGCGCACATTGACTCAGGAAAAACAACTCTTTCTGAGCGTATCCTTTACTACACTGGAAAAATTCACAAAATCGAAGAAGTAAAAGGAAAGTCGGGCGTGGGCGCCACAATGGACTCCATGGATTTGGAGCGTGAGAAGGGAATCACGATTCAATCAGCTGCGACTTACTGTGATTGGGGCGATTATCACATGAACTTGATCGATACCCCAGGACACGTAGACTTTACAGTCGAAGTAGAGCGCGCTCTTCGCGTGTTAGACGGAGCGATTCTCGTTCTTTGTGCCGTTGCAGGTGTTCAATCTCAGTCAATCACAGTTGACCGTCAGATGAAGCGTTACGGCGTTCCTCGTTTGGCGTTCATCAATAAAATGGACCGAGCGGGCGCGAATCCTTTCCGCGTTGTGGATATGCTTCGCGAGAAACTCAATCACAATGCTCACTTGGTAACTTACCCTATTGGAGCGGAAGATAATTTCAAAGGCGTTGTAGATCTCTTGTCTATGCAGGCGATTTATTTTGATGGCGACAACGGTGAAAATATTCGTCGTGAAGCTTGCCCAGAAGACATTAAAGATAAGGCACTCGACTATCGTAATAAGTTGATTGAAGCTTTGGCGGATTTTGACGATGGCTTGGCTGAAAAATATTTGGACGGAAAAGAAATTACTCCTGAAGAATTGGTTCCTATTATTCGTAAAGCGACAATGACGCTAAACTTCACACCTGTTTATTGTGGATCTGCTTTCAAGAACAAAGGCGTTCAACATTTATTAGATGGTATTTGCAGCTATTTGCCAAACCCAACTGAGAAAGTAAACAAAGCTCTCGATCAAAGTAACAACGAGCAAGAAGTTATCTTAAGTTCTGAGTCTGGCAAACCGTTCGTAGGATTGGCGTTTAAGCTTGAGGATGGTCGCTATGGTCAGCTGACTTACATGCGTATTTACCAAGGTAAGGTGAGTAAGGGCGATTTCATCTTCAACATCAACCAAGGTAAGAAAAAAGTAAAAATTCCTCGTATCGTTCGCATGCACGCAAGTGAAATGCACGATATTGACAGTGCAAGCGCAGGTGAAATTGTGGCGCTCTTCGGAGTTGAATGCGCATCTGGAGAAACATTCACAGATGGCAACATCTCTTACACTATGACTTCTATGCATATTCCGAACACGGTTATTTCGCTTTCTATCAAGCCTAAGAATCGTGATGGTCTTGCAAACTTTTCAAAAGCTTTGGGTAAATTTACTCGTGAAGATCCAACTTTCCGTGTGTCACGTGATGAAGAATCAGGTGAAACTTTGATTGCGGGTATGGGTGAATTGCACCTTGAGATTTACGTTGAGCGCATGAAGCGTGAGTTCGGTGTAGAGGTAGAAGTTGGTAATCCACAGGTTGCTTATCGTGAAACGATTTCAAATGTGACTCCTTACGAATATACACACAAAAAGCAAACAGGTGGTGCGGGACAATTTGCGAAAGTTGTGGGTCGCTTTGAGCCCCTTCCTTCAGATGCGGTTAATCCGTATGAATTTGTGAGTGAAGTTGTGGGCGGATCTATTCCTCGTGAATTTATTCCTGCTGTTGATAAAGGATTTCAAGAACAACTTTCAAAAGGATTGCTCATCGGTGCTCCTGTTGTAGGTGTTCGTGGTGTTGTGAGCGACGGATCCTATCACGCGGTCGACTCTTCAGAATTGGCGTTTCGTTTGGCAGCTATGGCAGCCGTGCGTGAGCACTATCAAGCTTGTAAGCCCGTGATTCTTGAGCCGATCATGAAGGTAGAGGTTTCTGCTCCTGAAGAATTCCAAGGTTCTGTGATTGGTCAACTAAACCAACGTCGAGCAGTGATTATGGAATCAGGCACAAACGAAGGGTACTTTACAGCTATTTGTAACGTTCCATTTGCAGAAATGTTTGGTTATTCCACTGATTTGCGTTCAGCAACTCAGGGTAAAGGTGAGTTCTCGATGGAGTTTGAGAAGTACGAAACAGCACCTCGCTCTGTGCAGGAAGAATTAATCAAAAAGTATCAAAAGAAACGTGCGGACGAAGCGGCTGCTAAGAAATAGTTTTCCATGCAAAAAAGGCGCACATTTTTTTGGCTCTCGATTTTTTTCTTTGGCTTTTTAAATGCGCAGCCTCGCTATTATGAATACGAATTGCCAAATCTAGTGGCGTCTCCTCATGCGTTTCAGACGAGAGATTTGTTCTATTTCCCTGAGGAATTTGGTTTTCTGAGTCAGTCAGATTTTTTGTATGAAAATACTAATAAACTTATCTTCGATGCAGGTAAAACGTCGTCAAAATTTCAAAGATTTATTTTTAGAGAAAATCTTGGTTTTGCTTTGAGTGAATCGTTTCTTTTAGGTGTGGGTTTTGGTTTTTTGAGCGGAAGTTACAAAGAATTGAATTCGCCTGGAATGTTCTCGTATTCATTCAGCGGAGCAGAGGATCCCTCTTTTTGGATTCTTTATCGTGCGCTAGATCAGAAAGATAACCCTTATTTTTTAGATCTAAAACTTCTTTTTAGCCCTTCATTGGGTCAGGGATTAGATAAGAATGCATATCGCGGTGGCCACAAAATAGAAAGCTCGTTGCTTTTTGGACAGGCGATTTGGGATTTTGAATACAAATTTGAATTCAAAGCCTCTTATTATACTCTTGCTAAGGTTCAAGATGGAAATTTTATCGTTGATCAAAATTCAAGTTATGGATTGGGTGCGTCTACCTCTCTTCAGTATGATTTTAACTCCAGAACTTCCTTAGATTTTTTAATCGATGTGAGTATTCCCCGAAAATTACAAAACAAAAATTCCTCTGAGTACGAAAAGTCTTTATTTGCTGTGTTGTTTGAGGCAGGACCGGTTTACCAATTTGATGAATTTATTTCGGCTTCTTTGAAGCTTGGATATTATCGTGAGCAAGGTGATAAATTTTATAACTCAAGTTTATATAAATTTACCGATTCAGGATATCGAATAAAAGCAAACTTAAATTACGCTTTTTAGATTTTTTCTTTTAAATTAAAATTTTACGCGCTTTGTTTTTTTTTTCTTCGAGAATTGCTTTCAAAATAAGGGGTTGTTAAAAGAAGCCCATGATTAAGAAAATAAACAATTTATGTTTGTCTGTTTTTCTCTGCACCCTGGTTGCTTCGGCAGATCCAGGTTTAGCGAGTCGGGATCTTTGGTTTCTACCTTTAGGGGGTGAATTTCAAAGTACAACTCAAGGGGAGTATCTAAATCAGAAAGAGACTAACCCTAATAACAACTCCATCAACAGTCAGGTTTTTACTCTTTCTCAAGGTCTTAAATATTCATTGTATGACGATTGGACTTTAGGCGTTCTTGTGGGTTACAAAACATTGCGAACTACGGTTGCTTCGGTAAGGAATTCTACTAGTGGGTTAAATGATCCAGAGTTTTCTGTGTTGTATAGAATAACAGATCAAATTTACTGGCCTGTCTTTTTTGATGCTGCTCTTGTGTTGAGTCCTACTTTTGGAAGACATCAGGATAACAATGTCCTTCGTGGTTCCACAAAAGCTGATTTTAGTCTTGCTTTTGGTCAGGAGCTTTATGCTTGGTCCTACAAATTCACAGGCTTTGCTGATTGGTTCTCTACAGAAGATCATGGAAGAGGAACAGCTGCTTACAGTATTAAATCAAGGGTAGACTTTGGTTTGAATGGAGCACTTCAGTTTGATTTTGATCCTGAGTGGGCTGCGTTCTTAGAGCTTGGTCTTAAACTTCCTGGAAAACAACAATACGTTGATTCGCTTGCTTATAAAGATCCTACTTTTGAATTCTCTGCTCAGTTAGGTCCTTCGTATCAAGTCCACCGAGATTTATCTTTTGCTTTTAGATTATTTTTAAAGCATGAAAAAGGAGTTTCTAGAGGTAAAAACGCTTTAGATAAAGAAACTGACTACACGTTAGATTCTTATGGAACAAACTTAGCTCTTAATTACAATTTTTAAGATCTTAATTTAAAAAAATAAAAAGCGGCTGCAATTGTAATGATTGCAACCGCTAAAATAATTAAAGTAATTTTTTTGTTCTTTGTATCAACCTTAAAGCCATGGGTGCTTGTTTTTTCTGAAATTTCAACTTTTTGGTAATCTCCTGCTAAGAAACCTTGTTTCATCAAAAGCTGTTGAACACGCGACTCAAGAGATGCAGGATAATTTTGTAAAATAAAGCTTTGAAGAGCTTCACTTAATTTTTTTGCTGAACCTGCTCTTTTGCTGGGTGTGACCTGCAAACAATCGTCAATCGTTCTAATGATGAAAGGCGATACATCTGAACGAATATCTTCAATGCGAGTATATTTTCCGCTCACAATTCGAGCAAAAACTGTTTCTGTATCTGTTTCGGTAAAGGGTCTTCTGCCAGTAAGCATTTCGTAGAAGGTAATTCCAAAAGCGAAGAGATCTACGCGAGAATCTATTTTCATGCCTTGTATTTGCTCAGGTGCAAGGTAATGAGGAGATCCAATTAAAACCCCAGGTTGAGTGAGGTTCGATTCACTGGGGTCATAAGCTATGCCAAAGTCCATGATCTTTACGTCTCCGCGAGTTGTGATGCGAATGTTTTCTGGCTTAAGATCACGGTGAACCATTCCATGGCTATGAACAAAAGCAAGGCCTGATAGAACTTTTGAAGCTATTCCAAGTGCGACATCTACGGGAAGAGGGGCGGATTTTTGAATCACATCTGCAGCATCAAATCCATCGATGTACTCCATGATGATGTAGGCTTCGTTGGAACTTTCGACGTAGTCGTAGACGTGTGCAAGGTATTGGTGAAGCAAATTTGCAGCGGCTCGAGCCTCCCGCTTAAATCTTTCGCGAATATCTTTATTGTCGCGAAGGTCGGGACGAATGCGTTTGATTGCTACGGGACGATCTAGGCTGCGTTGACGAGCTCGATAAACTTCTGCCATTCCGCCAATGGCCATTTTTTCAATTTGATCGAAAGAGTCGCCAAGGCCTTCTAGTTTTTCAAAGATTTGTCCCGTCACCGTCGTATACCCTAATTTTAGTGTAACAGGCATCGGGCATAAGCCCCAAGAAGTGTTTTAAAACTAATCGATTTTTTGCTTTACGACTGTAAGCAGAGAACCTTTGTGAAGGCGTACTTTGATCAGATCGCCAGTCTGAATTTTGTCACTTGAGCGAACGGAAGTACCTTTTTCGTCTTCGATAATTGAATAGCCTCTTTCTAAGACTTTGAGAGGCGAGAGTGCTTCGAGAGTTGAGGCAAATCTTTGAACTTTAAAATTAAGTTGCTCTATTCTCACCTTGATGGCTCTTTCTAAGCGAAGAGCAAATTGTGTTACAAGCTGATGTTGAATTTTTAATCTGTTGTGAGGTGCTTTTGAAATAATTTGAGACCAAAAAAAATCAACCTTCTGTGAAAGATCATTTATTTTTATGAGAAGTTTATTGTGAATTTTCTCTAAGAAGTTCTGTATTTGATTGTTGATAAATCGAATGTCCGGAGTGCTTTCTTGAGCTGCATGAGAAGGAGTTGCTGCTCGATGATCAGCTACAAAATCACAGATGGTGAAATCTATTTCATGGCCGATTGCTGAGATGGTTGGCAGTGTACAAGCTGCAATTGTACGTGCAAGGGTTTCATCGTTAAAGCAAAAAAGATCTTCGTAACTCCCTCCGCCACGTGCGATGATCAAAACATCTAATTTTTTTGAAAGAGAAAATTTTTCAGCTCTCTTAACAGCAGCACAGATTTCTTTGGGGGCATGTTCCCCTTGAACACTTGCTTGAAAAAAATAAAGTTCAACAAGCGGATAGCGCTGAGAAAATATTTTAAGCATATCTTGAAGAGCGGCAGTGGACTTGCCCGTTACAAGGCCAATGCGTGTGGCTCTTTCTGGAAGAGGTTTTTTTCGAGCAGAATCAAAGAGCCCCTCTTTCGATAATTTTTCTTTCAGTTGCTCAAACTTAAGTTGGAGAGACCCAATTCCTAAAGGTTCAATCGACTCTACGTTGATTTGAAGAGAGCCTCCAGCGCCGTAGAAATCGACACTTCCAGATAAGACAACCTCGAGACCCATTTTTAGTTCAAAGGGTATTTTTTGAGCAACTCCCTTCCAAATCACGACGCGTATCTGAGAGTTTTCATCTTTGAGTCCCATGTACACATGACCAGAGCGATGAATCCCTTTGAAGTCGCTGATTTCACCTCGAACCATAATTTTTCCAAATTGAGATTTAAGATGTTCTCGCAAATCTTTTGCAAGTTCCGTAACGGTCCAAATTCTCGGTTTTTTTTCGACTTGTTCAAGTGTTTCTAAAAAAGAAGTTTGAGTCTCGTTCTTTTTTTGAGATGGCACTTTTTAAACTTACTTTAATAAAAGTTTTTGGTCACGACGGGTAGTGCGAAAGAAGATTATTTTTTTGGAAATTGAGGAAAAAAGGGAGATGTCTTTTGTTGGTATTCCAAAAAATCATCTCGTCTCGTGGCGGCACCCTCTTCAGAAATTTTGATGCCCGTGAACTGTGTTAAGAAAATATACATCACCAAGGGGCATGCAAGAGTTAAATATCCCTGAGGGTAGGTAATAACTGCCAAGCTGACACCCAACCAAAAACACCACTCAAAAAAATAATTTGGATGTCGACTGTAACGCCAGAGACCTTTTTGGCATGTTTTCCCTTTGTTTTTTGAATTGGACAAGAATTTTTTGAGTTGTCTATCTGCGAGAGCCTCCATAACAATCGCTATAAAAGATAGGGACGCTCCTGAAAAAAATTCAATTTTTAAATTTTGAATATCGTTCCAAACCAATAATCTTTGTGGAAATATAAGTAAGCTTGAAAGAATTGCGTTCATCATAAAAATAAAAAAACTTGTTTTTTTCCAAGCCAAGGGGTTGGTACTTTTTATTTTTTCATAGCGAGGATCTTCTTTATGCGAATGACGTAAAAGTCTTTGAGAAAGGTGAAGGCTTAATCTCAGACTCCATGCTAAATAGAGTGCTGAGAGTATGGTTAACGGCTTCAAAAAAGAAAAGTTTTGTTCCCAGAATTTTAAATAGTCGAGGCTCCACATGCCTATTGAGGCTGCCCAAAAAACATCAACCCAGGATATTCGGGCTATTTTTAAGCAAAAAACCCAAGCACAAAAAAAAACGATTATGTTAACAGAAAGGACAAAGATGAAATCAAAAAGAAGGTTCATGAAATTTTCTAATCAAGATTTAAGCTTATTTTTTATAAAAGAAATAATATTTTTTAAAACAGGTACTTGTTCGTAAATAAACTCGCCCATATCAAAATAATCACGATGATAAATACATT
>CAYOWH010000046.1:305-18417 GCA_964407615.1 uncultured Bacteriovoracaceae bacterium | reverse complement strand
TCAATGACGCTCATGGCTTAGCCATTAAGACATTTCTTCGGAAGCGTGACAAGTCTACACTTTCGCTACTAATAAAAGATCTATGAATGCTGAAAAGGTATCGGGCTCTCCCACAAAAAATGTTGATTTTCTTCCTCTTCTTGGAACTGATCATGTTGAGTTTTATGTGGGAAACGCCAAGCAAGCTGCTTACTACTATCGTAAAGCGTTTGGTTTTCAGCCTTTAGCTTATGCAGGCCCTGAGACAGGTGTCAGAGACAGAGCAAGTTATGTTCTAAAACAGGGAAAGGTTTGTTTTGTTTTTACAACTTCTCTGAATCCGCAGTCTGAAATCTCTGAGCATGTGAAAAAGCATGGCGATGGGGTAAAGGCTTTGGCTCTATGGGTAGAGGATGCAAAACAGGCACACAAAGAAACCACTTCGCGTGGAGCAAAAGCGCTTGGTGAACCACTTGTTTTAAAAGACAAAAATGGTGAAGTTGTGATGACCACCATTCAAACCTATGGCGATACCATTCATCGATTTGTTGAAAGAAAAAATTACAAAGGTGCTTTTTTGCCAGGGTATGAGCCATGGAGTCCAGCAGGTGAGAAAGATGCAGATGTTGGATTGAAATACGTGGATCACTGCGTGGGCAACGTTGAACTCGGCAAAATGAATGAGTGGGTTGAGTTCTACAAAAACGTTATGGGCTTTAATTTGCTTATCACTTTTGACGACAAAGATATCAGCACTGAGTATTCGGCTTTGATGTCGAAGGTTGTTTCAAATGGAAATGGCTTTATTAAATTTCCCATAAATGAACCTGCACAGGGAAAAAGAAAATCACAAATAGATGAATATCTAGAGTTTTATCACGGTGCAGGTGTTCAGCACGTAGCTCTTGCAACAGATGATATTATTCATACCGTGACGGAACTCCGAAAGCGAGGAGTAGATTTTCTGCAGGTTCCAGGAACTTACTATGAAGATCTTAAAAAACGCGTCGGTGAAATCAAGGAGGATATTGAGGCGATAAAAAAGCTTAATATCTTGGTAGATCGTGATGAAGAGGGTTATTTACTTCAAATTTTCACAAAACCCGTCGAAGACAGGCCCACTCTTTTTTACGAAATTATCCAGCGATGTGGGGCAAAGAGCTTTGGCGCAGGAAATTTTAAAGCACTTTTTGAGGCTATTGAGCGCGAACAAGCGCGGCGGGGAAATCTCTAGTTTTTTCTAGGGTTGATTGAAGCCCTTAAGGCTTCATAATTTTGTCCCAACTAAGAGTTGTTTTTGCTAGATTTAACCTATGGCAAATGTCCTTGTGGGAGTTTGTGGCAGCATTGCGGCCTATCGAAGTCCCGATTTTATTCGTGAGTTAAAATCCCGGGGACATGAGTTACGCGTTGTTTTAACGGATGCTGCCTCTCAATTTGTAACTTCTAAAACAATAGAAACTTTTTTAGGATCAAAAGTTCTCTCAAACAATTTGTGGAGTCCGGATCATCTGGGGACAGACCACATCGAAGGAGCTCGATGGGCTGACGCGATTGTTGTCTACGGAGCAACAGCAAATTTTATCGCGAAGCTGCGACAAGGGTTTTGTGATGATTTTCTAACTTTACAGATTTCAGCGACAAAGGCGCCTATTGTTTTGTGTCCTGCAATGAACGTGGTCATGTGGGAAAATGCTGCCAATCAAGAAAATTGTGATGTGTTAAAACAACGAAAGATTAACTTTGTGGGGCCTCGTGCAGGTACCCTTGCGTGCGGTGAAAAGGGTTTAGGGCACATTGAAGAGCACTCGGAAATTTTAAAAAAAATTGAAGATATTTTATCCGGTGACGAGGCATCTTGTTTTTTTGGTAAAAAAGTTTTGCTCAGCTTGGGTTCTATGAGAACTCCTATTGATGAAGTAAGGTTTTTGCAAAACTCTTCAAGTGGACGAATGGGGCTGGAGCTTGCAAAAGTTTTTCTACAAAAAAAAGCGCATGTTCATTTGCTTGCAGGACTTTGTGAGGCAGATGTTGAGAACGAAATAGCCTTGCTTGAAAAAAAACATTCAACTCGTTTTGAATTGACTCGGTTTCAGGGGGTTGTGGATTACGAAATGAATCTTAAAAAGATTTTCTCTCAGGTTGACTTATTTGTTTCTGCTGCAGCAATTTTAGATTTTGAAGTTGAAGCTTTTAAGGGGAAGATAGAGAGAAAAGATCAAAGTACCCTTTCTTTAAACGTAAAGCCGACTCAGGATTTTGTAGCATGGGCTGTGAAAAATAAAAAATCCGCACAAAAAATTGTGGCTTTTGCTCTTGAAAGTGGTTCATGGCCTCAAGCAATTGAGAGAGCTCAAGGGAAACTTCTTCGTAAAGGAGCTGATGCAATCGTTGTGAATCGATGTGGAGCCCAAGGGGAGGGGCCTTTTACAAATACAAATCAAGCCTGTGTTTTGAGTCGTCATGGTTTGGCTCAAGAAAACTTTTCTTTGACTCAAAATATATCTTCTTGTGTTCCAAAAGAACACATTGCTAAATTTATTATTTCTGAGCTTTCGTTAAAGCTTTATACTTTTAAAAACTCTCAAGTCTCTACGAGCTATTCTACCGAATTGAATTCTGGTCTTTAAATATTTCAATTTGACGAAGAAGCGAGAGCGCTTCTTCTTTTTCAAGCGAGTAAGACTCGAATAGGTTTGTGTTTTTTTGTTTAGTTATTTCATGGGAGTTATTTTTGATGATTGCTTGTAATTCTTGTGTCAATTCAGATAAATCGATCTTTGAGAGAGAATGAGAATTGAACATCCATTCTTCAATGGCTCTAGTGAGTTGGTTTAGTGGATGAGAACCCATGGGAACTTTTTCTGCCAGATATTGTGGGCATCGGTAGTTTGTGAGCTTTAGCGGACACATGTCAGGACTTGTTAGGCATTCCTTTTTGAACATTGTCCATTGCTCTGATTCTCGTATGTGACTTTGCTTAACTTTGAAGGTGGAATAACTTCCAATTTTTTCTACTACAAGTTCGGGATAGCGATCCCATATAAAAGCGTGCTCGTAGTTTTTGGTTCCGTTGTGAGTAATGTTGTTTGAAAGTAAACCTATGTCTCCACTTTTAAGGGCTGTGTGATCTTCTATTTTTTGACAATTAAATTTTTTAAGGAGCCAGACGAATTCTTGATCTGACATATAAGTCATTCGATTTGTAAGACCTGTGATAAAAGCAGTTACTTGAAAACTGTTAGGGCCATCTTTTTGGGGAGCTACTTTAAGATAGTTTTCCAGTCGCTCCTGATAACTTCGAGGTAGCGAACTTTGAATATTCAATAAACGATAAGGGTTTTCAGCGGGGGCCGCGTTTATAGAAAAATTTATAAAAAAAGTTGTAAAGAAAAGAGAATAGAATTTTTTCATTTTAAGGGGCTCATTTTACTGTAAAAAAGATCAAGAATCACTTTATTTAGACAGGCCAAAATTCAACTTTAAGTGTCTTATTAAAATGTCTAATGATTAGTCAGTATTCCTTGCAAACTTTGGCTTAAGTCTTTGATTTTTAAACGGATAAGAGCCATTGTTTTTGGCTTTTTCAAGTAATTTCAAGGCTTTGGAAAGGGAGTCTCAAGTAGGGTCTCTGGCATAAAGGCTGCAACCTACTTGAGAAGAGGCAAAATTGAATGTTTCACCAAGGATTCTTTTTTCTTTTATTATCCCTTTTGAGTTCTTATCGCCTCTCTGCTCAAGCTTTTGAATTTGTGACGGAAGTTCCTGTTTACTCAGACTCTCAACGGTTAAAGCTTTCGGGTCTTGATCCCTCGTTAGATGCTTTAAGCGGTTCTCGAGCAGGTATTTCAGTGACAAGTTTGCTGGATTCAGAATGGGGAATGCTTTCGGGGCCTGGATTAGGTTTAAAGAATGCTTGGGATTATTTGATCAAGAAAAAAACTATTAAACCCACTGCTGCTTTTGATTGTAGCTCTTCTAAAATTATTGTGGCGATTATCGATACGGGAGTGGATTTTAAACACAAAAACTTACAAGATTCTTCTTGGTTAAATCCAAAAGAAGCTCATGGGAAAATGACATTAGATGATGATCGAAATGGCTTTGCGGATGATTTAAACGGTTGGGATTTTACAACGAATAACGGAACAATCGTTGATGGTCATGGCCATGGAACTCACCTTGCAGGAATTATCAGTGGAAAATCTACAGAAGAAAATGGCTTTAAAGGAGTCTGTCCCGGCTTGAAAATTATGTCGGTTAGGTATTTTTCAAGTGATTCTACAGGAATTAAAAATCTAGAAAATACAGTGAAAGCGATTCGCTATGCTGTGAAGAATGGCGCAAATATCATTAACTACTCAGGTGGTGGAGCAAGTTTTGCCAAAGAAGAATACGAAGCTTTAAAAGAAGCTCGCGATAAAGGAATTTTGGTTGTTGCAGCTGCTGGGAATGAGCGTAACAACACAGCAGAGCGGCCGTACTATCCAGCTTCTTATGATTTAAAAAATATTATTTCTGTTGCGGCCATTGGTCCTGATGGAAAACTTATTCCGGCTTCTAACTGGGGAGCAAAGACTGTAAGTGTAGCTGCACCAGGTGGAGGAATTTTATCTCTCCAGCAAAACCAAGCATATGGTTTTATGAATGGAACAAGTCAGGCCACTGCTTTTGTATCTGGATTGTCGGCTCTCGTGTGGAGTTTGAATCCTGATTTAAGTAATTTAGAAGTTAAACAAATCATTCAAAAATCAATCGTGAAAACAGCTTCGCTCAAAGGCAAGGTGATCACGGATGGATATGTAGACGCAGGTTTAGCTGTGAAGATAGCGTTGGATTTTAAAACGAAATCAAAGCAACAGTTGAAAAAAGCCTCTAAATTGAGAGTTCTCTCAGGTCTTCAAAACGGTCTCCAAAATGTTTCAAAACCTTAGTCATTTAGATGTCAAAGCTTGAGACATTCAAGGCGCCTAATTTGTCCTTAAAGAAATTCATTGATGCCATCTAAGATTTCATAAGAGTTATTCGTTTTTTGCTTTGGCACATCTTCTGCATTCTCTTTAAGAAGAGGTTTTTTACGTCATGATTCGCCGATTGATTTTGTTAGTTATTATCTTTGCAGCAGCGAAGTCTTCGCTAAAAGCTCAGGTGCCTCATCAAAAAGTTAGTAGTCTGTTTGATTCTGAGTGGGGCATGCTTTCAAGGCCAGGACTGGGTTTGAAAAATGCTTGGGATTATCTAAAAAAGAAAAAAACGATCAGCTCGTTAAAGAGTTTTGATTGCAGTGCTTCGAAAATTGTTGTGGCAGTCGTGGATACGGGAGTGGATTTTAATCATCAAAACTTACGTGGATCATCTTGGGTTAACGAAAAAGAAGTTAAAGGCAAGGTCGGTTTAGATGATGATCAAGATGGTTTTGTAGACGATCGAAATGGTTGGGATTTTATAACAAACCAATCTATTATTATTGATGGACTTGGACATGGAACCCACATAGCGGGAATTATTGGTGGAAAATCTGCAGAAGAAAATGGCTTTAAAGGAGTTTGTCCCGGCGTGAAAATTATGTCGGTTCGTTTTATTTCGATGGATTCTTCGGGAGCAAAAAACCTAGAAAATAGCGTCAAAGCGATTCGCTATGCTGTGAAGAATGGCGCAAATATCATTAACTACTCAGGTGGTGGAGCAAGTTTTGCCAAAGAAGAATACGAAGCTTTAAAAGAAGCTCGCGATAAAGGAATTTTGGTTGTTGCAGCTGCTGGGAATGAGCGTAACAACACAGCAGAGCGGCCGTACTATCCAGCTTCTTATGATTTAAAAAATATTATTTCTGTTGCGGCCATTGGTCCTGATGGAAAACTTATTCCGGCTTCTAACTGGGGAGCAAAGACTGTAAGTGTAGCTGCACCAGGTGGAGGAATTTTATCTCTCCAGCAAAACCAAGCATATGGTTTTATGAATGGAACAAGTCAGGCCACTGCTTTTGTATCTGGATTGTCGGCTCTCGTGTGGAGTTTGAATCCTGATTTAAGTAATTTAGAAGTTAAACAAATCATTCAAAAATCAATCGTGAAAACATCGTCGCTCAAAGGCAAGGTGATCACGGATGGATATGTAGACGCAGGTTTAGCCGTGAAGATAGCGTTGAATTTTAAAACCAAATCAAAGCAGCAGTTGGAAAAAGCTTCTAAGTTGAGAGTCCTCTCGGGTCTTAAGGGTATTCCAAGTCTTTAAGTTAAAAAGAGCTAATAAAAAACCGCCTCTTCCTGCACCCGTCAGTTTTGCTCCCATACCACCTGCTTCCAGGATTTTCTTTTGCAAGGTATTGAGCTCAGAATTTGAAGCTCCTATCTCTCCGAGTAAAGAGTGAGCATCGTTCATCAAGCTTCCAAGTGAGATTATTTGATTGTTTTCAATAAAGTCTTTTGCCTTTAGAGCAAAAGATTGAAGCTCTCCAATTGCTTTTTTCCAGGCTTGAGGATTTGTGTCTTTAAGAGATTGGCTCTGTTGAATAATGGAATGCGTTTGTCTTCTTAGTTTTGAGTCGAATAAAATAAAAACATATTCTGAGTTAAAATTTTGAGGAAATTTTATTTCGCTATAGTGAGAGGGACTTATAAAATGCAGTGCTTTTTTACAGACAATTGTTGTGGGATCAATGCCAGAGCTTTTGCCATGAAATCGAAATTCATTTTTCCACGACCTTTCTATTAACTCTTGAGGGTTAATATTTTTGCGAAAAAGTCTATTGAGCGCTATGCAAAGAGCAGCAGAGGATCCAAGGCCCGCTCCAATAGGAAGATTGCTTTTAATCACATAAGAACCTTGAGTCTGAAATTCTGAAAAATCTTCGTGAATCACTGACCAAAAAATTTTTTCATCTTTTTCTTGCAGTGGAAAATTTACTTCAAGTCGGTTCTCTTTTTTTTCTTCAAATTCAATTTCGATTTTAAGTTGGGTGAGGGGGAGAGAGAGGGCGCTTCCACCTTCAAGAATTGAATGCTCTCCAAAAAGGATGCATTTTCCGCAGGCAGAGGATTGAAGCTTCATTTTCAATCCCTTTTAGACAAAACTTTTGAGACTGAGAATGAGTAAAAGTGTTGCAATGCTTCGAGCAACAAGAGCGGAGACAATTCCAAATCGCATACTTAAACGCGATCCGATATAACCCCAAAGAAAAACAACCACAAAAAGATAAAAATTGACAGCTCCGACACCAAAGCTGAGAGCTTCAATGAAAGCGCTGCTTTTGGTTCCCCATTCAGGTGCAAGAACGTGCCTATAAATAATTTCGCAAGCAGGTCCAAGAATAAAGGCCCAAGCCAGAAGGCCTGATATTTTGTATTGGCTTAAGTCGCGTAACTCTGCGGTTTTTTCTTTAAAAAACCAAGCTGCTAAAATTCCAACAATAAACATTACAAGACCAATCCCGATTCCCATCATCCATGATCCTGAGTGAGGTTTAAGAATTTTGAGCTCTTTACGTGATTTGAGCAAAACAAGAGACATTGTAAGACAAAGAGGAGCCGCAATAAAAATACGTGTCCAAAAAACTTCAGGAACGTGCCCCCCGCCAAAAGACCAAAGAATAGCAAGGCACGAAACAACGTAAGCTATGACTTCCATATTTTTTAAGTTAGCAGTTGGATGGAGGTGAGCCAACTTCGTCTTCCCAGATTTCGGCACTCAATGAGTTTTTTTGAAGAAGCTCTTTAACGAGGTGGGTTATGGGTTTTTCGGAGATCAGATGAACATTTGGACCGGCATCAAGAGTAAAATAAAAATCGCGAGATGAAATTTGCTGTAATTTTTTCAAAAAAATCTTGCATTCATTTGTTTGATACTCAACGGGATGCGGATTGTTCCGCATGATTTCATGCATTTCAAGAGCTTCTTCTTCTATGGTTTCTCCCAAAAGAAAAATATTCTTCTCATGAATCGCCTGCTTTACTTTTTCGAGTCGAAGTGGGACTTTGCGAAGTCGATCTTTGAAAAGGGGGCTGAGTGTTGCAAAATTATGGCCGTCGGTGCTCGAAACTTTTTTTTCAGTTTTTGAAAATATGAGAATCGTATCGTAAAGTTTCCAGTCGCTTTTGTGAAGAGTGATTTTCTTTTCATTCCATTCCACAAAGGGGCCATGTAAAGACCTGCAAGCAGAGCCTGATCCTCTTCTTGCAATATTGGCAATTTCTTGGGGTTTTTCTAAGAGAAGTTTTTGAAAAAATCCTTCTCCACGAGCCCATGTAATAAAAGCGTGGGTCAAGGCTGAAAAAGCAGAAGCTGAAGAGGCTATTCCTGTTCCTGTTGGAAAGTTATTAGAGGAGGATAGCTTAAAAGGAGAGAGCTTTTCTTGAAGATAGTCTTCGACTCTCTTGATATGTGCGGATAATTTTTCGCAGTCTTTGGGGCTTGCAGTTTTTTCTTGAATAAGAAACTCGAAATGTTCAGCGTCTTCTAGCGTAACTTTTGTTTGAGCCTTGGAAAGAGTCATGCTCAATGAGGGGTTGAGTCCAATGTTGCGATTTTCGTCGCAAGTGCTTTCTTTTTTTCCCCAGTACTTAATGAAGGCTATGTTCGGACTCGAAATGCAATTAACTGTTTTTGAGGAACCATCCTGCGGTTTTGGCATTTTTTTCATACTATCAAAAATCCACTACCGAAGCACTCGAGGGTTTTGTTTCGTCTATCCAGAAGCCTTTTTGGATAAGATCTTGAAGGAGTTCTTTTTTGTAATCGGGATTTGTCCAAAGCACGAGAGTGTCACCACCTCCGGCTCCCGTTGTTTTGAGAGAGCTAATCCACTTTTTTTCGACCCATTCTTTTTGTAAAGCAAGAACAAAATCAGGAACAACGCCCAGCATTTTTAAGAGCTCAAAATGCTCGTGAATACAAATTTCCCAGTTTTGTTGAGAGAGAAAATTTTCTGTGCTTTTTCCAATCTCTGAAAAAATTTTATCATGAAGGCTGTTGGGGCTTTTATACAGTGTTTCGAGTGCCTCATGTGTTTTCATTTTATTTCCTGTGTGAACAAAGAGTAATTCCGGGGGTAGGTGTAAAATCTGTTTTTTGAGGGGATTGACTCGTACGAATCCTCCACAAGCTTGAATGAGAAGGTCAAAGCCTGATCCGCCGCCTTGAAACTCAATAAGTTTTTGCTGAAATGACAAGATATCTTCAAGGTTGATTTTATTTTTTTCAAAAAGCAATTTGTGTCTGAGTAAGAGTAATGAAAGAAAAAGAGCGCTACTTGAACCTAATCCTTCAGACATTTTCCAATTTCGTACGAGCTTGAGTTTTTTTTTGTTCAAAACTTCAAAGGGGTTTTTAAAGATAAAAAGAAGAGCCTCTTGTGTGGTTTTTAGAAATTCGGGAGCTTTAGATTCCTTTTCTTTCCAATGAAAAGTACATTCAGGACTTTCGATGAAGAGTCCCTCTTCATGTGTTTCTTCAATCGTTGATACAAAATATTTATCTAAGGCGACTCCCAGAGCAGGATATTTTTTGAGAACACCCCATTCTCCAAAAAGAATAAGTTTAGCTGGGATTCGAGTGTGACAAATAGGGCTCACGTTTTTGTCGTTCTTTCTCTCTGAATTCTCTGAGAGCTATTTCCGCTTCACTAGCGTTGATTTGTTTTCTCTGAATTAAGATATCGGCAATAATTTCAACTTCAGCTCCTTGAGCTCCTGCTGCAAAGGCAATGTTTTTAGCATGGAGGCGCATGTGGCCTTTTTGAATTCCAGTTGTACAAAGAGCTCTAAGAGCTGCAAGGTTTGCCGCAAGTCCAGAGCAGGCAATGATTTTGCCGAGTTCTTCTGCTGAGGGATTACCCAAAATTTGAAGCGCTATTCGGGCTGATGGGTGAAGGCGAGTGACGCCTCCCACGGTTCCTAGCTGAAGAGGAAGGGTGAGCTCTCCCACGAGAAAGCCTTTTGAATCGACATACCACTTTGAAAGAGATCGGTAGCGTCCTGTTTGAGCGGCAAAAGCATGAGCGCCAGCTTCAATCGCGCGCCAGTCGTTGCCCGTGACGATCACGACCGGATCAACTCCATTCATGATACCTTTGTTGTGAGTCGCTGCGCGGTAGGGATCGTTATCAGCAAAGACATAAGCCTCCCAAACACGTTGAGCAATCTCTTCGGGTTCAATCGCACCAATCAAATCTGCCGACATAAGATACTTGGGATCGATACGGCAGCTAGCTTGAAAAAGTTTTCGATCGGCAAGGTTGCTCAAGATTTTCAATCCGATTCGAGCACCTGTAATTTCTTGCAAATGAGGAGCAAGTTTTTCACAAACAGTATTGATAATGTTTGCACCCATAGCATCGCGAGTGTCAATCAACACATGGACAACTAAAAAAGGTTTATCGCTATTGTCGTTTGTGTGTACTTCAATTTCTTGAACGCCTCCACCTCTCATCAAAAGTCTTGGATGAACGGCGTTGGCAGTCTCAATCAGAAATTGTTTGTTAGCAGTGATTTTGTCGACACAGCTCTTCCACTGTTCAAGAGGAACGTCGAGGAGTTGAATTTGACCGATCATCAAAGACGACAAGCATTTTGCCTGAAAGCCACCTGCTTCGTAAACAATCCGAGCTGCGTTGCTTGAAGCAGCAATCACAGAGCTTTCTTCAACAGCCATAGGAACAAGGTAATCTTCGCCGTTGATTTTAAAGCTCGTCGCAATTCCTAAGGGTAAGGGGTATGAGCCCACTGCGTTTTCAACAAACAAATCAGTTGTTTCAAAATTTAAGGCACTGTCTTGAGTGAAAACACGAAGCTGATCCGAAGGGATTTCTGCAAATTCACGTAGAGCATCTAGGCGCTCTCCACGTTTTAATTTGTAAAATCCTTTAATGCGGCTCGACTTCATAGAGAGATAATCCTTTATCTTTTAGTTTAGCGATGTTTGCAGAATTCGTACAGAAAAGTGAAATTTTAAGTGCTTCGCAAAGCTCAAAATAAGTTTTTTTAAGTTTTTCAAGTTGCTCAGCTTCTGAAGGTTCGTCAAAAGCTTTGAGAAAGGGGAGGGCAAGTCCTGTGATGTCGGCTCCCAAGAAAAGAGCTTTTGCAGCCTCAAGACCACTTCGAATTCCTCCTGAAGCGATGATAGGAAATGATTTGTTGAGGATTGAGCGCGCCTCAATAAGGGCTTCGGTGGTGGGAATACCCCAGCTTCTGAAGTCCTCTCCAAGCTTTGCGCGATCTTTGTGGCGCAATCCTTCGATGTATCCCCAATGAGTTCCGCCAAAACCCGCAATGTCGATGGCTTTTATGCCTGCTTCTTGAGCACGAAGGCACGTATGAGCATCAAGGCCGCATCCCGTTTCTTTAAGAATAAGAGGAACATCGCTTTGCTTGCAAAGTTCAGAAATTTTAGGCCAAAGATTTTTGAAATTTCGGTTACCTTCTTTTTGAATGGCTTCTTGAAGGGGGTTGAGGTGTAGGATGAGGGCTTGTGCTTGGAGTTTTTCAACTAAATACAAACAGTCTTTTGTACTCACTCCATAGTTCAATTGAACTGCGCCAATGTTGGCGTAAAGAACGGCACGCGGGGCAGTTTTGCGCAAATTAAAAACTTCTTCTGAAGAATTTTTTTTGTCTTCAAGAAAAACTCTTTGCGAGCCGACACCCATGGGAATCTTCATTTCTTGAGCAAAAAGCGCAAGAAGGCGGTTGATCTTTTCTCCACGAGAAGATCCTCCCGTCATACTTGAAATCATAAAAGGAGCGGAGAAAGTTTCTCCTAAGAAGCTACTTTCAAGTGTGATTTCATCAAAATTCAAATTAGGAAGAGCAGAGTGTGGAAGTGCTATCTGTTCCCATCCAGCGCTTCCGTTCGAGTTAACGTTTTTCTTTGAACAAAGATCAAGATGTTCGTCTTTACGAGAAAGGGTTTCAGAAGAAGACCTCGGGGGATCTTTTTGAAAGTCTTCCATGGCTAACTTAGCTTTGCGCCTTTCCCTCGAGAGCGAAAGTTGCTCGAATTTTGAGTTGGTTTACGAGTTCTTGGAGGATCTCTGAGTTCCCAAGTTTTTTTGCAAGATCTGTAGCTTCCTCTAAAATTTCTTCAATTTTTGAACGTGCTTCTTCTATGATTTGATCTGCTTTACAATCTTCTACAAGACGGATGATATTTTGTGATTGAGTTTTTTCATCTAAATTAGGCAAAGCTTTCCACGCTTCAAAACTTTTTGGCTGTTTTTCAAAAAGCAGCATTAAAGGAAAAGAGGGAGCTGAAGCTACAAATTCATTGCAAAAATCTTGATCAAGTTTTGAAGGAGAAGCAAGAGTATCAATCACATCGTCGATCAGTTGAAAGGCAACTCCTAATTGGTGTCCAAAGTCTGAAGCGTGTTGGATAAGATCTGTTTGTCCTGTTGCCCAAGCACCCGTTTCAGAACACCAAGAAAAGAGCGAAGCTGTTTTGAGTTTTGCGATTTGATAAATTTGTTCAGATTTAAAGTGACGAGTACTGACGATCTCTTTTTGTAAAATTTCTCCTTCGACAAGCTGTTGAATGGTTTTGGCTAGTTTTTGGCTTGGATAGAGAAAAGCACGCTCCATGAGACGTGCAAAAGCTTCGGCATAAACAAAATCTCCCACAAGGATAGCGATTTTATTTCCGTGTAAAATTTGAGCACTTTGCATTCCTCGTCTCTCAGGAGATTCGTCGATCACATCGTCATGGAAAAGAGTAGCTGTATGAACAAGCTCAGCAACAGCCCCAAGTTGATGGAGGTCATCGGGACAAAGTTCTTGAGAGAGGCTTTGTTTTTTAGAGTTTGCTTTCATTCCGAGACTTTTTCGAATGCTTTCGAAAGTAGCTAAAAGAAGAAGGGGGCGAATGCGCTTGCCACCTGCATTCACAAGACGAGCTGAAAGCTCAGCGGGATAGATTGTAAAACTATTAAGTCGCTGACTCAGGCAACCTTCTACAGCTTGAAGGTGTTGTTCAAGGGATGAGTGGTCGTCGCTATTCTCGTTGAAGCTTGAAAAAGCCAAAGAAGGCTTTGTAGGGTGAGTCACTAAGTTCATGTTTTTGTTCCCGCTTTTAAAAGGGGGTCCTTATTGTTTAAGACTCTTCGCGACATTTGTATAGGGTTTTAATAAAGCAAATAAAGGCGCAATGTTCATAGAGCCAAGATTGATAAATCCATCCATAATTTGCTCTGCAGTTTGGGAAGCTTTGATGAGGTCTTCTAGGCGAAGTTTTTGAAATTGGCTTGTTCGACGGCTTTTGATGTCCATTCGAGTATTGAGTTCATTGTTAAGCGATTTAATAGCTTCTTCGAGCTTGTTTTTGGTTTGCTCAATTGCCATTTTTTCACGCTCTCGAAACACCTTTCGAATCATCTTCCATATGTCGTGCTCAGCAGTGTAATAATCAAGACGTTTTCCGATAGAGGTTGTTTTATTAACAACCCCCCATCGCAGAAGATCCTGAAGAGTAATCGATGCGAGAGCGGGGGAGATTTTAAGGTTTGTGCATATGTCTTTAGTTGTTGCGGGTTCTGGACAGAGATAAAGAAAGGCCCAAATAACTCCCATAATTTTTTTAAAGCCCCATCCTTCAATGATTTGACCGATCGCTTGACACGTTAGGTGGATGGCTTCTTGGTTACCTTGGGCAAAAAGAAGGCCCTCATCTTGAGTTTGAGGGTTCTTGAGGGGGGTTTTTTCAAGCGAGTTTTTGAGTCTCATAAGCTATTTTTAGTCGATTCAAGAAATTGTGAAAAGACTAAAATGTGTAAATTTTACTCAGATGACGCGCTTTTGATCAAAAAAAGTCAAATATTTCGCTTGTTTTTCAAAACAAGAGAGCCCTTTTTTCTTTAAAATAGTCGTATGCGCAAAAGAAATCTTTCTGTTTTTACAGTCGTTTCTCTTGTGATTGCCTATCTTCTTTTAACCTAAAAATATTTAAAAATAACTGATTTCTTTAAACTCTCGACTTTGAGCTACCCGAATCTCCCTTTTTTTTCGGGCTTAGGGGTTCTTTATGATGGTCAGCGGCCATAGGTAAGGTCACATCCATGCGAATATCGAGAGCCAACTTTAAAACTTCACTCATTTCTTTCACAAAATGAAATTGAAGTTGCTCGATGGCTTCGTCAGGTACGTCTTCTAAATCTTTGCGATTTCGCTCAGGCAAAATAATTGTTTTGATTCCCGCACGAAGAGCTCCCAAAACTTTTTCTTTGATTCCACCTACAGGCAAAACAGCTCCGCGAAGGGTGATCTCTCCCGTCATGGCAAGAAGCGGATTGATGGGGCGACCTGTGAGAAGCGAAGTCATTGCTGTGAGCATCGCAACACCTGCGCTTGGTCCGTCTTTGGGAATCGCTCCGCTGGGAACGTGTACGTGATAATCGTAATCAGTAAAAGCAGAGTCGGGAATATTGAGCGCTGTAGCCATGCTTCTGACCCATGACTCAGCAGCTTTTGCTGATTCTTTCATGACGTCACCTAATTGGCCTGTAAGGGTCATGCCTCCTTTACCTTTCATGCGAGTGGCTTCAATGAAAAGAATATCTCCTCCCACAGGAGTCCAAGCAAGACCGGTCACGACACCTGTCTTAGCGGTGCGTTCTGCAACATCTAAAAAGAATCTTTCTTTTCCTAAAATATTTTCAACGGCTGCTTCGTCAACAACTTTGCTTTTAATTTTTTCGGTCGCAACGTCCTTGGCAAGTGAACGGCAAACACTTGCAATTTCACGTTTTAAATTTCTTACTCCCGCTTCTCGCGTGTAGCTATTGATCAAACTTAAGAGAGCTTTGTCGGTGAAAGAAACTTGTTCCGGTTTGAGACCGTGAATTTCAGTTTGTTCTTTAACAAGGTAATCTTTTGCAATGTGAAGTTTTTCGTTTTCTGTGTAGCCAGGTAACGAAATAATTTCTAAGCGATCGCGAAGGGCAGGGGGAATGTTTTCAAGTACGTTTGCAGTTGCAATAAACAACACATGCGACAAATCAAAAGGCACATCCAAGTAGTGATCTTGGAATGTATGGTTTTGTTCGGGATCTAAAACCTCAAGCATGGCAGAGGCAGGATCGCCTCTGAAGTCACTCGCGAGCTTGTCAATTTCATCGAGTAAGATAACGGGGTTATTTACTTTTGCACGCTTCATGCTCTGAACGATTTTTCCGGGCATCGCTCCTACGTAGGTACGTCTGTGTCCGCGAATTTCGGCATCGTCGCGCACTCCACCCAAGCTGATACGAACAAACTCACGACCGAGAGCTGTGGCAATTGATTTTCCGAGAGAGGTTTTTCCTACTCCGGGAGGACCGGAGAAACAAAGGATGGGGCCCTTAAGATCACTCTTGAGTTTGAGGACCGCGAGGTACTCTAAAATACGCTTTTTGACTTTCTCGAGGCCGTAGTGGTCTTTGTGAAGGACTGATTCGGCATGCTCAATCGAAGGATTGTCTTGGGTGTGTTTGGACCAAGGCATATCGACAAGCCATTCTACATACGTTCGTACAACGCTGTGTTCAGCACTGTTGGGAGACATACGGCCCATGCGATCAAGTTCTTTCATCGCAATTTTTTCGACTTCTTCGGGCATTTTTGCTTCTTTGACTTTTTCCTTGAGATCTTCAACTTCGTCTTCTTCGTCTTTTTGACCAAGCTCACGTTGGAGAACTTTGATTTGTTCTTTGAGATAATATTCACGTTGATTTTTGAGCACTTCGTCTTTGATGTCGCCTTGTATTTTGCGAGAGAGCTCCAAAATATCAATTTCTTTGTTTACGAGGCGAGTAACTTTTTCAAGTCGAATTTTAACTTCGCCAGTGCTGAGAATATCTTGTTTTTCAGTTTCGTTGATATTCATGTAACTTGCAATCAAGTCGCTCAAATAATCGGGGTCGTTGATGCTTTCGACAAAGATAGCGGCTTCGTCGGGAATATTAGGTGAAAGAGAAATGATTCTTCGACCGAGTGTTTTAATGTTTTTAACAAGAGCTTCGATTTCGATAGGCATTTCACCAGACTCAGGTAATCCATTAGGAACTTGAGAAACTTTAGCAATTAAGCCCTTCATTTCTTCCGTCGTATTTTCGCCTTCAACGACGACAAGCTTACCTTCGCCCTCTAAGTGTATGCGTGAAAGTCCGTGAACGAGAACAGTGAGCGTTCCGTCTGTCATTTTTTGAATTTTTTCAATTCTCGCAAGGACACCAAAATCATAAAGATCTTTGAGAGAGGGCTCGTCGACGCTTTTGTCTTTTTGAGTCACGATTCCAATGAGGCCACCTTCTCCAACGCGAAGGATGCTTGAAACGGACCGAGGGCGACCCACGCTGATAGGCATTTTCATCATGGGAAACAAAACAGCATTCCTTAAGGGAAGTAGATAAACTTGTTCAGGAATTTGGACGTTCGGTCTTGTTGAATCGCTCATAATTCCAGTATGGGGTCGCTAAATCTGGAGTCAAGGAATGTGTTAATTCTTCGTTAAGAATTAAGAAGGTTAATTAATTCAAGGGTTTAATCAATCTTTACTCTGTTAGTTTTTCTTCAACAAATTGTTAAAGATTGTTGAGGGTGGTCCGAAAGAGTTTAGGTAGAGAGGAGCTTTAACAGAAATGTCTAATTTAGCTTATAAATCGGATCAGAGCCCAGAATCGAAACCTCAACCTTATGTTTTAGTTGTTGAGGATGATCCAGATCTTCAGTCCATTTTATCTTTTCATCTTCAAAAAGAAGGGTATCGAGTTCGTTGCCTTTCAAAAGCTGAAGATCTTTTGAGGCTTTTTGAAACAAGTCCAGAGCAAGTTCCTCATGGAATCGTTGTGGATATTAACCTTGCAGGTCACCTCAATGGTTATGAGCTGACTCAAATGTTGAGAGCTCAACGTAAAACCTCCTCTATTCCTATTTTAATGCTCACAGCAAAAACAGAGAATAACGATGTCGTTCGTGGTTTAAACGAAGGTGCCGATGATTATTTGCCCAAGCCTTTTGATATGGGTGTTTTTATGGCTCGAATGAAGGCTGTGATTCGTCGTGCAGAGCGTTTTCCTTATCCTGTCTCCTCTCAAAAAGAGAAAATTGCTTTGTGTGGAATTGAGCTTGATCCAACAACTCACCAAGCACTTGTTGAAAATACAACGATTCACCTGACAGTCACAGAATTTGGTCTTCTACGTAGTTTGATGACTCGCCCCAATGAAGTTTGGTCTCGAGATGATTTGTTGATGAGAGTTGCCGGCCCCACAAAAATGGTTACTGGCCGAACCATTGACGTGCATGTACGTTCTTTAAGAGAAAAACTTGGGAACAAAGCAAAGCATATTATGACTGTTCGAGGAGTAGGTTATAAATTTTCTCCGTAAGGAATTGGATGTTGAATGTCTGAACTTACGGAAGCTCACGTATTAAAGCTTCTTAAAGAAAGGGGAGAGAATCCATCTCTTCCCTTTCTTCTTTTTTCGCAGAAAGGATCGCTCGTTTTGGCGAACGAGCGAGGGCGTAAAGTTTTACAGCTTTCCGAAAAAGAATTCCCTGTTTCAAAAGAGAATATTTTAAAAACATGGACTTTTTATAATGAAGAATTGGGTGCGCCTGCGATTCTATCTCGAGTTCTATCGGGAATTACCTCCACGCAAAAACTTCTTGCTCAATTGGGTTTGAAAACTTATCGAATTTGGACTCTTCAGAACCTTTTGCCAGGGCATGTTCTCGTTTTTTGTGAATTGCTTCGTCGAGGCGATTTAATGGAGGATAAAGAAAGTCGTCAGCATTTATTTCGTGTTTTAGCTCACGAAATTCGAACATCATCTCAAATTTTAGGAAGTTACGTAGATATGGTGAAAGCAGATAATCCTCAATTAGCTGCTCGAATGGAAGAAGGAGTGAAGCGTCTTGAGCGAGCTGTTCAACTCTTACAGGAATTAAAAGCAGAGCTTGAATTGAAATAAGCCTTGCGTTTAGACTGTGCGCGATTCATGACCACTCAGAAAATCTTAAAACCTCAGCTCGAAAGTGTTTTTGCTCAGGGATTTCCTGAGACTCCTTTTTATTTTTACGACGAAAACATTTTGCGATCTTTGTCGTCTTCTTTTCAATCAGCGATTTCTTCTGATCCAGATATTCATCTTCACTATGCAATGAAAGCC